>CAZOLZ010000036.1:0-24960 GCA_964580965.1 uncultured Flavobacteriales bacterium | reverse complement strand
CTACCACCATCAACTTTATAATAGAATGTCAAGTTGGCGTTTTCACCGTAATAACAACTTGCGTCGTTAACATAGTAATCTAAATCTATCGAAACATCATTGTAAGCTCCGCTAATTTCTGCTGAATAAAACTCAACATATTCTCCTGAATAGCATGCATTGTCTTTCCATTCTAGAGTACCAGACTGCACTTGACAATGATCATTAGAACCATAAACATCAGGTGTTCCAACAAGTGTTAGGGTCCAATTAGCATCGGTTGGATCAGTAAGAACATTATTAGAATACCCATTACCTGCATCATTAGAAAAGTCTTCTTCATACAATGCAGCATTGGTAATACCTGCTGCCTCTGTAACATTACAAGCATTACACCCAGGATTTGTAACCCCCATTACATCAGCTGAACCACTAACGGTAAGTGTTCCCTGCACTTGAATAGCTCCATCACCCGCCATAACGGAACCTGTACCAGCAGTGTAATCACCCAAACAAAGAAGTGTACCATCGACAGTAATTCCTGAGGCATTATTATTTGTTACACCTGTCTCACATTCTAGAGTACCACCTGTATGAATAGTAGCATTACAACCATTGTAAAAAGTAATTCCGTTTGCATGGGTAACAATTAAATATCCATAAATATTCAAAGTAGATCCTGATCGAACATCTAATTCTTGATTTAATGTCACGGTGTCTCCCGCAGCAATCGTTACTACATCACCAGAACCCATATTGTAATCTGGGTAAGTCACCCCTCCCCAAGTTGCATTATTATCCCAATCGCCATTAATAGTTGATGTTTGAGAAAAACATTTGAGAGGAACAAATAATAACAAAAATGAAATCTTTATAATTTGTAATGTTTTATTTAAAGTTTCCATAACGGCTGTTTTAAGACAATAATTAAATTACAAAAAATATTCCTAAAAAAAAAGTAGTTATAGATCAGGAGTTTAGAATTTTAAGTGTAAATAAAACTTTCCAAAAAATGGAATTATTCCATTTTAAAAATTAAAACCCAACATTTACACGCTTTGAAACAGAACCATTTTGATCAATTGTAATAATTAATTGATTATTTGAATTAACGTCTGATTGTTGACCTAAAATGTTATAAAAATGGATATTTCCCGTAGAATCTAAAGTATTATTTATACTTATAATCTTTGAAAAACTTATCGTCCCATCCATATCCAATAGTTTTAATCGATAATAATTCACTCCATTATCAAATGACCTATCTAAAAAACTATATTTTTCATTTATAGAATTTAAACTAGGATATTGAGTGAATACAGGTTGAAAATCAAAACCATTTATTGAGCGCTCTAATACATATGCATAAAAATATTCATCTTCCGACTCTACCTCCCAAAGTAAATTATTGGTAGAATTTTGATTAACACCGTAGAAATTAGTCAACTTTACAGGTAAGGGGTTCGCACCGGCTGATTGACCAAAAGTGAATGGACTGAAAGAACTAACAGGCCCCGTTGATCTCAAAACACCAGATTGGCTTGTGCCGTCAACAGAAGAAGGAATCATCTCCCAATTTACACCATCAAAGTGCGCAACAACAAGCGATGAGGGATTAGTGATATTATCTGTTGAATTCCAATACAATTCAACAATAGCATCTGCTGAACCAGAAACACGATCTAACTCCCAGTACTCATCACTTGAAACACTATCTAAGTCTGAATTCAAACTAAATGTTTGACTAGAATAACCTGTATTAAAATACTCCAAATCCCAAAGTGTAGAATTAATAGAATTTGGTGTTATTGAAATAGGATTATACAGTAAACCATCACCTGAGGGGAATGTAAACATTGAAGTTGACTCAGTCGTTTTAGAAATCTTCCCATTTATATGACTAGCATCTGAAGCATTTATTACGGTTGCATTAGGTAAAAAACTAAAACTACTTCCATTAGAATTTACTATACCATTATCTAAAGTTAATTGATTCCCTACTGTTAAATCAGAATTTAGAATAATATCATTCATACCTTTACTAACAGTTACATTAGCAAAATCATACAAGACCACCCTATCCATTAAACTAACATACTGAACAGTATTCCCAGAAAAAACAACACTAGAGTTAATATCTGTAAAATCTAAACCATCATCAACTAACTCTGTTATGTTACCCGCGATTGTTAATTCAAACTGATTGAAGTCAAATACACATCCCGAATCAGTTCCTGGAGAAGTCCCGACTGTTAAATCACCATTAATAGTTAAATTCGAAACAACACTCTTGGTACCAACATTTGACACAATCAAATTATAATAATCCGAACTAACAACATCCTGATTTGCACCACTATACTTGATTGAACCAGACAAACCATCATAAACATTTAATGAATTAACACTCCCTTTAAATTCTAAAACTGAAGAAGGATTCAAAAAATCGATAGAAGCAGTTAAATCATCAATTGTAGCATCACCGTTAACCTGTATTGAACCACCATTTAATTCTACCCCTCCTTTCAAACTAAAATCTTGGTTCACTGTAAAATTTCCTGAACCAACATTTAATAAACCAGAAGCATTAACTGTTAACTTCTCAAATGTATAATCCTGATTAATTACAGGTTGATTAGGAGTTTGAGGTATAACAATTGTCATAGAATCTACAGGAACTGAATTTATACTCCAATTTGATGGATTATTAAAATCCGAATCAACTAAACCTGTCCAAGTAGCTATATAAACTCTTTCAATACCATTAACAACAACATTGTCAATAACACAGTATGAATCCAAACACCCACCTGTGTAACCAGAAACCTTCAACTCAACAGAGGTAGAAAAAGACAAATTTTCCACATTAATACTACCAGACAACAAAGCTGCAGAACCACTATCTGAAACATCACTGATAAGAACCCAACTCCCCCCATCTAGTCTGTAATAAAAACTTAATGATGCATCACATGATTGAGAATAAACAAAGTAATCAAAAGATATAGACACATTCTTATAATCACCTAAAATCGGCTTACTCAACCAATCTACCTTATTATTCGAATCACCTGATAAATTTAACCATTCAAAAATACCATCTCTTGATTTTGCGTAATTATTAGCTGTAGAAAGATCTGGTGAACCAACTATACTTAGTGACCAATTACCATCACTAGCTGTCGTATTAACTCCTTCAGTCCATCCAGCACCTGTATCGTTCGAAAAATCTTCTACATAAATTCCTGAATTAACAACACCAGAAGAATTTAAATTACAACCTGAACAACCACCAGTTTGCCCCATGATAGTTGCTCCACCTGTTGCTGTTAAAGTTCCCTGGACCTGAACATCACCATCTCCTTCCATGACTGAACCTGCACCAGCTTCATAATCTCCAGTACAAACAAAAGCACCATCAACTATAAAATTATCAGAATTATTTTTCGCTGAACCTGAAGTTGTTTTTAAAACACCTGAACTACCTACATATATCTCACTACCGTTAAAAAACTCAACACCTAAACTTGAAACAACCTCCAAAACACCATAAACATGAAGAATTGCTCCAGACCTAACCGTTAATTTGGAATCTAAAATTATCGTATCACCAGCACCTATAACAATTGTTTTACCACTTGTAATAGTTGATGAGGGTACTGAGGGTGAATCCCAGACACTAGAATTAGACCAATCACCGCTTGAAACAGTATTTTGAGCGTACAAACTTAAAGAAAGAAATAAGGAGAAAAAAAGTGAATACGACTTTAAAAAATTCATAGTTATTTTATTAGCAACGCGATTTTATTATTAAAATCGTGCCAAAAAAACAAAACACTAATAAACAGACATTTACAACCTATCAACAATTTTCAGTTTTCCATTTTTTGGACACAACAAAAACTGTAACCATAATCAGAACAATCTTTTAAAAAGCTTTAAATATTAGATAACAAAAACGATTATAAATAGAAAATTAGACACATCTATCCAATTCCAAAATATGGAAAAAAATTCTTGCACGTTTAAAATTTATATCTATTTTTGACAAAAAGATAAAATCTAAATGATTAAAACAATTTTCATTATTGAAGATGATGAATGGTATGGTGAGTATTTAAAATACCATTTAGAACTCAATCTTAACTACAAAGTTTATTGGTACAAAAAAGCAAGTGAATGCATCAAAAACATTCACCTAAATCCAGAAATAATAACTATTGATATAAACATGCCTGGAATGACTGGCGAGGATCTTTTTAAAAAAATACACAAAATTGCTCCAGAGATACCTATATTTATCATTAGTGGTCAACGTGAAATTCAAAAAGCACTCGACTTAATAAGAGCTGGTGCATATGAGTACATTTTTAAAGATAATAACACCATTGAATTCCTCAACATATCATTAAACAAATTAAACGAGACTTTAAAACTTAAATCAGAAGTTAAAAGTTTAAAAAATAAAATAGAAAATAAATACAAAGCCTCCAACCTAATAATTGGCAACTCACCCTCTTTAGACCCCATATTTACTCTGATCAACAAGGCAGCTTCATCAAAAATCAACGTTTCAATAACAGGAGAAACAGGGACTGGTAAAGAATTAATTGCAAAAGCAATACATTACAATAGTGAATCAAAAACAAAACCTTTTATTGCTATTAACATGTCCTCAATCCCATCTGAATTAATTGAAAGTGAACTTTTTGGACATGAAAAAGGAGCCTTCACAGGAGCTCACACAACAAAAAAAGGTAAATTCGAAGAAGCAAATAACGGAACAATCTTTCTTGATGAAATAGCAGATATCGACCAACAATTTCAAAGCAAGCTCCTTAGAGCAATTCAAGAAAAAGAAATAACAAGGATAGGAAGTTCTAAAAGTATTAAACTCAATTTAAGAATAATAACAGCAACACATAAGAACTTAGCAAAAGAAGTTAGAGACGGAAACTTTAGAGAGGATCTGTATTATAGAATACAAGGTCTTCCAATAGAACTCCCTCCTTTAAGAGATAGAGGTAACGATGTTCTGGTTCTTTCTAAACACTTCATATCAGAATATTGTAAAGAAAATAATTTAAATAAAATCACACTTACTCAAGATGCAAAATCTAAATTATTAAAATATAGTTTCCCTGGAAACGTGAGAGAACTAAAATCTATTATAGACCTTGCCTGCCTCTTATCATTTGAAAATACAATAACAGCAGAACAAATTCAGATAAATAGCATTGAAAAATCTCCAGTACTTGCTTTTGAAGAAAAAACAATGAAAGAATATGAAAGAGAAATCATTTTATCACAACTCTCTTTAAATAACAATAATGTTATTAAAACTGCGAGAAAATTAGATATCAGTAAATCTAAAATATACAACCTCTTGAAGGAAATAAAAAAAAACAATTCATGAACCATGAAGAAAAAGAGCTTTTTTTAATAAGCTTAAGTCAAGAAATTAGATCCCCTCTAAATGGAATTTTAGGAATGACCAATGAGTTAAAAAAAACAAATCTCAACTCAAGGCAGCTTGAAATTATTAATAACATACAAAAAGCTTCTGGTAACTTATTATCGATTTCAAACTCTATAATGGATTTATCAAAAATAGAAACTAGTGAAACTACCATTAAAAATGAAGATTTCAATCCATATATAACTCTAAACGAAATCAAAGACTCTCTTAAAAATCAAACAACTACAAACCATACCACACTGAAAATATCATCAGAGATACAAAACAATATTTTCATTAACCTTGATAAAAATAAATTAATTCAAATTATAAGCCATTCTCTTAACTACATCATCCGAAATTCATATCAAAAAACAGTTGACATTGAATTGAACACAACTGAAAAAGACATCAGTAAATTTCTTGAAATTAAAATATCAAACTCAAAAAATTTCAGCCCTGAAAACAAAGCAGATTCAACATCCAATTTCAATTCTATTAATTTAGAAGATAATTCTGATTTCAATTTTTTACTCCCTAAAAAATTAACCAAATTACTTAGTGGATTTTTTAGTGTAAAACAAAACAGCAACCTAGAGATTTTAATTGACATTAAAATTCCTTATCAAAAAATTAATAACATTCAAACTCAAGATAAAACTCAAACGGCTAATGCACTAAAACTAAATCCGAACCTTAAAATTTTAATTGTTGAGGATAACGAAATGAATATCGAGATCTTAAAAAACATTTTTAAAAGACAAAACATTTCATGCGAAATTGCTATTAATGGAAAAGAAGCTCTAGAAAAAGTAAAAACATTAAAAAGAATTGACCTAATACTTATGGACCTTCAACTACCAATAATGAATGGACTTGAAGCTACAAAAATCATCATCAAAGAACTTACCTCTCCTCCACCAATAATAGGTCTTTCTGTAAAGACTTTAAAATCTGAAATCAAAAAATGTATTGACTCTGGCATGTCAGATTATTTAACAAAACCATTTAAAGAAGAAAAGTTAATCGAATTAATACATAAACACACTCAAAAATCAAATATAAAAAAAGAAAAGTTATTCGATATTTCCAACTTAATGAAGTTAAGTAACAACGATATGAATTTTACCAAGAAAATGTTGACACTTTTTTTAAAAATCATTGATGATGATAGAGAAATATTAGAACTCAAAAGCGAATTCAATTTAGAAGAATACAATCAGTTTATACATAAACTAAAAGCTTCTTTACACAACCTTAATGCTACATCCATTTCTACTTTGATTGACTTATACGAATCTGACAAAATAGAAAACGAAAAAGATAAACAAGAACTAAGGTTTCAAATTAAAAACAAATTAATTCAGTTGTATGGAGATATAAAATCTATGCTTGTCCTCTTATACTAAAGTGTTCTAACGTTAATAAAAAATTAACTCCCCTTAACCTTAATTTAACATTAAGACTGATTACAACAAAAATCAAACATGTGAATAAAAATAGAACCTTTTTTACACATTTTTCTTTTTTGTATTAAATCCTTTTTGTTAAGTTTGCACGGTAATTTAAATAAAATATAAAAATTCTAATTATGAGTACACAACAAAAGCCTGCAGGAGGATTTTCTTCATTAGTAGCAGCATTAGCAATCGCATTATCTTTAGTAATTGGTTTCTTAGTATATAAATTTATATTCGGAGATCCTTCTCACTTCCAAGAAAATGGAGATCCAATCGAGGGAGATTATTTAGGTATTATTTACAAAGGGGGATTAATTGTACCTTTCTTATTAGCTACAAACATTGTAGTAATAACTTTTGTAATAGAAAGATTTGTTAACCTGGGACAAGCTAAAGGTAAAGGAAGCTTAAAAACTTTTGTTTTAAAAATGAAAGAACATTTAAGTAATAATGATATCGCTAGTGCAAAAGAAGAGTGTGATACTCAAAAAGGATCTTTAGCGAATGTTGTTCATGCTGGATTGACTAAATATGAACATATCAAAAATGAAACAGATATGACGAAAGATGAAAAAATTGAGTCATTGAAAAAAGAATTAGAAGAAGCAACAGCTTTAGAAATGCCAATGTTATCGAAAAACTTAGTTATTCTATCAACTGCAGCTTCAGTTTCTACACTAATCGGATTGATTGGAACGGTATTAGGTATGATTCGTTCATTTGCTGCAATGTCTGGTGGTGCACCTGATACGTCACAATTAGCAACAGGTATCTCTGAAGCATTAATTAACACTTTCTTAGGTATCTTAGGTTCTACATTAGCTATTATTTTCTTCAACTTATTCTCTACTAAAATTGATCAATTGACAAATAGTATGGATGAGGCTGCTTTTACAATTGTACAAGACTTTACAGCGTCAGAAAAATAAGGTCAATTTTAAACTGAAAAAAACAAGAAAATGGCAAAAGTTAAAGGACCAAAAGGATCTCCAACAATTGATATGACACCAATGGTGGATTTGGCGTTCCTTCTTGTAACTTTCTTTATGCTTGCTGCGAACTTTAGAACTGATGAACCTGTTATTATTGATACTCCTTCGAGTATTGCCAGTGAAGAAGTTCCTAAAAATATGATACAAGTTACTGTAGACACAGAAGGTAGAATTTTTTATAATTATACCGGAGGTCTTGAAGCAAAGAAAAGTTTGCTTCGTAACATGGCAGGAAAGTATAAAGTTGGTTTCACAGAAAAGCAAATGAAAGAGTTTAGCTTGATGACAAGTTTTGGATGTAAAATTCAACAGTTACCACAGTTATTAAACTTGGAAGGTGAAGAACGTAAAAAAGCAATGACTACTATCCCAACAGATTCTACAGATAATCAATTGGGAGATTGGATAAAGTTCGGTCACATTGAAGGGTTAGCTGAGGGTAAAATCAAATATGAAGAAGCATTAATGAGAAACTCAGATGCACAAATGAATGATTTTAAACCAAAATTTGTACTAAAAGTAGATAGTAAAGCGTTATATAAAGATGCGAAGAAAGCTATTGAAACTTTTAGAGATATGGATTTAAATAACTTATACTTCGTTACTTCATTAGAAGCAGGCGGAGAAGAATAAAAGATTATTATGGCGGATATGGGAGATAGTGGCGGAGGCCACGAAGAAAAAGGTAAAAAAAGAGCTAAAAAAGGGTCTACTAGGGTCGATATGACTCCAATGGTAGATTTAGCTTTCTTACTTTTGACATTCTTCGTTTTGACATCAACCTTTAGCAAACCAAAAATTATGAGTTTGGTATACCCTGCTAAACAAAAGGATGAAATTAAAGATGAAGATGTACAAAAAATAAATAATGCGATTACCTTTTTATTATCTGATGATCGTATATTTTACTATCAAGGGGAGTTTTACAAGCAAGACAACGCTAAAGGAGAAAAACCTACCTCTCTTGAAGAGACTAGTTTTGGGTATTCTGGTGTTAGAAAACTATTAGCTGATCTCAATAGTTTCGTTCTTATTGGTAAAAAAGAACTTAAAGCTAAACTAGATAGTAAAATGATCAAAAAGAGTCAATATTTGGAAAGCATCAAAGAACTAAAGAAGAACAATGAAGCTTTAAAAGTACTTATCAAAACTGATGATTTGGCTACTTGTAGAAATTTTATTGACTTGATAGATGAACTTAGGATTAATGAAATTGGAGTAATGGCTCCAGTGGAAATGATGCCTGAAGAGTTGGAATTAGTAAACGCTAAATTAAACAAGTAATATGGCATTAACACTAGTAATTATAGGGCTTGTAATGCTTGTATCTTTGTATGAACACTTTTCAGCTAAAAGCTGGCAGCAAGTTACTTCATCAGAAAGAAACGACATTATATTTGCTCACAGAAACAAAGAATATGGTGCTTACAAAATCAGAAAAGACTACAGTAATAAAGTAATTTATATTTTATTAGGTTTTGTAATTCTAATTAGTGTAGCCTATGGTATTTCTAAATATTTGAAATCATTACCAGAAGAAGTAATTGAAGAGGCTCCAATTGATTGGACACAATTTGAATTACCAGCTACACCTCCTGAGGATGAAGTTGAGCCACCACCAGTAGAGGAAGTTCCACCTCCACCACCAGTGGAAAAATCTATCCAATTTACAGAACCGGTTGTAACAGATGAGGTTGTTGACACACCTCCACCGATTCAAGATGATTTGGAAGATACAAAAGCTTCAACAGAAACAAATGATGTTGAGGAAACTTTTGAACCTCCTGTTGAGAAAGCACCTGTTGTTGTTGAAAAACCGAAAGAAGTAATTGAAACTTTCGTAGACGAAGATCCTACTTTTGAAGGAGGAATCGGAAAATTTTATGAATTCTTAGGTTCAACAATTAAATACCCACAAAAAGCAAAAGATCTTCAAATAGAAGGTAGAGCTTATGTAGGATTTAAAGTAGATAAAAAAGGACGAATCAGTGATGTTAGAGTTGAAAGAGGCGTTAGAGGATGCCCTGAATGTGATGCTGAAGCAATCCGAGTAATCAAAATGACTCAAGGTAAGTGGCAAGCAGCAAAGAAAAATGGTGTTGCTGTAACGTACCGTTTCAGAGTTCCAATTACATTTAAATTACTATAATAAATCTTATAATTAGAATAATCCCGGTCACTTTTGATCGGGATTTTTTCTTTAAATATTATTTCTTATGAAAAATAACATCATAAACAACAGTCTTTCTTTTTTAATAATCATAATTTGTATTAGCTTAGCAGTAACACTGATTTCGACTGAAATGATGCCTAAAATCTCTGGAAACAGAAGAACATTCTTTACGTTTTTCTTATTTGCTTATAGCATTTTTAGAGGTTTTCGTATCTATAAAAACATAAAAGGGTAAAATATGTCTGGTCAACAAATTGCTTTTTTAGTTCTACCTGTAATAAGTGCAATTTTATTGTATGAGTTTATACCATTAAAAAAAACATTTACGAACCTACTAAAACTAAATAAAAAAGTAATGACTATTATCTATGTAAGTCAATTACCAAAAAAAAAGAAGAAGCAACTTTTACAGCTACTACTTCTTAAAATACTAAAAACAATAATCTACCTTTATATCTTTATATTAATTATTAGTTCACCTTTTATCTTAACCATACTTTTAGAACAGAAACTAAATTTATCTATTTCATTCTTTCAATTCTATTCAACAATTAAAGGTCTGGTGTTAACTTCGGCTATTGTATTTATACATGTAATCTTCAAAAAGGTTTTTTATAGAAAGAGTTAGAGGGATTGAACAAATTCTTTACTTTTCTTCATTAAAGGATGTAAATATGTATCTTCAGTAACATAAGGTACTTTCTCTCTAAAAGAAGCAAATAAATTTTCCAAATATTCTGAAGACTTTAATGGTCTTCTAAATTCTATAGCTTGAGTAGCATTCAACAATTCAATTCCTTGAATCGTAAATAAATTATCAATAATTCTGTACAATTTAGTAGCTGCATTTGCCCCCATACTTACATGATCTTCTTGACCATTAGAAGAATCAATTGTATCTACACTTGCAGGCGTACATAATTGTTTATTTTGACTAACAACTGAAGCACAAGTATATTGAGGTATCATAAAGCCAGAATTCAAACCTGGGTTTGCAACTAAAAAAGCAGGTAGACCTCTTGTGCCTGAAATTAATTTGAAAATTCTTCTTTCAGAAATACTTCCTAATTCAGCTAAAGCTATAGCTAAATAATCCATTGTTATAGCTAATGGTTGACCGTGAAAATTTCCAGCAGATACAACATCATCTTCATCTGGAAAAACTGTCGGATTATCTGTAACAGCATTTACCTCTCTTTCTACAATTTTTGCACTGTAGTTTATAGTATCAAGAGTTGCACCATGAACTTGAGGAATACATCTAAAAGAATATGGGTCTTGAACATGTGACTTCTCTTTATTTGCAATCTCACTTCCCTCAAGAATATCTCTAAAGACTTGAGCAACTTCAATTTGACCTTTTTGATTTCTTATCGCATTAACAGACACACCAAAAGGTTCAGTTCGACCATCATAAGCTTCCAATGAAAGTGCACCAATTAAATTAAATTGCTTATATAGTTTATATCCTTTTGAAACAGCATATGAAGCATAAGCACTCATAAACTGAGTTCCATTTAATAATGCTAATCCTTCTTTAGATCTTAAAATGATTGGCTCTAATCCATATGTTGTTAAAACTTCTCTTGAATCTAATTTTTCATTTTTAAAATAAACCTTACCCTCTCCTAATAAAGGTAAACTTAAATGTGCTAAAGGAGCCAAATCTCCAGATGCGCCTAAACTACCTTGCTGATAAACAAGAGGTATTATATTTTCGTTAAAGAAAAATATCAATCTTTCCACAGTTGCTAACTGTACTCCTGAATGCCCATGTGATAAACCTAAAATTTTAAGTAACATCATTCTTCTGACAATTGAGGAGGGAACTTCATCACCTGTTCCGCAGGCATGTGACAAAACTAAATTTCGTTGTAATTGCTCTAAATCATTATTAGTAATAGCTGTATTACACAAAGACCCAAATCCAGTGTTTACTCCGTATATTAAGCGTTCACTTCGTTGAACTTTTTCATCTAAATAAGCTCTACATTTGTCAATTGCAGATTTAGCTGTTTCACCTAACTTTAACTTGACATTATGATTAAGAATATGATCAATTTCTTCAAGCGTTATCCATGATTTATTAACAGTATAAAACTCTTGTTCCATTCTATTTAATTTAAATGTGCTATTAATTCTTCAATTGTAAATAAGTTTTGTTGTCCAGAGTACATGTCCTTCAATTGAATTTTTCCTGCTTTAATTTCATTTTCACCAACTAAAGCTACAAACTCAACTCCTTTTTCATTGGCATACTTCATTTGCTTTTGCATTTTAGCTTTCGATGGATATAATTCAGATGGAATATTCTCTTCTCTCAACTGTTTTAAAAGTCTCATACAATAAGCTTGTTCATGCTCACCAAAATTTGCAAACATAACTTTAACCCCTTTATCAACTTCTTTTGGAAACAAATCAAGTTCCGTTAAAACATCATAGATTCGATCTGCTCCAAATGAAATACCAACTCCTGACATTCCAGACATTCCGAAAAGACCTGTTAAATCATCGTACCTACCTCCACCGCAAATACTTCCCATTTTAACACCATTTGCTTTTACTTCAAAAATAGCTCCTGTATAATAATTTAAACCTCTTGCTAAAGTTACATCAAATTCTAATTTAGCATTTCTCAAGCCTAAAACTCCAACTTGGTCTAAAACAAACTTTAACTCCTCAATCCCTTTTAAACCTTCTTCACTTGTGGCTAAAAGTTGAGACATTGTTTCCAACTTCACTTGATTTGACCCCGTCAAAGAAAACAATGGTCTTATCTTTTCGATTGCTTGATTTGAAATTCCTTTTTCAAGTAATTCTTTAACAACTCCATCCTCACCTATTTTGTCTAACTTATCAATTGCAACCGTAATATCAATTATTCTTTCAGATTCACCAGTAACCTCTGCAATACCTGATAAAATCTTTCTGTTGTTAATTAAAATCGAAAAATCTGGAATTTTCAGTTCAGACAAAACATCATCAAACATTGAAACAAAATCAACTTCAAAAATCAACGAATCACTACCAACCACATCTGCATCACATTGAAAAAACTCTTGATATCTTCCATGTTGAGGTCGATCAGCTCTCCAAACAGGTTGAATCTGAAACCTTTTAAAAGGAAAAGATAAATCATTCTGATGCTGAACTACAAAACGAGCAAAGGGAACCGTTAAGTCATAACGTAACGCTTTCTCAGCTAGCGAGTTAGCAAACCGAGGTAAATTCCCAGCATTTAGAGCTTCTATATCTGCTTTTTTAACCTTTTCTCCAGAATTCAAAATTCTAAAGATTAAACGATCTCCTTCTTCCCCATATTTCCCCATCAAAGTAGACGATAGTTCAAAAGATGGAGTTTCAATTGGAGCAAAGCCATATTTTTTATATGTCTTTTTAATTGTGTCAAAAATATAATTTCTTCGCTCAACTTGAGTAGGTAAAAAATCTCTAGTACCTTTTGGAATTGATGGTTTTTGTGCCATTCGCTAATTTTATTTTTTATGTTTAGATAAATATCTTATTACTTCAGCTGCTCCAACTAAACCAAATAAAGCAGGCATATAGCTAACTGTTCCATAAAAAGATTTTTTATAATTAGATCCGTCTGTTAATTTCAATGAAGATTTAACTTGTAATTCAGATGAAAAAACAGCTTTAATGTTATCCGAGCTAACTCTTTCTCTTTTCAATCTTTTCTTTAAATGACTTGCTAATTTGCAGTTGTAAGTCTTATTCAATTGAGTTACTTGAACTCTACTTGGATCCATTTTCCCTCCTGCTCCTAAGTGAGAAATAACTTTAACCTTCAAACGTTTACATGCGACTAACCATGTTAACTTTGGTGTAACTGAGTCAATACAATCCATGACATAATCAGGTTTATACTCATCCAAAATAGCCCAAACTCTTTCTGGTAACACAAACTCTTGAATAATATTTAAATCAATATCAGGATTAATATCTTTAATTCTCTCTCCCAATACAACCGCTTTATTTTTTCCTATAGTTGAATCTAAAGCTGTCAATTGTCTATTTTTGTTTGTAGGGTCAAATGCATCACCATCAATAATTGTCATTTTACCAACTCCTGAACGCGCTATAAACTCAGCTGCGAAAGATCCTATACCTCCTAGTCCAACAATTAATACATGTGATTTCTTTAACTTATCTAACGCTTCTTTTTCAACTAATAATTCTGTTCTTTCTAACCAATCAGCCATTTTTTAAAGGTTGATTTAAAATTGTTTGTAATAATTCCTTCTAATTCAGACAAAGATATTTTTTTTATTTTGGATATCTTTTGATAAATCTCAAAAATATCCATCTCTTTATCATCAGTTTCTAATAACAATTGCTCATCAGGTATCGTTTGAATTGCATTTTGAAGTTTTTCATTATTTAAAATAGAAGCTCCTACACTAATCATCCACCCTTCTTTTAAAATTTCATCCAAAATTGAAACTTTATTAAAACCGTGAAACACCCATTTGAAATTTTTGAATGTTCTTGCTATTTTGTTCAATTCATTCCATGATTTGACGCAGTGAATTATTACAGGAAGGTTATATGTTTGGTTGACCTCTAGTTGCTTATAAAGCCTTGAAGTTTGAACTTCTATTTTAGGACCTTTTAATTTATCTAACCCGATTTCTCCTAATGCTAAACATTTTCTATCTTGTAAATACAATTCGAATTTATCCCAACTACCCTGACTAACTTCAATCTCCCAAGGATGAAATCCATAGGAGTAATAGAAATTATGATGTTCCTGATTGGAATCTCTTAAATTTACTATTGAATTACTACCATTACAAATCCTATGTGTATGACAATCTAAATACATTCACAGCATATATTTAATCTCAAAAATAAGAATTTCTTAATTTGAATTAACAATACACTAACATATCAACAAACTGGCAAACTTTTTTTTATTATCTTCACGCTTCATTTTTACGATAAACATTAAAATATGTCTCAAAATAAATCTGTATCTATCTTTGACAATACTGTTTTAGGTCACCCTCAAGGGTTATTCATTCTATTTTTCACGGAAATGTGGGAACGTTTTTCGTTTTATGGAATGAGAGCCTTACTCGTTTTATTTTTAATCAGTTCTGTTGGTGAAGGAGGATG
The DNA here is from genome assembly GCA_964580965.1 of uncultured Flavobacteriales bacterium. Classification (GTDB taxonomy): domain Bacteria; phylum Bacteroidota; class Bacteroidia; order Flavobacteriales_D; family Crocinitomicaceae; genus CAIUKX01. Next base: position 9,759 of record CAZOLZ010000036.1, on the reverse strand, counting down.
GGATTGGACTTCTGCGCAAGCTTTATCGTTGTATGGTACTTACACCTCAATGGTTTATTTAACACCTATTTTAGGTGGATTTCTTGCTGATAAATATTTAGGTTACAGAAATGCTGTTTTTATCGGTGCTATTATTATGTCTTTAGGTCATGTATCCATGGCAATTGAAACACATCACATTTTTTTATACATTGGGATTGGTTGTTTGATAATAGGTAATGGGTTCTTCAAACCAAACATGACTTCTATAATTTCTAATATGTATAAAGAGCACCCAGAAAAGAAAGATGGGGCTTATACTATTTTTTACATGGGTGTTAATGCTGGAGCATTTTTAGGAATCATGTTGTGTGGTTACCTTGGAGAATCAATGGGTTGGTCTTATGGTTTTGGATTAGCAGGTATCTTTATGTTACTAGGTTTAATACAATTTTATTTTGCACAACGAATATTTGGTGACATCGGTAAAAAACCAGATCGTAAAAACAAAGAAGATGAAAAAGAAGAAACTTTTACACCTGAATTTGAAGGAGACAAGCCTAACCCTTTCAACTTATTAGATAAAATTTTAATTATTATCGCTGCATCATTAGGATTAACATGGATTATCAATGACCCTTTTTCTAAAATTGCAAATAATAACTTTTTAAAATTTGGAGATTATGATGCTTCAAATACAGTAATCTTAATTGCTGTAATTGCATTTGTTACAACTTTGATATCAAGAATCATAAGATACCCGAAGCAAACGAAAGAAAGAATGTTTGCAATCATCATTTTTGCTTTCTTTATGATTTTATATAACGCATCTTTTGAGCAAGCTGGTGGATCTATGACAATTTTCGCCAAAGACTACACTCAAAGAATATTAACTGGTAGCTGGGCAACAGCGTTCACGATTATCGACATGATAATATCTATTGTACCAGTATTAATAATCACATGGGTTTTAATTGCTTTAATTAGAAAAACATTTAGGTCATACGTACTATCAAGTTTAACTTTGGCCTTAAGCTTTATGTTTATCTGGTTTATTTTAATTTGGAAAACGAATAGAGATTTTAATTCTGCATCATATTTAGTTTCTTATCAAAGTAAAAAGGAAATTAAAGAAGGAGAAGCTAGTTATATTACTTTAGTAGAAAGTGATATGAATTCAAAAAGTGACTCTACTGATATTCGTGTAAACCGAACATTTGAAATGAATGATAAAGTCTTTTTAATTGACAGTGATAGAAAAGGTAACCTCAAATATGTATCTAACGAAAAAGCTGAAAAAATAGAAGATAGTCGTTTGATTGAAGCTTCTGTTATTCGTTTAAAAAGCAAAGAAATAGAAGTGAAAGCTACTTGGTTTGGAATCTTAAATTCTTTATTTATAATCATGTTAGCTCCTTTATTCTCTAAATGGTGGGAAAGTAAATTTAATCCAGGAGCAACTGTAAAATACGGAATTGGATTAATACTTATTGGTTTAGGTTTTGGAGCCTTAGCCTGGGGATCCTCTGGAATCATTAAAGGTGAGACAATTGTCGGAGTTAGTATGATTTGGTTAGTTTTAGCCTATTTATTTCATACTATGGGTGAATTATGTATTTCACCTGTATCATTATCCTATGTAAGTAAATTAGTACCGGGAAGAATGATTGCACTAATGTTTGGTATTTGGTATATCGCTCTAGCTATAGGTAATAAAACAGCAGGTAAAATGGGAGAACAAGTAGAAGCTATTCAAGAAAATAATTCTATTAGTTTCTTTTTTATGATTTTCACACTTATTCCTATTGGGATTGGTGTAATAGCTATTTTATTACAGCCTGTTATCAAAAAACTGATGCATGGGGTTAAATAAATCTCAATTGAAATTAACTAAAATTTCTTTTTTAACTTTTTTTTCCTACTTTCACGACTCAATTTTAATTTAAAATAATGAGTTCAGAAAATAACTTAATTGAAAGAATCAATAACACAGGTACAATCTTTGGTCATCCTAAAGGTTTATTTCTGTTATTTTTAACTGAAATGTGGGAACGTTTTAGTTACTATGGGATGAGAGGTATTCTTATTCTATATATGACTAAATTATGGATGGAAAATGGTTTAGAAATCGCTGAAGATAGTGCTTCATTAATCTATGGTTATTTCCAAGGATTTGTCTATTTTACACCGTTAATAGGTGGTTGGTTAGCTGATAAATACCTTGGTCAACGTAAAGCGATAACGATTGGTGGTATTGTCATGTTGTTAGGTCAACTTGCTTTGTTTGGCATAAATACTCATACTGGATTAGCTATTGGTTTAGTTCTTTTGATTATTGGAAATGGTTTTTTCAAACCAAACATCTCTACCATAGTAGGTCAATTATATTCTGCTAATGATTCAAGAAGAGAGTCTGCTTTCTCAATTTTTTATATGGGAATTAACTTAGGAGCGCTTATCGCTCCAATCTTAATCGGTTTACTAGCTGAGGATTGGTTTGCTATTAGAGGAGAAAATGGTGAAATCATGAGTTATGGATTCAAATATGGTTTCTTAGCTGCAGCTATTGGAATGGGATTAGGTCAACTTATGTTTAACTTATTTGCAAAGAAATATTTACTAGAGATAGGAGAAAAACCAAAGAAGATTTCCAAAGAAGAGAAAGCAGAACAAAAAGCTAGTCGTTTTTCTTCACCTGAAGAAAGAAAAATCGAGCGACAACGAATTGCAGTAATTTTCATCTTAACATTCTTTGTAATTTTCTTTTGGGCAGGATTCGAACAAGCTGGTTCATCTATGACTCTTTATACTGATAAGTTTATCAACCGTTATGTCGGTTCTTGGGAAATCCCTACGACATTCTTTCAGTCTGTAAATCCTATTCTTATCGTAGCATTAGCTCCTGTATTTGTATGGTTCTGGGGCTCTAAAATTGGAAAAAGTTTATCTACTCCAATAAAAATGAGTTTAGGAATGATATTACTTGGTATTGGATTTATCTTCATGTTGTTTGCAACTTACGATGTAAAAATGAATCCTGATGGGACAATAGCTCAAAAAGCTGCATTGATATGGTTAATCATGACTTATTTCTTCCATACAATTGGTGAATTATGTCTATCACCTGTTGGACTATCAATGATTACAAAATTAGCACCTGTTAGATTGGCATCTCTCTTAATGGGTGTTTGGATGCTTTCTTCAGCTGTAGCTAACTGGATAGGAGGATTTTTAGCTGCATATGTAGAGAGACTTGGAGCAGCAACAATCTTTAGTTCTATCGCTATCTTTGTTATAGCTCTTGGTGTTATCATGATTATTTTATCAAGAAAATTATCTAAAATGATGCATGGAATCAATTAATTGATTTCAAATATATATCTAAGCCGAGTTCAAACTCGGCTTTTTTTTCTTACAAAAATTAAATGCAGTTATAATTTTTAGTGATTAACAATAAATAACTAGTCTTATTAACGATTAAAAATAAAACAAAATGAAAATCGAAAAAAACACAGTAGTATCATTACATTATAGATTAAGTAATCATAAAACTGGAGAAACAATTGAAGAAACTTTTAATGCAGAACCTTTATTATTTGTATATGGTATCGGAGCAATGATTCCTGAATTTGAAGATAATTTGTCGAACAAAGTTAAAGGTGATAAATTTGAATTTAACATAAAAGCAGAAAACGCTTATGGAGTAACTTCTGATGATCAAATTGCAGAGCTTCCTAAAAACATTTTTAATGACGAAAATGGAAAGTTTAATGTTGAACAAGTTTTTGAAGGTGCTGTACTTCCAATGGTTGATAACGAAGGAAATCATTTAAGTGGAAAAGTTCTTTCTGTAAATGATGAAACTATAAGAATGGATTTCAACCATCCTTTATCTGGAGTTGACTTAAATTTTGATGTTGAGGTTATTGAAGTTCGAGATGCAACTCAAGAAGAGTTAGAGCATGGACATGCGCATGGAGTTGGTGGACATAACCACTAATTTTTTGTTAGAAAAATAATTTAAAGGAGTAGCTAAATCTACTCCTTTTTTTTATCGAATCAAATTAACGTGACCAATCTTTTCTCCACTATTTCCTGAGATATCAGTGTAATTAATTTTCCATACATATGTACCCACCTGACATGGTTCACTATTAAAATTTCCATCCCAAGAATTATCTATTTCGTTGGAATAAAAAACAAGATTCCCCCATCTGTTAAAAATAAATATCTCAAATTCAACAATGTTATAACCTTTTACGGTAAAAAAGTTATTGTACATATCTTTTTCACTTGGCGTAAAGGAATTTGGTATAAATAAAACTGCATCAAAAAATATTTTAACTTCATCCTCTGAGCGACATCCATTCGTATCTACAAATTCGACAATATAATCTGAAGCTTTTTCAGCAATTACATAATGATATTGACAATCTTGGCAGATTAACTCTCCATTATAAAACCAATTATAAGTTCCGATACTATTAGATAAAGCTGATAATTCAATCAATTCATCTTTTTCAGCAAGGTAATCTTCCATAGCATTAACTAATGGAAGTTTAAAAGTCTTAACCTCAACTGAAAGTGTATCTTTACAATTAAAATCATCCTCTCCAACAACATAATAAAGAGTATCCTTAAGACTTGCATTTACAATAATTGAATCTGAATTTTGAATAAATGTTTGATTTTCAAAATACCAATTATAATTTGCAGCTCCTTTTGCTCCAATCTTAATTTGGTTTCCTTCACAAACCAATGTGTCTGGACTTACTTCTAAATCAGGAACTAAAGGTAAAAAAGTTGTTATTTTATTTATTTGACCACACACATTTTGAAAAATAGACTCTAATTGAAATGTATCACTTAATAAAAATGAGACAACATTAGAATCAATCAAAACAGAAGTCGTATTTGGAGTAATAAAATAATTAAAAGAGGAGGCGTTTGAAGAATTTAGCTGAACTAACATATCTGAATTCAAACAAGATAAAATTGTATCTGCCATATTAGAATTTGGGATACCATCGTAGACTTTTAAAAATATTGAATCACTGTATGGACAACCCTCAATTGAAACACCAGAAACATAATAAGTAATGTCAGAATTTGGAGATGCTATCGGATTTTTTTGAGTAGAGCTAGATAAAGTCTGTTCAGGTGACCATACTTGTGAAATAGTATTTTCAATATCTAATTGAAATTGTGACCCTAAACAAATTGAATTCACTTTTAATGAGTCTGGAATATATGAATCTACTGCTTGTGAGACTACTTGAACTGTAAAAGAAGTATCTATCAAACACCCATCGTTTGATTGAATACTAAAATCATAAGAAGAAGATTGAGATGGTATTAAATTTTGTGTAAAATTTGAAGTGATATAAGTTTCCCCATCCCAATCTATTGAAAACATATTGGAAACATTTAAATCCACTGCTTCACCTAAACATATTAAAGTGTCATTTGATACATATGGCTTATCATTTGAGATTTCAATATTTAAATTAAAAGTATCAGTAAAACAATCGTTTTGAATCACAACTTTTATTAGCTCATCACCAGTTACTTTAACTAATGTAGATGAATCTGAAAAATCATTAAAGTTTGAATTTGGTATCCATTCATATGTTTGACCTCCAAAAGCACTAAGAATAACTTCATCACCAATACAGTATGGATTAGTTAGAGGCCCAACAGAAAAATCATCACCTAACACTTCTACCTCTCTTACTATTGTGTTTCCAATCAAACAATTAGCACTAGAACCAATAGCTAATTGGACAGAATAGACACCAGAATTTTGATAGGTATGACTGGGGTTTTGTAAATTTGAAGTTATACCATCTCCAAAGTCCCAAAAGAAATAATTAGCATTCGAATTTACTGCATAAAAAACCTCATTATTATTAACACACAAAGATGATGTCATGAAATCAATTTCAGCATAAACTTGGTTTAATTCAAATTTAAAAGCAGCTAGATTACAATTGGAACTCTGATTGGTTTCTGAATATACGCCTGGAGTTGTTGTAAAACCACTTGAGTTTCCTCCACATGCAGCACAGACTGCATGATAAATATTTCCATTTTTATCAAATCGACTTGTTCCTCCATCAACATGACAAGAACTTGAAACTGTCCCCCCCATAAATGTTGCATATGTCAGACTATCCATATCAGGAGCATATACTGCAATATAAAAATTACTTCCGTTGGTAACACTTTGAAAAGCATCTGAAGTAACAGGAAAGTTATTCGTTGAACTATTTAATGCCTTACCATGATAGACATTAACAGCTCCCCCCCAACCTGCTATGTATATTTCATTACAATCAGAGACTAAGAAAGCTGTTGGTGAAATTTCAATATCTCCTGAACCAGAACCTATTTTAGTTTGCCATTCAATTGTACCTAAATCTTTTGAAAGTTTTTGAATAAATTGACCTGAATTTGGGGTTCCATAAACACCATTTGTCAGTATTAAATTCGATTTTGACTGACCGTATACATATACTTTATCATCCGTATCTATTTGAACAAAATAAGCTTGATCATAATCTGTCCCTCCAACTAATCTTTGATTTATCAAATTACCATTTACAGCATTAATTCTTAATAAATATCCATCAGATTCTCCTCCATTGTAGGACATTCCTCCATCAATATCTGAAGAATTTGTTCCACCTGCTACATAAATTTCAAAACCTGATGATTGCTGAATCGAATTTCCTGTTTCTTCCTGACCTCCACCAAAATAAGAGCTCCATTTTAATTGAGTTAAATCTTCATCCAAAGCAAATACAACAGCATCTTGTGGACCTTTCAGACTTGATTGAAAAGGGGATAAAATCGGAAAATCAAATGACGATGTTGAAGATGTAACATAAATATTTTTATCTTTTCCGTAAATTATTTCACCTCGAAAAGCATCTCCATAATTATATTCTAAATCCCCATTACTTAAACCATCATTTCCAGAACCTCCCATAAATGTCATCCCTAATAATTGAGATCCGTCAGAGGATAATTTTGTAATATAAATATCTGAAGCTGAAAAATATAAATTATTATTTAAAGCGGTGTTGCCCCCATTGAATGTATTGTCATAAGAATCTGAATGACTCGGAAAATCAACAGATGAAGTTGCTCCCATAATGTACAGGTTATTGCTATCATCAACGACTAAGCTATGAGGTGTTTCATTTCCATTACCTCCAAGATAAGTTGCATATAAAAGTTCTGTTCCATCCACATTAAACTTTGAAATTGCAATATCAAACCCATAATAAGGTTGAGGTTGATAAACTTCTCCACCATTAAACGTTGTATCAAAAACTCCTGTTGTAACTGGATAAGATCCTCCATTATCAAAAACAATTCCTGCCGCATACAAATTACCAAGGTTATCAGGTGTAGCTGTCATTCCCCAATTATCAGAAGTTGAACCAGTAAAAGTTGAAAATGATATGTTTGGATCAATATATAGCTTATGATTTTTGTCTATTTGACTTTTAAATTCAAAACCAACAGTGTTACTTCTATCCAATTTGTAATCAATTATTATATCAACTTTTTTATCATTTATAAATTGCCATGCTTTAGGTTCAGAATATATGATTTCTCCAAAAACTGTTTCTATAAACAATTCTTTATATTTTAAGTAAATCGAATTAGCTCCTTCAATTTTAAAGTTAATTTGATTTAAATTTTCAAAATCACTGACTTCAAAATTGAATGAAATATCATCTTCATTTGATTGGTAAATTAGATCGACACCTTGATAAAAATCTATAAATTTCAATTTATTTTTATTGTAAATTTTAGATTTCCATTTAGATTTATCGTTACCTAAAATATAATTTGAATAAAAATTAGTTTGTTCGGATTCTTCAATTTTCCCTTTCCATGTTGAATTTAAAAACTGTGAAGAAACAATATGATGATTAATTGATTTTGATTGATTATCATCGTTATGATTATGAGTAGATTTAATATTATTCAGATCAAAAATCAGCCCTGAATTATTAATTAAAACCTTACCATCTGCCACTGGGACTTTATATAAAATACGAGAGTCCCACTGCCCTCGATTAGGGTAAAAGGATACCTGTGCCTTAATTTGAGAGAAAAAGACAGAAAAAAAACAACATATAAATATGAACCGATATATCATTTAATAAGTTAAGATAATAAAAAACAATCACATTGTTAGAATAAGTACTTTTTTGAATTGAAACAATTAACAAAAATTATTTCTTTTTGAATGAATACCACATATAAAACGTTAAATTTGCAACTCAAAATCTACAATTAGAAGTCAATGAGTGATGCTATACAACACGAGTGCGGAATTGCACTATTAAGATTGAAAAAACCTTTACAATTTTACGTAGACAAATATGGTTCTGCATTTTATGGTTTGAAAAAACTACACTTGTTAATGGAAAAACAACATAACCGTGGACAAGATGGTGCAGGTGTTGCTAACATTAAATTCGATATGGCTCCGGGAGAAAGGTACATATCTCGCCAACGCTCAATTGACAGTAAACCAATTCAAGACATCTTTGAACATATTGAAAAAAGATTTAAAGATATTGAAGAAGAAAATCCAGCTTTATTAAAAGATGTTGATTTCTTAAAGAGAAATGCAGGCTTTACAGGGGAGTTATTTTTAGGTCACTTACGATATGGAACTTTTGGAAGAAACTCGATAGAAAGTTGTCACCCATTCTTAAGACAAAATAATTGGATTACAAGAAATTTAGTAGTTGCTGGTAACTTTAACTTAACAAATGTAGATGAATTATTTGGGGCTTTAGTTAATATTGGTCAACATCCAAAAGAAAAATCGGATACTGTTACAGTAATGGAAAAAATCGGCCATTACTTAGATGTAGAAAATGATTTGATTTACAACTCATTAAACAATAAAGATTTAACTGAACAAGAAAAATATCAAGAGATTGCCAGTAGAATAGACATTGAAAAAATCTTAAAGAAATCATCCGAAAATTGGGATGGTGGTTATGCTATGGCTGGTTTAATGGGGCATGGTGATGCATTTGTATTGAGAGACCCAGCTGGTATTCGTCCGGCTTTTTGGTATGAAGATGATGAAGTTTGTGTTGTTGCATCTGAAAGACCTGTTATTCAAACAGCTTTCAACTTAAAAGCAACAGACATAAAGGAACTAACTCCTGGCCATGCGTTAATAATAAAAAAAGAAGGAAAGGTAACTGAAACTTTAATAAATACACCTACAGAAAAAAAGGCTTGTTCGTTTGAAAGAATCTATTTCTCAAGAGGAAATGATATCGGTATTTATGATGAACGTAAAAAATTAGGTCACTTAATTGTGCCTAAAGTTTTGGAAGCTATTAATCATGATTTGGATAATTCAGTTTTTTCTTTTATTCCCAACACAGCTGAAGTTTCTTTTTACGGTTTAATCAAAGGCTTAGAGGATCATTTAAATCATAAGAAATTTGAGGCAATTAAAAATTTAGGCTCAAATCCTGATGAAGAAAAACTAAAAGAAATTATCTTTCAAAGGGCTCGTATCGAAAAAATTGCATTAAAAGATGCTAAATTGAGAACGTTTATTACTCAAGATGATTCTCGTGATGACTTAGTTGCACACGTTTACGATATCACATATGGAAGTGTTAAACGTGGTCAAGACAATCTGGTTGTAATTGATGATAGTATTGTTCGTGGAACGACGTTAAAGAAAAGTATCATAAGAAGTTTAGATCGCTTAGACCCTGTTAACAT
>CAZOLZ010000035.1:0-25203 GCA_964580965.1 uncultured Flavobacteriales bacterium | reverse complement strand
ACTCCTGTAGAGACATGTAAAAAGCATGTTTGACCTGTCGAAAATTTATAACCAATTATCCCCATACCACCATCTCGACAATTGGTAATCCAAACAACATCAGAATTCTCTGAACCATCTGTATTTAGCCCCTCATATCTTCCTACTTTATATCCTGGGTCACAAGGCTTTCCAAAAGCAGTAGGGCAATCACAATCATTAACTTTCCAACTTCCTTTTTCAATAGGTACTCCATCCTTGTTGAATGGTATTTCGAGAGCATCTGAACAACTAAAACGAGGTAAAGGGCCAAAAATAGTTTCCAATTCTTGTGCGTATTCTAAAGAAGTTCTTGGCACAAATGTAATACTATGAGGATAGATTTTTTTGCATGACTTCAACGTAATAACTGTCAATAGAGCTGTAAAGATTAAAGTGATAATCGTTAATTTTTTTAGCATAATAAATTAGTATTAATACTAAATTAACTTATTAATAAATTTAAAATTGCCTTTAAATCAATTTAAAAAGTCTATCTAAACTTATTCGGACTTTTTTAAGGATTGCTCATACTGCTTTGGAGTCAGGCCCTCTATTTTTTTAAAAGTGCTGTAAAATGTTGATTTTGAAGCAAAACCAGCTTCGTGAGCTAGACCGATAATAGAAAATTGTTTTGCTTTAGGTGATGTAAGTAGCTTCTTAAATTTTTTTACTCTAAATTGGTTAATAAAAAGATAGAAGTTAATATTTCCACATCTATTTATGAGGTGAGATAACTCACTTTCTTTTAGGCCTAATTTTTCTGCTAAAGATTTTAAGTTAATAGCGGGGTCGAGATAAAGTTCTAATTTGTCGATTTTTTGTTTGATATCATTAAACTGTTCAACTTCTTTTTGAAAGGTTTGCTTGTTAGTATTTTCCTTAATTAAATCTTTGTTTTGTATTACTTTAGTTTGTTCATCTTTAAATTCAATTTTCATTCCTTTATTTGGCATTAAGAAGATTTTTTCTCGAAAAATCTCTGATTGATTAAAACCATTATAACCAATCCAGAATAGAATAAGCATTAAAATTACAAAGAATAAAAGCGGTATTAAGGACTCAGGAATTATTGAATTTATTTGAATAGTATTTATAAGTTCAGAACAAAAAATTAACGAATGAATTAAAAAGTTTAAGAGGAATAAATACTTTAACCATTGTATGGACTTTTTTTCAATTTCAGAGTAAAAGTTTTGAAACTGTCTCTCTTGTTTTTTTATCATTTTAATTGCAAAAAAGGTTAATCCTATTTCAAATAAGTAGATAATGAATTCAAAAAAAAGAAATCCACTTTCAGGAATAAATAGACTATTTACTATACCAGGTAGAAAGATTAAAAAATACCAGTTATTTTTTTTTACATTCAGAGTCTTTATTAAATAGAAAAATAACAATGGGAGTATAAGCATAAAGGGATCAATGAAATCAAATGAAAACCCCAAAATCTCTTTGCTTATTGGATGTGAAAGAATATGGTTAGCTATACTAAAAGCAATAGTCCACAAGTATAATCCAAGGTATAAATTTGCTTCTTTATTCTTTGATTTTTTGGTGAAGAATAATAATCCAAGAAAAATGGAAATTGAAAAGATAAAAAGGTAAATAGAAGACTCTAAAAGATCGAATAAATTCATAAAAGTGTATTATTTGAATTATAATGTTGCTTAATTATCTCTCTCTTCAAATCCTTCTTTACCTTTATTTTTTACTCTTTTTATGATCAAAAAAATAACTATTGCAATTGTAATGGTTAGAAATGAGGCATAAGCGAAAACCATTAAGTTTGATAGTATATGCATTAATTGAGTTTTACGGCAGTTCCATATGCTAATATTTCAGAGGCTCCTTGTGCAATTGTTGATGTAGTAAACCTAATGTTTACGATAGCATCAGCACCTAATTTTTTACCATAATCAACCATTCTCTGAAGTGCTTGTTCTCTTGAATTTCCTTGCAGTTTAGTATACTCATCAATTTCTCCACCAACAAAGTTTTTTAATCCAGCTATAAAATCACTTGCTACACTTTTAGCTCTAACCGTACTTCCTCTTGCTATTCCGATTATTTCTGTGATTTCTTTTTTAGGGACTGTTTCTGTAGTTGTTAAGATCATATCTGTTTTTTTGAATTTTAATTGCTTTGTAAATATACATTTTCTTTTGATTGAAAATAATTCAATCAATAAGAATCAAAAATGTTTTTAGATTCAAAATATCAAAGTAGAGTTTGATGTGATTACTTTTCCTTTAAAATCAGAATAGGCCTAAAACCAACAAAAGGAGATTTTTCTATTTTCGACGCAGATATTATTTTTAATTCTTTTTCGGTATTGTTCCAAGCTCCTCCTTTCGTGATATCTTTATCTTGAATCATTTCTGATACATTACCACTCATATTGTATAAACCAAATTCATTAGGTAAGAAAGAATGAGTTTTAGCCGGTCCAAATTTTAATCCAAAAGCTTTATGTTGTGCTAAAAACTCTCCTTTAGAATTTTTACAATACTTTCCATCCCATGGATAATCCCTATTTTTAGGTTCTTTTCCACCAAGCGCCGCATATTCCCATTCCTTTTCAGTAGGAAGTCTGAACTCGACTTCATATTTATCTTGTTGAGAATTCCAAACCTCTGATAACCATTCACAATATAACTCAGCCGCTTGTTTTGAAATGTTTACAACAGGGTAGTCATGTATTTTATGATATTTTTTGGCATAAAATTCATTTCCATTAGCTTTAACGTTATTCCATAAGCTAGAGTCCACTTGGGCTATGATTAAATCATCAGCTCTTTTATTTATAGTTAGAAAATAAATGAATTCAAGATAATCAAAATTAGAAACTTCCTCAGTAAACATAAAAAAAGAGCTCATTTTTTGACCATGATATAACCCGGAAGGTACATGAACGACAGCTTTCAACTCTTTAAACTCTTTTGGGAGAAACTTTTTTGATTTTATCGAAAACGAATACGTAATAATTCCTATCAGGATTACTGATAAATAAATAAATGGCTTTTTCATTTTAGTATGAATTTGTGTATTTACAATATTTATAACCTTTAAATTCAAATTCGTTACAAACTTTGTAGTTTTAATGTTATCCCTCAAATTGATGCATTTTCTGTTAAGGGTGGGATTAATCAATTTTTAGAAGAAACTGATTAGGATATTGATTAAATATTGTTTTGTATAAACTTTATTTAATTTCAAAAAGATGGGCATATTTACTGTCTACTTTTAAAAAATAAAGTCCCTTGGTTAATTGATGTAAATTAATGATTGAATTGGATTCATTAATAACACCATTCATCACAACTTTTCCCATACTGTTAAAGATATGATACCTTGTAGCTTCATCTAGATCTATTTTTATACTTATAGAACCTGTTGATGTAGGATTTGGATAAATTACAGCCTCATCTTTTATAAGGTTGTTGTTTAGCTCCGAAGTAAGGATACAACTTGGAGTAATACTGTTATTTTCAGTCATGTTTAAAGCATGATTATATAATGCATCACAAATATTGATACCATCACCTTCACCATTTGTTAATAGGCAAATTCCTAAATTATTTTGTGGATCTATGTAAAGATATGTAGAAACTCCTTGCTCCGATCCACTATGTCCCCAAACCATAGATTCACCGTTATCGTGTATAAGTTTACTTTTGAACCAGTTTAAACCAGAGACTGAATCAATATTTGGTATTTGTGGAGAAAGCATTTCATTTATACTTGTTTCAGACAATATTGAATTACTGCCAAATGTTCCTCCATTCAAGAAGGCGATCATATAATTTCCAATATCCAAAACATTACTTCTTAACTGACCGTTTGGATAATCAGCAAATCCATAATGGTTGATTGAATTATAATTACCATTTTGGAAGGTATATGGAGTAGCTACTTGGTTAGGGTTAAAATCTGAAAAATGCCATCCAGTACTTTCCATACACAACTGTTCGAATAAATTTTCATCACAATAATCATCAAATGGGATTCCTGAACTTGCCTCTACAAGATATCCGTTGAGTGCTGATCCCATATTTGAATATTTATAAGTGGACCCTGGAGTTTGATTCAAAAAATTATCGGTAGCATTGTAATAAGAACCCGAAGTTGTAAAGTAGTTTTTCATACAGCTAGATAATGGTATTGTTGGGTCTGGATAATCATAAAAAGTACTCATTACTCCCCAATTATCATCTATAGACGAGGTATGGGTCATAATTTGTCTAGCGGTAATTGAGTCGTTAGTGAAATTGGGCACTTTCACAAGCCAGGGAAGGTAATTATTCACATCTCTATCAATATCAATAATTCCTTTTTCATAAACTTGCATAGCAGCTGTTCCGGTGAATAGTTTGGAAACAGAGGCTAAAAGAAAAACTGTAGTATCCTCCACAGATATTGAGTTAGCGATGTCTGCATATCCATAGGATTCAATCCAAACGATTTTACCGTTTTTTACAATGATAGAGGATACACCAGGAAAGTGTTGCGTACTCATTTCATCTAAAATTTCAGCGTCTAGTACTGAATTTGGGTTTGGGTTTTGAGCAAAAGTAACCTGTTGACAAGCATGAAACAGCACCAAAAGAATGATGAGGTATGGATACTTTTGAAGTATATTGAATTTAAAGTTTTTGGTTATTAAACTCATTGAATAAAAGTAATTCTATTGCCTATAATATTTGAATTTTAGATTGAATTAACCTTAATTTTATTTAGTTCATTTTTATAGGCTTTAATTTTTTCAAAGTAATTATCCTTGTATTTTGTATCAATAGGTTTTGCAGATGGTGGCTTTAAGCTTAAAGGATCTATTGCTACTCCATTTTTCCAAATACGAAAATCTAAGTGAGGACCTGTTGACCTTCCTGTACTTCCAACATATCCAATAAGTTGACCTTGTTTTACATGTGTACCTGGTCGAATTCCATTTTCAAACTTTAATAAGTGCATGTAACCTGTTGTGTACTCACCGTTGTGTTTAATTTTAACATAATTACCTGCAGCACCTGCATAATTTGCTTTTATTACTTTACCATCTCCAATTGAATAAACAGGCGTTCCTTTTGATGCCGCGTAATCTATTCCAAGATGAGGCATTCGACGTTTTAGGATAGGGTGCATTCGGTTTCGTGAAAATTTACTACTTATTCGACGATAACTGAGAGGAGCTTTCAGAAAAGCTTTTCTTAGACTATTTCCTTTTTCATCATAGTATTCTGTAATACTATCCTGTTTGTGTTGAAATGCAAAGTAATTCGAACCCATGTGATTGAAAGAAGAAGCTTTAATTTCTCCAATACCAACGAACTCATCATTGACATACAACTCATCATAAACAATTTTAAAATTGTCGCCTTTTTTAATATCTAAAAAATCAATTTGCCATGCATAAATTTCTAATAACTTGACTGCTAGTTTAGGGCTGTTACCGTTTCTAATTAATGAATTATATAGCGAAGAGTTAATAAATCCAGAAGTTGTTTTGGTTACTTTAGAAACTTCAAATTTTTCCTTCGATATTTTTATCGAATCATCAAATTTGAAAACTATATAATCGATAGGGTTGGGGTGATAAATAAAGCATTTAGCTTGAGGAACAGAATCTATTGAACAGATAAGTTCATATTTTTTATTAGAAGATAATTTTTTTAAACTGTAAATTTCCTCTGATGCGAGAGCAATTTGATGGATCGTTTGATACGAAATACGATACTGAGAAAGTATATCAGATAAGGTTTGATTTTGTTTGATTGTATTCTTTATTATTTGGACTGAATCTTCTCGATATCCATAAACTCTTTTGACTGCTTTTTTTTCAACTTTAGAATAATTTTGATCAGCTTTAGCATCTTCTTTTTTATGGTTACATGATATTACTGAAATCAATAAGATGATAAGAAGTAATGTATGATTTTTAGTTGTTTGTTTGATATACTTCATGTGTTTGATATGAAATTTATATGATGTTTTTATTTTTTGATTTTACTTTCTTGAACTATTTTTTTTCGATGTGCTTTCCCCCAATTCGTTAATTCAATGATTAATGGAACCAAGGTATAACCATAGTCTGATAATTTATAAGTTACTTTTACAGGTAAAGAGTCGTAAACTTTTCTTTCTACTAAATCGTTAAGTTCTAAGTCTTTTAATTCTTTAGATAACATTCTAGGAGAAATTTTCGGGAGTCCTTTTTCCAGTTCTGAATATCTGAACTCACCATTACATAGTAATGCAATAATTTGCATCTTCCATATCCCTGAAATGACATCTAAGGTATCTTGCATAGCTCTTAATTCATCTTTATAATGCTCAATTATTTCCAATGAGGTCTTATCTATTCGATGACTTTTGAAAGCTTCGATTTTTGCTTGTAACTCCTTTTCCATTATCAATTAATTATTGCAAATATACACTATACTTTGGTATAGTACTATATAATGTATAGTTATTTTAGATAACTCACTATAGTTTAAAGCTTATTTTTTACACAGAATAGGTAAGGTAGTTTAATTATTATTCTAAGACTGTAATTTAAAAGTTGTAATTAGTAAAAATAAAATAGAGATTATTTTCATGTAATTGATTAATCCAATTATTAAAAAGAAAACCCTAATCCACAATAAACACCTTCTGGTAAACCAATTCCTAATCTGAAAATTGAATTTTTATCCGGCTTCTGAATTCTCCATCCAAAATTGGTTGCAAATGGGTACCCTATTGGTTCGTCTCCCCATCCAAATCTGGGTATATTCAAGCTCAATCCTGCACTTAATTCAAGATGATGCTTATTCTCTCCTGTTAATAATCCCATTTGAACCATTGAATAACCACCACTACCTCCCCAAACTTCAAAAATTCCAACTCCAACTTTTGCAAAAGATGAAATATTTGTATTTAACAAATGCTGTTTAATCATATGTTCATAATTAACATTTAGAGTATTATATAGTAATAACGAACCAGCATTAACATAAATTGAATTATTGTTTAAATCTATTGGTGTGTAAAATTCTTTTTGTGAATAAATATTTAACATGAAAGAGTGTACAAATACAATAATTGAAATAATTTTTTTCATTTTTTCAAATTAATTTTAAGTTCAGTGTAAATTGAATATTGTTTTTAGCTAAATTACTTTCTTTCATCTTATGATGTTTTTTTCCTTTTTTCTAGTAGCGCTTTAGCGGCTAATCGACCAGATTCCATCGCAGCATTTAGTGAACCATTCATTAAAGAGTCACCAGCAAGAAATATATTATTATTTACTTTATCCTCTTTTTGTTGAAACGTCATTTTGAGGTTTTGAATATCGGGTAAAGCTTTATTTATTCTGTAGTGTTGAATGTATTTAATTTTCAATGCTCCGGTGTACTTTTTAACTTCTGAGTTAATTTTGTCAATGATTTCTTCATCTGTCTTTTTATCGAAATCAATAGCTGTTACAGATAAGATGTTATTTCCTGTTTTAACATCAGTATAAGCGTACAGATTATTAGCATAACTTTCACTGTCTGATATCAGCGCAATGGTGTTTTTAGGAATATTTGTCTGATCTACTTCGAAATAGATGCATATACATGCTTTCCATTCAATTACAGGTCTTTTATAGGGATTAATTATTGAGTTAGAGTTAGCGGCTAAGATCACTCCATTATGAGGTATTTCCTCACCTGAACTCATTAAAATTTTATCTTTTGTAATTTCTTTTACTTCACTGTTGAATCTAAAATCGGTATTGTTTAATTTTTCCCCAAGTTGATTACTTATTTCTCCGATGCCTAATTTGGGGATTGTAGCATACCCTTCACCAAACATTTTATATACAAATTCAAACATTCTGCTTGATGTTTTTAAACTTGATTCGAGGAATATACCTCCAAAAAATGGTTTAAAAAATCGTTCAATTATTTTATCTGAGAATCCAAAGTCTATAAGATATTGAAGTGTTGAAACTTCAGGAGAGTTAAAGATTTCATCAATAGATTTATGCTTTAACCGGGAATTTAATTTTAAGATTTTAACTTTATCAATGATGGATCCAATATTTGAAAATAGAGTAGGGAAAAGTACGTTCAAGTTTCTTAATGGGTCGCCAATTCTATAGGTTTTATTGTTTACATAAATCATAGCACCTGACTCAAGCTTTTTGAGCTCAAGTGCATCCATATCAAGATAATTTTTGGCTAGTGGATAAGCGCTAAGTAGTACTTGAAACCCAAGGTCCATGGCATATCCTTTTTCGGAGATGGTCTTAACTCTTCCACCTATTTCACCAGTTTGTTCAATAATTACAGGTTTTAACCCTTCTTTTTCAAGTTCAAAAGCAGCAATAAGTCCGCTTACACCAGCGCCAATTATATATATAGTCTCTTTATCTTTCATTGTTTTTATCGCTTTTTATCCTGTTCAATTTTTTTTATGATTCCTTTTAGTATTGTCGGAACAATTAACTTGTGAAATGGTCGAACTGGGAAAAAATATAATTTCCCGAACCAATTATTGAATGATACGGTTGTTGAAATAGTTAATGTTTTTGTTCCTTTTTCTGAATCATTCACAAATATTGAGACTCTAAAATTCAAATGCTTATCATCTTCACCTAAAATAATTTCATTTTCATTTTTAAAAAACACTTTAAACAATCCTAATTGATCACCAGGGTTACATTTAAATGATTCAAGTTGTTTTTCAATGTTTTCAGATTTGCCTGTGGTTTTTAGACCAAAAATTGAAACAGTTTTATTTCTTAATGAAAATAATACCTCAACCCACTTTGGTCCACTGGTAAAAAATGCCTTACCAATGTCAGTAATACCATTTAAATTTTGATTGTCATTATACGTACCCATAAAGCTATCCTCGTAATCAAAATTTTTAGAAGAAGTATTTAAAATAGAAGTTATTGGTATTTTAGTTTTAATTATGTTCATATTTTAATGAAGCTTTTGTTTTATTGTAAATCCTTAGTATTTTATCACTTTGTAATATTCTTGACTATCATTTATAAATAATAACGATACAATATAAGTACCCCTTTTTAAACTACTGATATTTATTGTATCAAAGTCTGATCTAATCCTTTTTTTAAGTTTACCTACTGTATCGAAAATCTGTATTTCTTTGATTCTTTTTTTTGATTCAATATTGAGATAGTTGTATAAAGGATTGGGGTATATTTTACAATCCTTAATTCTTTCAATTGACTCTTTGTGCATAATTGTGGAGTCAATCCAAAATTCAAAGTCATCCCAAAATAATGATAATTCTGAATTAACTGCGTTCATACCATCGATAAGAAGGCCTGAGGTGTAGAGTTTCATAGGATTGAAATTTGTCACTCCATCAGGTGAAGTATCTTGAGGATGATGGGTGAAATTAGTTATATCAAACAATGTATACGAATTATCTAGCGTATCTGTAATTGTAACCTTGTATTTTCCATGAGATGAGTCTCCTTCAAAAAAAAATGTTTCAAAAGTTAGCCATTGTCCTGTCTGAACCATATATGAAGAATCAATTTCATTCCAAACGTTATTCCAAACAGAGTTAATGGTGTCTTTTGTTTGACCATGGGTTCCAAAATAAAGATTGCTACCAACTGTGGTATCAGGTTTTTGAATATTAAGAGTTACCCTAAAAGGAAAAGGTTTAAATGAACTATTGTTCCAAAATTCCATCAAAGTAAACCAACTAAAATTACCATTGTAGTATTTTAAAGTGTCAATGTCTGGGTGTATGTATAGTTTTACTTTAAAGTAAAATTCTTTTAGATGAATGTTATTGTTTATTGTTGCTTGAATTCGTCCTTTTGAATCTCCGTTGTTTGGAACATTTGGAGAGATTAATTGAAATTTCAATACTTTATTAGTGTTGTCTAAAGGGTCATTTACAATGCTAGCTTTTGCGGCAGAAGTGTCTCCTGATTCATAGTATATTCTGAAATTACCGATATCAGAATGGTTGTCTAAATCATTTTCCCAATCATATCCTGTAATGTTATCTCTACTGTAGATATCAGCATATTTTTGGTCGACCGTACCATTTAATTCATATTGTTTTATAAAGACATTTGGTTCAAATCCGGATTTAAAAAAATAATCTTGACCACTACAAATTGTACTCAAAAAAATAAATACTGTAAATGACATAATTGTATTTTTCATTTTTCTTCTCTTTATAGTTTAACGATCTTCTTTACTTTCAATTCATTTGTCGAAAGGTCTTTTACTTTAATCACATAAATGCCATTTGGAAGACCAGAAATATTGATAGTTCTAGAGTCTTCAATGTTATTAATAGTTTGCTGAATTTGTCCAGTGGCGTCAAGGATTTGAATACTATGTTTTTGTGGTAATCCTTTAATGATGAATTGATTAACTACTGGGTTAGGTTGAATGGAGATGTTGTTTTTATTAATTTTAATATCTTTTATAGAGGTTGTTAATGAGCAACTATTTAAGTGTCTTAACAAAAACTCATTGCCTGTTTCACCATTAGTTGTATTAACTGAAAGAGCTGGGATATCTGCTTTAATTTCAACTATACCAGTAGCTAAAGCAGCATTATGAATTTCTCGACCATGAAAAGAATGATGAAACAAGTCCTGACTTGGATGCACGGCGTTCGATGGACTACTTATAAACATGGGAGGGTCATCCTGAGATAAATGAGTGAGTTGATCTACATCCTCACGGTACTGAATTAAAATAGGGTCAACCAAAATCTGATAGAGAGAATCTACCCCGCCATAAAAATTAGAAGCCCTATCAAACCCCATTAAGATTTCCATGCTATCAAGTGTGTAATTAGTGCCATTCCCATCAAAGTTATTGAATACTTGAGTCTCCCATTTATACAAATCCAGCGTTGCTTGAGAATTATATATGTCTACGGCACAAACTCGTGTTGATTGCTTTAAAACAGGGTCTAGAGCATTCTGATCTGCCATATCATTTCTTGTGCCCAACCAGAAGCTTGAACTTGCACCTGCAGAGCGACCTTGTAAACCAATTTTTGTAGGGTCAATATGTAAGTCATTGGCATAGTAACGAATAAATTGTAGTGCCCTCTTTGCATCATTCAAACATTTTATTACTCCTTCATTATCAGCTCCATTATTATTTATGAGGCGATATCCAATACTCGCATATGCAATTCCATTTTCTAAGAAATATTTTATATCCTGTTTACGCTCAACAGCAGATAATACAATGTCAGGTGTACCAGAGATATACCCTCCGCCATGAGTAAAAATCACCAAAGGAAAATTACCTACAGTATCTGGTAAGAACAAGTGAAATACTTGTTTGTTAAGGTCAATACTATCATAGTTGATACCTGTTGCATAAACAGGATTCTGACTATTTACATTATAGTTTGCTGGTATTGGGTTAAATTGAGGAATTATTTGACCTATTACTGAAAACGTAAATAATAGGAATGTTAACACGGTTAAATTTATTTTCAATAATCTTTTCATTGCCATATAATTTTATTGAGGAAGATCTGCTAGTGCAAACGGTCTTTCAACCAAAATTAGAAAATAGGAGGGAACCCACAAACAAAATTTTGAATTATCGATTCAATTCAAAACTCTACTTCAGCCTTTAAACTCATCACTTTACCTGTTCTTGGATGTGTAAATTTTATCCACTCAGCATGTAAATGTAGTCTTTCGGCTTTTGTGCCATATAAATCGTCTCCAAGTATAGGTGTATTTAACCCTTTAAAATGAGCAGCATGTACCCTTAGTTGGTGTGTTCTACCTGTAATAGGGTAAAAGAAAACTTTGGTTTGATTGTTTTTACGTTCGATAACTTCAAAACGTGTTCGTGCATTTTTACCGTATTCGTAACTTACCATTTGTCGTGGTCGGTCATTGATATCTAGGCATAAAGGTAAATTGATTTCTCCTTTGTTAGGCTTTAGTTCACCATCTAAAAGAGCAACATATCTTTTTTGTACCAATCGTTTGATAAATTGGTATTGCAATTCTTTATATGCTTCTGTATTTTTTGTTAAAAGTAATATCCCACTTGTTGACATATCCAATCGATGAACAATCAATGGTCCTGTTGCATTGGGGTAAAGTGCTTTTATTCGAGTATAAACAGAGTCAGAAATAGTTTTGCCAGGAACAGATAGAAATTCAGCAGGTTTATTAACAGCAATAATATCCTCATCTTCATAGATGATTTTTAACTCCTTTCCTTCAGCAGGGTTTTCCAACATTGGATTTGCTTCAACAGCTATACCTTCCAACATATGACCTAAGATTGGCTCGCATTTACCTCTACAAGCAGGGTAGAACTGATGATGCAAACGAACTTCTGATTTTGGAGAATCACCCCACCAAAATTCGGCCAAAGCAATAGGGTGAAGTTTATTTAAATAAGCATATTGAATTAATTTCGGAGCAGCACACTCACCAGCACCAGCAGGGGGACGTTCGAATATCGTATTTTTAAAAATGGATAATAAACTTTTTTCTTCCTTAAAAGAATTCAGAAAAGTGTATTTATTGAAAATTTGACTTTGTAATTCTGATGAACGCGATTTTCGTTCCTCTTTTAATGCAGTGATTTTTTCTTCAAAGGGTAAAATTTTGACTTTTACTTTTTCAATTTCTTGTTCCCAGTAATAAGTCATTTGCTTTAACGTGATTTTATCTGTCAAACTTTGTTGTGCTAGTTTTTCAACTTCATCACCATTCAAGTTTGGATTTAGTTTTCGATAACGATCACGTTCTTTTTTATTCGTCTTAATTAATTGTTTTTGATTCGCTACATCTAATTCGAATTGATTTCTTTTTGATTCGATTTCTTTCAAAAGAGAAAGGTAGGTCTTATCGCTTTCAATTTCTTCAATTGTTCGATTAATTTGGTTGATGATGTCTTCTTCTTTTCTGAAAAAACCATCTTTTTGAAGAATGTCAAAAACAGGAGGGACGAAATATGGATGTTCGTTCTTTTCAGCCAATTTACCTGAAAACCCAACTAAATATCCCAATTTACCATTTGAGTCTTTGATAACTAAAACACCAAACATTTTACCGATCACAAGTCCCTCTTTGCTTTCACTTTTAGCGAAACGATGACTCCAATCTTGTTGATTGTGAATGTAAAATTTTAATTCTTCAACAGCTACTTTAGCAATTTCAGAGGGGGAATAATAAAATGGGAAGGTGAATTTTTCAGGAATTTCAATGCTTGAAATATCTGATTGAAATCGAATTAATCTAGGAATATTTGAATCTTCTTTTAAAATTGACATTAGAACTTTTAATTCTTTTGGCAAAAATAAACATATTTGATTGTACTTTGTTTGAAACTGAAATTTCTATAACTAACTTTAGCATAAAATTATAAATATGTCGTTTTCCTCTTCAAAAAAAATAAGTTTAGCAATTGGGTTATTTTTATTTGCTTTGATTTTATTTTTAACAGGAGGTCATTCAACTTTTTGGAATGCAATTGCATTAGGTGGATTGATGATTTACTTTTGGTTGTTTGAAATTATACCGATTTATTTGACTGCTTTATTACCATTAATTTTTGGTGTTCCTTTAGGAGTGTTAAATCCAGAACAGTTAGCGAGTTCTTATGGTGATAAGTTCGTTTATTTATTTTTGGGTGGCTTTGTATTGGCTTTGGCGTTAGAAAAATGGCATGTTCACATTCAAATTGCTCAAAAAATTATCGCATTGGTCGGAAAAAGTAAAGGTCGAATATTATTAGGATTTTTACTGACTACTTCTTTCTTGTCTATGTGGATTTCTAATACGGCAACTACTCTTATGATGTTACCTATGGCTATTGCCGTTATAGATGTTTTGCCTAATACAGAAAAAAAGCATTCAAAATTCCCTTTATTTTTGTTGTTGTCTGTTGCTTACGGTGCAAGTATAGGTGGAATGGCAACATTGGTAGGGTCACCAACAAATACAGCAATGGCAAGCGCTTTACAAAAGAATTTCAATACAAGTATTGACTTTGTAGGATGGTTTAATGTTGGTTTTCCTGTTACGGTTATTGTTTTAATTGCTGCTTATTTCTACTTTAATCTGTTAATTGGTAGAGAAAGAAAAGATGCTATCAATGGTTTTGATTTAGAAAAAAAGAAATGGACCAAAGATCAACTTCGCGTTTGTTTAATCTTTTTGATTGTTGTAATACTATGGATTTTTAAAGGAAGTTTAAAAACGATTTTACCCTTCAAATATACTGATGAAGGAGCTGCAATTTTGGGAGCCTTACTATTATTCTTTGTACCCTCTGAATCACCTAAAAAGCAATTATTGGAATGGGGAGATATGAGAAACCTACCATGGGGGGTATTGCTACTTTTTGGAGGAGGAACTGCTTTAGCAACAATGTTTAAAGCTAATGGTGTAGTGGATTCACTATCTAAGACAATGACGAATTATACAGATTTACCCTATGTAGCAATTTTACTTGTTATCGTAGCGTTGGGGATTTTTGCAACCGAGGTTATGAGTAATTTTGCTTTAATTACAGCATTTATTCCAGTTATTGCACAATTTGCTTTAGATAGTAATTACTCCTTGCTACAGATGTGTTTGCCCGTAACACTTGCAGCTAGTTGTGCATTTATGTTACCAGTTGGTACTCCTCCAAATGCGATAGTATTTTCATCAGGGTATGTTTCTATTAAAAAGATGGCTCGTTATGGATTTTTAATGAACCTGATTAGTTTGTTTATTATTGTAGGAATGGCCATTTTATTGATTGATTAGTGAACTTTTCATCTTTAATATTAAACTTTAAACAATTCGAAACAATTAAATATCTTATTTCAAATATTCTAATTTTTGGATTATATTTGCAACTATGTTGCATAGTTTAAAGGTTAACAGTTTACTAAGGGATAAATCTGACTTGATAGGGGTTGTTGCAAGTTCTTTGTGTTTAATACATTGTATATCAACTCCTTTGATTTTTATTTCACAAGTCTGTACTAAAACTTGTTGCAGCTCATCTACTCCTGCTTACTGGAAGTGGGTCGATCTTTTGTTTTTATTAATCTCTTTGATATCTGTTTATAAGTCTACAGAGAGATCAATAAGCCAATTTTTAAGGTTATCACTTTGGTTTTCATGGTTAGCTTTATGTTTTACAATCTCTAATGAACAAGTAGGTTTTGTTCGACTTCCAGAATATTCAATTTATTTACCTGGGTTAGCTTTGATTATCCTTCATTTAATTAATCGTAAATATTGTAAATGTACAAAAGACGAATGTTGTCTTTCAACCGGAAATGTTAATTAAGGTTTAAAAGTCGGTTTAAATGCTACTTTTTAGATAACCAAGACTTCATAGCTTTCATAAAGTATAATTATTACTGAAGTCCTGGATTATATTGGTTGTAATACTTTTTTATTCTTTACTTGAAGCTATTTAATGATGGAGTTAAATTAGTTTTAAAAATTCATTTCTTTGAAATTCATTATTAAAGACACCACCATGTTCTATAGTTACTGTTGAACTCGAACTATCTTTTACACCTCTAGAAGAAACACATAAGTGTTCTGCATCAATTACGACAATAATGTCTTCAGTTTGAAGTGTATTTTTTAATTCATTGTAAATTTGTATAGATAGCCTTTCCTGAACTTGCGGTCTTCTGGCATAATAATCAACAATTCTATTTATTTTTGATAGACCTATAACTTTATCTTTTGCAATATATCCTATGTGAGCTTTTCCTGTTATTGGAAGAAAATGGTGTTCACAAGCGGAGTTAAAAATTATATTTTTTTCAAC
Organism: uncultured Flavobacteriales bacterium; assembly: GCA_964580965.1. GTDB lineage: Bacteria > Bacteroidota > Bacteroidia > Flavobacteriales_D > Crocinitomicaceae > CAIUKX01. The sequence continues at coordinate 9,382 of CAZOLZ010000035.1, read as the reverse complement.
AAGCATTTTGTTATATTGATACTTGTTGTCAAATACTGATAGATTTGGTTTATTTTTAGGATCTAATCCATTAAAAAGCTCTTTAATATACATTTTAGCAACTCTTTTAGGAGTACCTTTTAATGAATCATCTTTTAAATCTAATCCAAGCTCTTCCATAATTGATTTAAAATGAAATTCAATACATTTCATTTTTTCTTCATCAGATTTTACAAAGGCATCTTCTCTTAATGGAGTGTCATAAGATGTTGATATGTGGTTGTCTCCAATTTCTTCTATTGATTTCATTTTAGTTAATCTTTTAAATAATATTATGTGTTTGAATTAGTCTTTTTTGATATTTAAACTGCTGTTTTACTTAAAGTTTAAAAGCTACTCAACATAGATTTAAATTTCTTTTGGAAAAGGATCTACTAGCTTATGATAGTTCTCAAATAATGACATCTCATTTTCTTGCAGTAAACAATCTTCTAAATCATCAATAATCTCTTCTTTATTCAGATCTTGTCCAATAAAGACTAATTCGTTCAGACGATCTCCCCAAGTAGCATCCCATTTATCTTCTATAAAATCTTTATTATTTACATAAGCTTCAAATTGGATTCGTTCTGAGAAAGGCATACTACACCACCATACACCAGTTCTTTCTAGCCTAGAAGAACCTCCCGCTTGACTGAATGAAATAGCATCTTTAGGTCTTGACGCTAACCAAAATAAGCCTTTACTTCTAATAATTGTACTTGGGAATTTATCGTTTAGAAAATTCCAAAGCCTTTCAGGGTGAAATGGTTTGTGACTTTTAAAACTAAAAGAAGAAATTCCATACTCTTCAGTTTCCGGTGTATGATTTCCATTTAGTTCTTCTTGCCATCCAGATGAAGATTGAGCTTCTTCAAAATCGAAAAGTCCAGTATTAATAATTTTACTTGAATCTATTTTACCAAAACTTGATTCGAGAACTTTTGCTTTTGGGTTTAAACGTTGAATTGCAGCTTTTAATAAGCCAACTGTTTTTGGTTCAACTAAATCTGTTTTATTTAGGATAATGACATTTGCAAATTCAATTTGATCTGTCAAAAGATTAACAATAGTTCTGTAATCACCTTCAATATCTGTCAATTCACGATCTAGTAGTAACTCATTAGATCCAAAATCTTTAAAGAAATTAAAGCAATCAACAACTGTTACCATAGTATCAATGTAACTAAATCGAGAAAGGTCAATACCATTTTCCTCATCAACAAAGGTGAAAGTTTGTGCAACAGGAATTGGTTCTCCAATACCAGTACTTTCAATTAATAAATAATCAAAACGACCCTCTTTTGCTAATTTTTCAACTTCTACCATCAAGTCTTCTCTGAGTGTACAGCATATACAGCCATTACTCATCTCAACTAATTTTTCTTCCGTTCGAGATAAGACTTGCTCATTTTGTACCATTTTAGCGTCGATATTAACCTCACTCATATCATTTACAATAACAGCAACTTTTAAATTTTCTTTATTGTGTAAGATGTGATTAAGTAATGTTGTTTTACCAGCGCCTAAAAAGCCACTTAAAACCGTTACGGGTAATTTTTTTGTTGACATAATGATTCAAATAAATGTAAAATGAAATGTAAATGATTTTTGTTTGAAGTTTAAGGAAATTTAGATTTGGTTCAATGCTTTTTTGTACCATCTAATTACATTTTCAAGATGCAATAGACCATAAATACTTTCGAATCTTTTTGTCTCTATAGAAGATTTATCAGTGAGAATTGATATTCGATCTTTACAAAATTTTTCTGAAAGTTCTATTTTGCAATCTTTTTCAATACATAGTTTCCAGTCTTCAAAATTTCTCGGAATCATAAACTTATTTTTCACGCAAATATAATTATTTTATATTTATGCAACATTGTTGCGTAATTTTTTAATCACTATTTTTTTTTAATTTTATAAAAAAAAAGTCATGCTAAAAATAATAATCTCACCTGCGAAGGCCATTCAAGTTCAAGAAATAGAAAATGAAGTAAATTACTCAATACCATCATTTTTAAAAGAAACGAATCAATTAGCAAGTAAGTTGAAGCAGATGTCTGTTAATCAGATTGGTGAGATGATGCATTTATCAAATGATTTAGCACAACTTAACTTCGATCGTTATCAAAGTTTTGAAATGCCTGAGTCAAAAAAGGAATCGAATTTTCCAGCAATTTTAGGATTCAATGGTGAAGTATATAAAGGGATTAACATTGCTACATTGGATAAAAAATACTACCAGGCTTTACAATCCAATTTGAGAATTTTATCTGGCTTATACGGTCTACTTAAACCTTTTGATTTGATGTATCCCTACCGTTTGGAGATGGGAACAAAATGGCAGATCACTCCAAAAATAAAAGGTTTATATCAGTTTTGGGGAGATAAATTAGTCAATAGTTTAAATGATGAGATGGGAAAAGATGAAGTTTTGATAAACCTTGCTTCTAATGAATACTCTAAAGCTGTTCCGTTCAAAAAATTAAATCATAGAGTTATTACCCCTCATTTTAAAGACTTTAAAAATGGTAAATTAAAAGTTGTGATGATGTATGCAAAACACCAGCGTGGTGCAATGGCAAGGTATATTATTGAAAATGATATTCAGAATGTAGAACAATTGAAACTTTACAACTTGGATGGGTATTCATTTGATGCAAACTCATCAACTGAAACGGATTGGGTTTTTGTAAGGTAAAATTATTTTATCCCTGAAATCTTCACAATTTCTAATTCTTTGATTAACTGATCTTTTGTATAGTATTTATTGGTTGGTGTAGGTCCATTGTTACCATTAATACCATTTATTCCGGATGTTCCATTAGTTCCATCAAAAACTTTATTTTTTAATTGTTCAGGTGTTGAATTTGTATAAGCTCCTTTTCCTTTATTACCTCCAAGCCCTTCTTTTCCACCTTGTCCTCCGTAGTTAAAAACTAAAAAATAAGGTCTGAAATCTTTTTGATATTGCAGAAGTATCAACTCAACATTACCACCGTTTCCTCCTCGACCACCGTTTCCACCGTTTCCACCATTACCGCCTTTGGGTGAAATAATTTTGGATGTAATTTTACCGTTAGCGCCGTTTCCACCATTTCCACCATTTCCACCATTTCCACCATTGGCAAAAACTTGAATAGGTTTTCCTTCAAAATGTAACAAATCAAAATTTTTGGTTCCAGTTGAAACAAAGTAGTTGATAGATAAATAAAGCGTACTATCGTATTCGATAGGTTCAACATAGATTTTTACATTTGGAGCATTTGATCCGTTTTCACCATCACCACCTTTCGATCCGTTGGCAGAGCGATATATTGCATTCGATCCTTTTCTTCCATTGAAGCCATCTGTTCCATTTGCATAAATATCTAAGTTAGATGGGAAAGTAAGAGATAATGACTTTGTTAGATTTAAAGCTGGATTCTGTAGGTCAGTAACTTGAATTGTTGAGCTTTTGGCTTGTGATGGGTGTGTTACTTGAATCATTAACTGATTGTTTTTAACAATCAAATTACTATCACCGTGAATCATTAATCGACTTAAATCGTATAAATGTTTTGATGCAATAGTGGTATCACCTGTATTGAATATTAAGTTGTAATTTATTGGTGTATATCGATTAGCGATTACTTTATCTGTTTTGATTAAGATGTCTTTTACATAAGGATATTTAATCATTGTCGACTGATCGATTTTTTTCTTGTAAGTAACTTTTATGGATGATAAGCAATTACTTGGATCGATTTTAGTTTGGTCAAAAGTAATGACTCCATCTTTGAAACTTTTCACAAAATTTCCTTCTACTTTTATTTTATACCAATGTAAAGACGGTGTGTTTGCATAGAGTTTAATTCGCTTTCCATTTTTTTTAATCAAATTTACATTGATAGAATATGTATTTGAAAATCCAAAGTTTGATGAATCAACTTTGAATTCAATGTCTCTAATTCTACCGGCAAAAGATGTTAACGTTATCAGTAGTGCAAGTATGGTAATTTGAAAATGTCTCATGTTTTAAACAATTGTGATTTCAATATCATCCAATACAATAATATCGCCAGAAATTAATTTTGCTCTTTTACGGAATTCAATTTCACCATTTCGAACGATTAATCCATTTTCCACAATCATTTTCGCATGTCCTCCAGTTTCCGCAATACCTGTTGCTTTTAATAATTGTATAAGTTCGATGTATTCTCCGTTTAATTGAAAATCAATTGCTTCCATTTTTATTTATGAGTTGATTGAACAAAATATCTGCAGCTTGAATTGCTGATATTGATTTTTGTTCGATTTGTAACTTTAAGTCTTTTATAAATTCTTTTGATGTCGGGTTATCTAAAAAATGTTGAATTAACGTTTCTCTTACACTTTCTTCAAACCAATAATTATCTTGTATTTGGCGATTATGTTCTAACCATCCATTTTCTTGATTATGCTTGATGAATTGTTGGATAGTATCCCATACTAAATCAATGTTGAAATTGGTGTAAGCACTACAAATAATGGATTTTGGGATCCAGTTATTCTCAGATGGAGGAAACAAATGCATTGCGTTTTTGTATTCGTTAGCAGCTTTTTTAGCTTTTTCTAAATTGTCTCCATCTGCTTTAGTAATGACAAGTGAATCTGCCATTTCCATAATACCTCTTTTTATTCCTTGTAACTCATCACCGGCACCAGAAAGCATGAGTAATAAAAAAAAATCGACCATTGAGTGAACCATTGTTGAGGATTGACCAACACCAACTGTTTCAATCAATATAACATCAAAACCTCCTGCTTCACAAAGGTATATGGCCTCTCTTGTTTTTTGAGCGACTCCACCTAATGATTTTCCTGATGGAGTAGGCCTGATAAAAATATTAGGTAAAGTAGAAATTTCTTCCATCCTTGTTTTATCCCCTAAAATACTTCCTCCGCTGACTTCACTTGAAGGATCAATTGCAAGTACAGCCACTTTTTTACCTTCATTATGTAATAATTTTCCAAATGATTCAATAAATGTACTTTTACCAACGCCAGGTACTCCTGTTATTCCAATTCGAATAGATTGACCAGAGTATGGAAGACATTTTGAAATCAGTTTTTTTGCAATTTTTTGATCACTTTCTAAGGTGCTTTCCAAGAGTGTTATTGCCTGACTTAAATCTTTTACAGATTGATTTTGAATACCATTAAATAAAGTATCTGCCGTTAAAGCAGCTTTTCTTGCTTTGCGACTGTTCAACCATCGATTTAAGTTTTTTTCATCCATAGGACAAATATAGTTGATAATATCTCTTATTTTAATTTTGTAAGCAATTAGATTTTCTAATTATCTTTGAGCTTATGATTCAGGTTGAAACAATTTTAAAAAATAGTGGGTTAAGAAAGACTGTTGCTCGAATTAAAGTTTTAGAGTATTTATTGAAACAAAATTCAGCCATTTCTCAACCTGAATTAGAAAAAAATGTAAATGATATAGGTGATCGAGTAACTTTATATAGGATTCTACATTCTTTTGAAGAAAATGGCATTGTTCATAAGGTCCTCGATAGTTCCGGTACGTTTCGTTACGCTTTGTGTGTTCATGACAACTGTTCTAATGAATCACATCAACATGAACATATTCATTTTGATTGCGAAGTTTGTGGTACGGTTAGGTGTTTAGATAATGTGTTTTTACCCGATATCCAACTTCCTGAAAATTATAAAGTTTCTGAAATTCAGTTTATAGCAAAGGGTACTTGTCCGAGCTGTATTAAATAATTTACACTAAATTTTTTTAAAACGTTTTTATTTTGCAACTTTGTTGCGTGAATCTGAAAACAAACATATCTTTTATCTTGATTTTGTGTTTCTCATTCATGTTAATACCCAAAACATGGTGGCATGATTGTGAGCATAACGATTCTCATATTGAATCTTCTGATTCAGTGATATCAATGGAGCACCATGATTGTTCTATTTGTTTGAATGATTTTAAATTTGATAGATACGATTTTGTTAGTTACAACTTTAATTTCGTTAAAAGCAAAGTTCAAGCTACAATAAAAGGCTATACTAGTATTTTCATAAATACGTTTGAAGTTAGTGCTTTAAGAGGTCCCCCAATGAAATAATTTTATTTAAAACTTGTTTGGAATCAAACAATATCAAATAATTATTTTAAAAATCACAACATACAATTAATGAAATTTATTTTATTTTTTTTGATTGTCTTATTTACAGTAAAAGTAAGCGCTCAAAAAACAATCACAGTTAAAGACAAGTATTCTTTAGAAACAATACCTTTTATTGATGTTCAGGTTATTGAAACCGGTGTAAATTATCGTACGGATTCATTAGGTATTGTTCATTTAGATGAAAAAGTAGCAAATTCAACTACTATCTTATTTAAAGGTGTTGGTTATGAATCTGTAATAGCCTATAATGATACACTGAAGGATGGAGATGATATATATCTATTGCATAAACATACAGACTTAGATGAGGTTACGGTATCAGGCTCTAAGAGTATGCTTCAAAGATTTAATAGTGTCAGAATTGAACGAAAAAAGTTAGGAGATATTAACGATGTTAGTGCATCATCAATTGGTGAATTGATAGGATCTATTCCTGGAGTTTATAACTCATCAACTGGTTCTGGAATTTCGAAGCCTGTTATAAGAGGAATGCAAGGGTTTCGTGTAGTTACAATGTTTAATGGAGTTCGATTGGAGAACCAACAATGGGGTGGTGACCATGGACTGGGATTATCTGAGTTGGGGATTGGAAGTGTTGAAGTAATAAAAGGTCCAGCTTCTTTATTTTACGGGGCTGATGCAATGGGAGGTGTAATCTACTTACAAGATGAGAAATATGCTTCACAAGATGAAACTCATGTCAGATTTAAAACTTTAAATGAGTCAGTTTCTAAAGGAACAACAAATGAATTGTTTTTAAAGAGTTCCAAAAAAAACATACGTGTAAATTTTGGAGGTAGGTTTTCATCTCACTCTGACTATCAGATGGGAAATGGATTGTTTGTAAAAGATTCTAGGTACTCAGATCAAGCTATTCGATTTGCAATTGGTACAAACCGAAAAAACTGGGTTGGAGATATACGATATGCATACTACGGAAATGCTATTGGAGTTCCAGGTCATAGTCATGCAGTTAATCCAAAAGCATCAGATTTTATGACAACTGAAACTAAAAGAGAGCAGTCAATACCTCGACAAGACTTTAGAACTCATTTATTGACAGTTGAAAATAAATGGTTTTTAAAGAAAGTTCAATTGGATTGGACGATTGGAAAAACAATAAATAAGTTATCTGAATATGAAGATAAAAATACAATACCAGGTATCGATATGTTGTTAGATGTTACCTATTCACACTTTAAAGTATTAAAAAAAATAAACAAATATGAATTAGTGTTTGGGGTTCAGAATATGTATCAAGACAACTCTAATTTACCAAAAGCCACAGAGCGTTTGATAGAAAATTCAACGTCTTTTGATAATGGATTGTATTGGGTTAATTATTATCATTTTAACAAGGCACATATTCATTTTGGTGCTCGTTTTGACTCTCGATCAATCGTATCAGTATCTGGATTAGAAAAAAAATATTCAGGTTTAAATTATTCAGTAGGTTATGTTAGGCCTTTAAAAGATCATTTCAGGTTAAGGTTAAATTTGTCTAACGGTTTTAGAGCTCCACATTTATCTGAATTACTTGCGAACGGATTTCATCATGGAGCTTTGAGGTATGAAATAGGAGATGTGAATTTAGTTCCTGAAAATGCTACTCAATTTGATTTTTCTATAGAAAGAGAAGGAGAGCATCTTGAGATTATGGTGAACCCATATGTTAATTATATTCAAAATTACACTTTCGTTAATAAGTCAGATTCAATCATTGATAACCTTCCGGTTTATCATTACCAGCAGATGGATGAAGTTTTTTTAACAGGAGTTGATGCAGGTTTTCATATGCACCCACATTTTGCTCACTGGTTTCATTGGCAAAGTACTTTTTCATATATCAACTTTAGCCAAAAAGGGAAGGTTACTTTAATACCTGCTAGTCGTATATTAAATAATGTAAAGTTTGAAATTAATAAAGGCAAAAATGTAAAGTTAAATCTTGTACAAATCCAGCTTCAGTCATTTTTCAAACAAGAAAATGTTTCAACCTATGAGGTCTCAACTGATTCTTACAATTTGATGAATGTATCTCTTCATGGTTCTATTGGTCAAAAAGCACACGTGAAGTATCAAGTAGGAGTTAAAAACGTATTTAATGAAACTTACCAAGACCATCTATCTAGAATAAAAAACATTGGTTTGTACCAACCAGGTAGGAACTTTTATATGCAAATTAATTATCAATTATAAATCAAAACAAAAAGTAAATTATGAAAAATTTCGGAAAATTTTTAGCTGCAGGTTTAGTGTTAGTAGCTTTTTCATGTAAAAAAAGCGAATGTCATGAATGTCATTATGATGCAGCAGGAGTTGAAGTTGAGTTAGGAGAAAAGTGTGATTCTGAGTTAGAAAACTTAGAAGCTAATGGGATCACAGTTGGAGATTCTGTATACACAGTTCACTGTCACGCTCATTAATCAATTAATTAGAACATTAATTAAATTTAATTGAATCAAAGTCCTCTTTTAAGAGGACTTTTTCATTTTACAACTTTATTCATTTTAGTTATGAGCTAACTGACACCAAGAAGTGAAAAAAGTAATCTAGTTTAGATTCTATTTATGTATAAAACAAAAAAGGCTTTCCATGAGGAAAGCCTTTTAAATATTATTGAATTAAAGCTTATGCTAAAACTTCTTTTACTTTATCAGCTGCTTCTTGTAATAATACAGCAGAGTGAACATTTAATCCTGATTCATCGATTAATTTTTTAGCTTCTTCAGCATTTGTTCCTTGTAAACGAACGATGATTGGAACTGGAATGTTACCCATGTTTTTGTAGGCATCAACGATACCTTGAGCTACACGGTCACATCTAACAATACCACCAAATATGTTTACTAAAATAGCTTTAACATTTGGATCTTTTAAGATGATGTTAAATGCTTTTTCAACTCTTTCAGCATTAGCAGTACCTCCCACATCAAGGAAGTTAGCAGGATTACCGCCTGATAATTTGATGATATCCATTGTAGCCATAGCTAAACCTGCACCGTTAACCATACATCCAACGTTTCCGTCTAATTTCACGAAGTTTAATCCAGCTTCACCAGCTTCAACCTCAGTTGGATCTTCTTCCGTTACATCTCTCATAGCAGCATAGTCTGCGTGTCTGTATAATGAGTTACCATCTAAAGTAACTTTTGCATCAACAGCGATGATCTTATCATCAGATGTCTTTA
>CAZOLZ010000034.1:0-26856 GCA_964580965.1 uncultured Flavobacteriales bacterium | reverse complement strand
AAAAAGAATGAGTTGTTGTTTTCTGGAGCACATTTACCCTTAATATTTATGAGAAATGGTGATTTAGAAACATTTAAAGGAGATAAATTCCCTGTTGGTGGTATGCAATATAGAAATAGAAATAAATATTCAGATCACACCATTAAATTAGAGAAGGGGGATAAATTTTATGTTTTTTCTGACGGAATTATAGATCAAATTGGAGGTGAAGAAGGTAGAAAGTGGATGAGTGTGAGTTTGAAAGAGTTTATTATGTCAAATAACCACCTTTCCATGTCTGAAATTCATCAAAAAATTGAAAATACATTTGATGAGTATAAAGGTGAGTATAAACAAGTAGATGATGTATTATTAATTGGAGTTGAAGTTTAAAATGAGATATACACACGATTTACAAAGAATAATGACTGAAAGTAATTACCTTTTAGCTGTTAGAGATAATTTTGAAAGTATTTTGTCAAAATCTGTTTTTGCAATTGTTGAGAGTCAAATGAATAATGAAGATCTCAACCTGAAAAATAAGATTTTCGGAGTAGTTGTTGAATGTGTTCAAAACATTTGTAACAACGATGTTGTTAATCCCTCAAGAAAAAATTCGACTTTATTGTTAAATAAATTACCTCAGGGATATAAAGTTGTTGTTGGTACAAAATTATCATCAATTCGAAAAGAACGTTTAGAGAAATTGTTGTCTGAAATCGAACATTCAGACATGAATAAATTAAAAGAAAAAAGAAAAGATATTTTATCGACTCGTGGAAAACTAGAAGATGAACAAAAAGAAAGTTTAGCTTTGATTGATATGTTTATTCGTTCAATGGGTCAAATCAAATATTATTTTGATGAAACTTCAGAAGATAGTTTCTTGATTATTGAAATTATAATTGCTAATTCATAAAAATAAACCCCTATGGAAGAAGCTTTAAAAGAGATTCATTCAATGATGAATGATGAGAGTGCAGTTTTGATTTATTCAGGAGAATTTAATCAAGATGTAGTGAAATCTATGTTAAACTATACCGAAGGTAAATTGGATTCTTCAGGCATAGATAATTTAGTTAAGAAAAAGATTTTTAATGTAATGGTTGAGCAGTTACAGAATATTACAAAACATCAATACATTGATGGAGAGGAGTCTTCTGTACAACCTTGTTTTGTACTGATAGAAAGAGACACTTTTTATAACCTGGTAACAGGTAATCCTATTAAAATTGATACTATTGACATGGTAACATCTAGAATCGACAAAGTTAACTCATTAGACGCGAGTGGATTGAAGGCTTTATACAAAGAAGCGAGATTAAATTCTAGAATTTCTGATGTTGGAGGAGCGGGTTTAGGTTTTATCGATGTCGCAAGAAAAACGGAGAATAAATTAGACTATGATTTTTTTGATATTGGTTCAGAGAATTACAAGTATTTTACTTTAAAAACTCAAATCAATAAAATTATCGAATAATTACGATTTAGCTTCATAAGATCATACTGAATTAATTAAAATTTAAATATAAAATAAGTTAAAGATGGAAAAGTTATTTATCGCTAAAACAGATGATACACCAGAGGTTGAATTTAACCCTGAAACAAAAGAGTTAAAAATGGAAGGACGTTCTCTTCCTGAAGACGTTACTACTTTTTATCAGCCAGTACTAGATTGGTTGGATGAGTTAGAGGACACTCCAAGTGGTCCGTATAATTTTATAGTTAATTTGGAGTATTTTAATACTGCTTCATCTAAATTGATTTTAGATATATTGATGAGGTTAGAAGATATTCATACCGGTGGCAGTAATGATATTGAAATTACTTGGAATTTCGATGAGAGAGATACTGATATGGAGGAGGCTGCTGAAGAGTACTCAGAATTAGTTGAGGTTCCTTTTAAAATTGTTGCTGTTTAATTTAAAGTTTTTGAGTTCAAAATTGGGACTTAATTATATTAAACGTTATATTTTACAGAAATATTAAAATTAGAGAATGAGTGAGGAAATATTAAAGGCTTTGATGCAATTATTTGCCATTATCTACAAACAAGATAATGATGATAATGATTTGTTAGATGAATATGTAAAGGAGTTTTTACTCACTCAGATATCTCGTGATAAATTTGATATTTATTTTAATCAGTACACGGATTATATTAATGCAGACTCATCTAAAGATGGAAAAGTTAAGCGTACTTCAGTAAAAGATTCAGTTCGAACGCTAGCTTTATGTAAGCGAATTAACAAAACACTTTCTCAAAAACAAAAGTCTATTGTACTTGTTCGTTTAGCTGAATTCGTTTATTTAGCTGAAAATCTGTCAGAACTTCGCTTGGAGTTATTAAAGACAATAGGTGAGGTTTTTAAAATAGAAAAGAAAGATTTTGAAGATATTGTAGCTTTTTTTGCTTCAAGAAAATTAGAGGAATTATTGGAAACTGATACTTTTCAAATATATCTTGATAAAAAATATTTTGAAACTGAATCAACATCAATATATCAAAAAGATGGTTTGAATGCCATATTTTATTTTTACATTATAGAGTCAGCTGGAATCGTTATTTTTAGATATTTTGGTGATATCAATGTTAATTTAAATGGTCTTCAAATTAAAGATCGTAAAATGTACGTTGTTAATGATGGTTCAACAATTCGTTCGCCTAAAACCTCAATTTTCTTTAGTGAGGTTTTAACTAATTACAGAAAAAAGGATGCTCACGAAAACATTAAGTTTGAAGCATCTATTCCAAAATATACTTTTCCAAATGGTACAGTAGCGCTTCAAGGGATTGAGATTAAAGAGGAGTCTGGTACTTTATTTGGTATAATGGGTGGGTCCGGAGCTGGTAAAACGACATTGTTAAATGTTTTATCAGGAATAACCTCAACAAATCAAGCTACAGTTAAGTTAAATGGTTTCGAAATTTCCTCAAATGAAAGTAAGTCAAATGTAGGCTTTATTCCCCAGGATGATCTGTTGATGGAAGAGCTATCTGTTTATCAAAACTTATATTATAATGCTAAATTAATTAATGACTCATGGACAGAAGAAGAGCTTTGTGAAAAAGTTGAAAAAGTCTTAAAGGAACTTGGATTATATGAAATTAGAGATGTTGCTGTAGGTAATCCATTGAATAAAAAGATTAGTGGTGGTCAACGAAAACGTCTAAATATCGCATTAGAATTAATTAGAGAACCGATGGTACTTTTTGTAGATGAACCGACATCGGGTTTATCTTCTAAAGATTCTGAAAATGTAATGCAGTTATTAAAGCATTTAGCTCAATCAGGAAAAATTATTTTTGTGGTAATTCACCAACCAGCAAGTGATATTTTCAAATTGTTTGATAAATTATTTATACTTGATGTGGGTGGTTTACCTGTTTATTATGGTAATCCGATAGAGGCTGTAATATATTTCAAAACGGTTACAAATCAGGTTAATTATGAAATTGGAGAGTGTGCGTCTTGTGGTAACGTTACTCCTGAACAAATTTTTGATACACTTGAGGATAAGGAAATTGATGATTTCGGAAACTATACTTCTGATAGAAAAATTAAGCCTAGTAAATGGAATGAATTTTACCATGAAAACTTTAAGCCAAATGAAATTGATGAGACAACTGAATGGACAAAGTTAACAGAATATAAGTCTCCAAGTTTTATGAGTCAATTTAAAGTTTTCTTTACAAGAGACTTCTTGTCAAGATGGAATGATAAACAATATGTTTTGATAGCCTTATTGGAAGCTCCTGTTCTTGCAGCTTTATTGAGTTTTATTATCAAGAGTTCAAATAATGTTGATCAGGAGTACGTATTTAGTATGAATGAGAATGTACCTGCTTATATTTTTATGTTGATTATTGTTGCGTTATTTGTTGGTTTAACAATTAGTGCGGAGGAAATCTTTAAAGATCAAAAGATTTTAAAACGTGAGAAATTTTTACAATTATCAAGATTAAGTTATTTAAAATCTAAAGCTGTTTATTTAGTCATTTTATCGATTATTCAATCATTTTTATTAGTTGCTATTGGTAATTTAATTATTGAATTGTATGATAATTTCTTTTATTATTGGATTTTAATTTTCTCAGTTTTTGTTTTTGGAAATTTTTTAGGGTTATTGTTGTCGTCAAGCTTTAAAACTATTGTAACAATTTACATTTTGATTCCCTTAATCGTAATTCCACAAATGATTTTAGGAGGAGCGATGTTTAAATTTGAAAATCTGAATAAATCAATAGGAGGTGGATACCATATTCCTTTAGTTTCAAACCTAATGGTTTCTCGATGGGCATACGAAGGTATTATGGTTGCCCAATTTACAGAAAATAAATATGAGAAAAATGTTTATAAGTTTGAGCAGTTAATAAGTGAGTATAATTATAGAACGTCATACTTGTATCCATATTTAAACGACTTACTTAACGATCAATTATCTGATGATAAAGATGATTCAAGAGTTTGTTCGGATACAGTTTATAATACTTTAGTTTTTGAATCAACTAAAGCTGTTGCTAAAGCAAATTTGAAATTTAATTTGAAAGATAAATCAATTTCAAATGCACAACAGTTTATTGAAGAGTTAAGTGATTTGTATCAAGTTAAGCAAAATGAGCTTTCTCGTTTAAAAGATCAGAAAGTGATTGAGATGGATCAACAAATGGGGGAAAACGCTTTAATGAATATGAAGAGAAATTATCACAATGATAATGTTTCTGATATTGTTCAAAATGCTTTAAGTAATAAAAAATTCTTTATTGAAAATAGTATGGTTTATCAAAATTACGATCATGTTTTTTTGAAAGATCATACTGATGAAAAATTTAAACTAAATGGCACCTTCATGTATGTTCCTAAAAAGTCATTTTTAGGCAATTTTATACCTACTTTTTGGTACAACATAATTATAATATGGATTTTCAATATTGTCATTTTTGGATTGTTATATTTTGATGTATTGAGAAGGTTAATGGAAATTCAATTTTTTAATAAGAAAGAAATTAAATCATAAATCAATAAAAATGAATAAATTAGGGTTTAGAATGTTTATTATTGGTGCGTTTTGTGCATCTTTAATTTTTAATAGTTGTTCATCTTCAGAGGAAGAGAACTCATTAGAACAAGAGATGGCTAAGTCTCAAAAGTCGAATGTAAAAGTTTCTAAGGAAGAAATAGATCAATTAATCCAATCATTTCCATCTCCAATTGAAACTTCAATGATTATTCAGCAAGCTGGTAATAAGTTTAATAGTGAGTTGTTATTATCAACTAAAAAATTGGATCGTTTTGTGTCGAGTTACGATAAAGCTCTTGCTATGGGAGCATTTGGAGGTGATATGGGATACATTAACATTTATGAGAAATCATTTGTTGCAGCAGAATTTTTAGCAGCAATAAGATTGTTGTCAGTAGATTTAGAAATCGATCGTTTTTTTGATTTCGAAGATATGATAAGAATGGCAAAATCTTCTAGTAATATTGATTCATTACAACAATTATCGACTGAGAGTTTCAATAGTATGGAGAAGTATTTGAGAGAGAAAGGTCGTAACGAATTAAGTGTTTTAATTGTCTTTGGCACATGGTTAGAAGGAGCGTACATTGTATCTTATATTACGGAACAAAATAATACTGAAGAAATGGAAAATCGTGTTGCTGAACAAAAAGAAAGTGTGAAGAAAATTATTGAAATTTTGGAAGCAAATGCGGCAGATGAATATTTCGGAAAATTAGCAAAAGAAATTAAGCCTTTGAGTAAAATGTATGAAGAAATTAAGATTGAAACTATCATTAGAGAACCTGAAATGAAGGAAATTGATGGTCAATTGGTATTCATAGATAAAAGTGAGACAAATATTTACAGTCCTGAAGGTATCATTGAGAAAATTATTTTGGAAACAAAAAATTTAAGAAATAAATTATTAAAATAGTAGAATGATGAAAGCTAAAACATTTTTAGGGTTTACATTATTATTCTTATTGATTGGAGGATTATTATCATTCATTTCTTCACCAAGTGGTTCAAGTAAATGTTCAGGTGATAATGAATATGCTTCAGGGCTAGGTAAACTAGGAGCATATAAACTCATCAAAGATTATCGTATTGAGATGAAAAAAGGCGAGGGAAGTAGAAGTTATATGATTTCATTAAAAGCAGGTCTGAAATATCGTTTTTTACCAGTTAATAGTCCTGATAATAAGAAAAATATGATCATGTCAATATACATGAGTAAAAACAAAGGTATGATGTTGGCAACATCATTCAATCCAGCTTCGAAAAAGCACTATCCTACAATTGATTTTGCATGTAGAACAACTGGAACTTTTTATCTGTTTTTCGAATTTGAAGGAGATGAGAAAGGGTGTGGTGTAGGGTTATTTTCTGTAGCAAATTAATTGAAACATTAGGGATAAGTTAATTGATAAACAAATAAACTTTAATCCGATGGTTTAAAGTTTAAACTATCGGATTTTTGATTGCTATATTGATGAATTCAAACAACGACTTATTGTGAAATTCTTGTATTATTTATTTTTTCAATTAATTTGACGGTTTCAACTGCTTCTTTTACATCGTGAACTCTTAAAATATTTGTGCCTTTTAATAAGGCTATTGTATTTAAAACAGTTGTTCCATTTAAAGCTTCTTGGGGATTGATATTTAGGTGTTTATAAATCATAGATTTTCTTGAGATACCTGTGAGAATGGGAGTGTTTAATTTTTTGAATAACTCCAATTTTGAGAGGAGACTATAATTTTGATCTAATGTTTTAGCAAAACCAAAACCTAAGTCAATAATAATATCGTTTATGTTGTTTTTATGTAGTGTTTCAATTTTGGTTGAAAAATAATCGTAAGTTTCTTTAAATAAATTATTATAACTGGTTTTATGAATCATTGTTTGAGGAGTACCTCTCATATGCATCAAAATATATGGAACATTGAATTTTGAAACTACTTTAATAATTTCTGGATCAATTTCAAAGCCACTAATATCATTTATCAGATCAACACCTTTAATTAACCCCTCTAAGGCTACTTTGGAACGAAATGTATCTAAGGAAACTATACAATCAAAGTTTGATTTGAGGTGTTCAATTAAAGGTAAAACTCTGTCGATTTCCTCTTGAATAGAAATATCCGAAGCTCCTGGTCTACTTGAGTATCCCCCAATATCTATTATGTCAGCTCCCTCTGAAATAAATCTATCAGCTAAAGATATAGCCTTATTTAATTGGATGTTCTGACTTTCCGAATAAAATGAATCAGGTGTACAGTTGATAATTCCCATAACTTTTGGTTGTGAGAGGTTAACTAATTTATCCTTGATTCTTATGGTGTTATTTGAACGGAAATTCGTATCTTCAACGCTTGATTTATACATAATATAGAAATGAGTAATACTGCTTCAGAATATACAAATATAATCAATGTTTGCCGTGATATTTTTTCAAAGAAGACAAAAGATTACGGAACAGCATGGAGAATATTAAGGCCGAGTTCATTAACTGATCAAATTTTTATTAAGGCTCAGCGTATTCGTACGATTCAAGAAACCGGTGAGAACAAAGTAGGAGAGCGGGTAGAAGATGAGTTCATTGCGATTATTAATTATTGTGTTATGGCCCTGGTTCAGCTTAACGAGTTGGATTTGGAGGAGCTGGAACTTCCTGCGGAATTAGCAATTGAATTATATTCAAAATATATTCAAGAGGCATTTGAATTAATGGAGAAAAAGAATCATGATTATGGTGAGGCTTGGAGAGATATGCGTGTGAGTTCTTTGACAGATTTAATTTTGATGAAAATATTAAGAGTGAAACAAATTGAAGATAATAGTGGAAAAACAATTATAAGTGAAGGTATTGATGCTAATTATTTTGACATGTTGAATTATGCTGTTTTTTCTCTGATTCATTTAAGTGTTGAGGTTTAGAGAATTATTAGATTGATTTTTGTTAATGTAAAAGCTTTTAAAAAAAAGAATTATGAAACAGCTAATTTCTTATCAAGGAAGATCACTTCTCTTCAATACTTTTTTTGTTTTACTTAATCTAATTGGGCTAACGTTAATAGTTTTAGGCTATCATAAGAATTTTGAAGGACAAACTTTTTCGTTGAAAGTGTTTGGTTTTTTGTTAATTGGGTTGACTACAGGTTTTCTTTTTGTTTTCAAAGGAAGGCTTTTAATGTCAGCAGTTTCTAGAGTCTTAGTTGGAGGGATTTGTATTGTTTCAGGGCTGGTTAAAGCAAATGACCCCATAGGATTTTCTTACAAGTTAGAAGAGTATTTTGAAGATGGAGCATTAGCTTACAGGATCAAAGAAATGTTTGGTATGCCTTCATTTTCCCTGGAGTTCTTAATAGACTATGCTTTGTTTTTTAGTGTGTTTATTTGTGTTTTTGAAATTGTACTTGGAGTGTTATTAATCATTGGTGGTCAAATCAAAAAGGTCGTATATCTTACCTTGTCAATGATGATTTTCTTTTTATTCTTGACGTGGCATACAGCTGAATGTGATTCAGATAAAACATTTGTTGATAGAGATACTTATTCAATGTCAGATCCAATTGCATTAATGAAAATTGAAGCTTCGAAAGTTAACAAGGATATAAAAATCATTAAAAAAACAGCAGAAACCTTATTAGTTGATGAAATCAAGCGTCCTCAATGTGTTGATGATTGTGGTTGTTTTGGTGATGCAATGAAAGGATCTGTTGGTCGGTCATTAACTCCAAGTGAGTCTATGTGGAAAGATATTATTTTGGTTTATCTGACTTTATGGATTTTTATCGCCCAATGGATTATTAAGCCAAATTCTAGAAAGGAAAACTTATACTTTGGACTTTCAGCTTTGGTTATAGTCATGTTTTTTTCCTGGGTTTTTGGTTGGTCTTTCCCAATATTGTTTGGAATAATTGTAGTCTTAGCCGGTTTGTGGATTTTAAGAGCTGGTGGAAAATTTTTAGGAAATTACTTAGGATCAGCGTTGATTGTTTCAGTAATATCAATCTTATTCATTACATATGTTTTATTGTATTTACCAATTAAAGATTACAGGCCTTATGCTGTTGGAAGTGACTTAGTAGCCAAAATGAATGATGGTGAAGAGGGAATTTATGAAAGTTTACTAGTTTATAAAAATCAGAGTACAGGTGTGGAAAAATCATTTTCAGCATCGTCACAGGAATATGTAGATTCTAAAATATGGGAATTAGATGATTGGAAGTATATTTCAATGGAACAAAAAGTCATTAAAGAAACGAAACTACCTTCTATTTCTGATTTTGAACCATCAATTCCTTTAGATCAAATTACAGAAATTGAGTACAAATTATTAAAAGATGAGTTGGAGGCATTGAATAAACGATATGTTCAATTAGAATCTATTCAAGATCAATCACAATTATCTGTCTTTATAGACGATTTTAACAGAGATGATTATCCTGAAGAACATTTCAGTATTAAGGATACGATTCTCAAACCCGATGAAACAATTTCTGATTTGAAACTTAAAGATTTTATTTTGAACGCTGATCAAATTGCCTTTATTTCTGTTAAAAATTTAAATCAAGCAAACTGGTCTAATATTGGGCAATTTAAAGTATTGTCGAATTTGTTTGAGAACCAAAATGTTCCTTTAGTTATGATTTGTAATGCAGGTAAAAAAGACATTGAAATATTTAGAAGTAAATACGATTTAAATATACCAGTGTTTATTAATGATGAAATTACAATTAAAGCCATCAGTAGGTCTAACCCCTCATTGTTGGTATTGAAAAAAGGTACTGTTGCAGCGAAGTATCCACATAGAGGTCTTCCTAACATTAAAACATTAAAACAAATTTTGAAATAAAATGAGAAAAAAAATAGTAGCAGGAAATTGGAAAATGAATCTTCAATCTAAAGATGTTGATGCTTTAGTTCAAGAGTTAAATAATTTAAATTTTCCAAAAGATGTTGAAATTAAAATATTTCCAAGTTTTATCTATTTAGATCGATTGGTAAGTAACGTTAAAAAGGATATTCAAGTAGGAGCTCAAAACTTTTTCTATGAACAGAAAGGTGCTTTTACTGGGGAGGTTTCCTATGAACAATTAGCTTCGATTGGAATTAAAGACGTTTTAATAGGGCATTCAGAGCGAAGAAGTTTATTTCAAGAATCTGAAGCGATGTTGAAAGAAAAGGTAGATGTTGCAATAGCAAATGGGTTAAATGTCATTTTTTGTTGTGGAGAACCTTTAGAAATAAGAGAGTCTAATAAACAAGAAGAATTCGTTAAAGAGCAATTAGAAAAATCTTTATTTCATTTATCAGCTGAACAGTTAATGCAAGTTGTTATTGCTTATGAACCAGTTTGGGCAATAGGTACAGGTGTAACAGCATCGAGCAATCAAGCTGAGGAAATGCATTTATCAATCAGAAATTGGTTAAAAGATAAATATAACGAAGAGGTGGCAAATAATGTATCTATACTTTACGGAGGAAGTTGTAACGCGTCGAATGCAAAAGAACTTTTTGCTTGTCCAAATGTTGATGGTGGTTTAATAGGAGGTGCTGCTCTAGATGCAACTTCATTTTCTTCAATTGCAAATTCTTATTGATGGATTATACAGAATTAAATATTATACTTGAGCCAAAGGACCCATGGTCTGAAATTTTAGTTGCACAATTATCTGAAATAGGTTTTGATAGTTTTGTTGAAACAGAAGAGGGTGTTCAAGCTTATATTCCATCAAAGGATTTTAATTTGGATGACCTTAAATCGAACACTTTACTTTTTGAAAAACCTGAAGGTGTATCGATTTCATTTAGTCAAAATGAAATACCACATCAAAATTGGAATGAAGTATGGGAATCTGGTTTTGAACCTGTATTTGTAGATGAATTAGTGACGATTAGAGCACCTTTTCACACCGAAACTATTACCAAAGGATTAGATATTGTTATTCAACCTCAAATGTCATTTGGTACTGGGCATCATGAGACAACTTGGTTAATGTCGAAGTCATTATTTGATTTAAATCCATTTCCTTCTAAAGTTTTAGATATGGGTACAGGAACAGGTGTTTTAGCAATAATTGCTGAAAAACTAGGTGCTCAATCTGTTTTAGCAGTTGATATAGAAGATTGGTCTGTAGAAAACACGAAAGAAAATATAACAAGAAACTTATGTAACCAGATTCAAACAATATGTGGAGATATAGATGTTGTTGATCAAAAAGATTTTGATGTTATATTAGCCAATATCAATAAGAATGTTTTAAAAGCTCATTTACCATTTTATGCTGAAAAGTTGAGTCAAGGTGGAAAATTATATATGAGTGGTTTTTTTGAAACAGATATTGATGAATTAGTTTTTGAAGCTAAAAAATATAATTTAGATTTTGTAAGTCACAAAACAAAAGATTCGTGGGCATGTATTTTGTTAAATAAATTATAAGTTAGTATAATAGGTTATGTTGAGATTCTATTCGCTTCTTTTTTTAATGATTTTAAGTACATCTGTTTTATATGCACAATATACAGGTAATAGAGAGAAGTTTGCAAAAGAATTTGACAAATCAATGAGTGGTTATATTTATGGAGAGTATGAAGACTTTTCAAAAAAAATATTGCCAGAATTAATAGAGTCGGACAAACTTTCAGATGATCAATTTGAGGTAATTTACAAGACTGTTAATAAAATGATTCAGAAAAGATTACCATCTTTTCCTGCTGTCTACAATTATGTTTATGCTTATTCAGCATTTATTTTAAGATCACAACCTACAGAGAGTTTGAATAATTGGCAAAAAGGAGTAGATAATCTTCTAAGTGGAAAAAACTTGAGTCGTTTTAAAGACTTTTTAGCTTTTAGTGAGTTGTTTCTAGTTGAAGATATTATTGCTGATAATGCTAATTTTAATTGGTATTATTTAGGAGGAGATTTTAAGTTTCTATACGATAAATCAATTTCAATAGAATTTCAAAATGGAAGATTAGCATGTAAGGTTTTAAACAAAAGTAAAGGCAAAAAAGAAAATCCATTTGTTGATAGTATAATGGTTTTAAATGCCAAAGGTACTTATGACCCTATTCGTCAAAGATGGCACGGAGAGGGAGGTGTTTTAACTTGGGAAAAAGTAGGTTTAAATAAAACTAAAACTTATGGAGAGTTAAAGTCATACCATTTATCTGCTAAAGTAGCTAACTTTTCAGCCGACTCAGTAATGTTAACTACACCTTATTTTAGTTACAAAATTGAAGGTAGGGTTTCAGAACGTGCATTTAAAGCTAATAGGGAAGAAGATAAAATTTACCCACAATTTGTATCTTATGAAAAACGATTACCAATTAAGCAAATTAAACTTGGTGTAGATTATGATGGAGGGTTTTCATTACAAGGAGCTAATTTCGTAGGTATAGGTTTTGAGAATGATCCCGCTAAAATGATAATTTATAGAGATGGACAACGTTTTATAACTACTAAATCGCAACAATATATTGTGTCAGATAGAAATATTATAAGTCATAACACAAGTATTTCTCTGTTAATGAATTTTGATGAAGATTCTATCACTCATCCAGGTTTGACATTTAATTACTTATTAGATAAGAAAGCAATTGAGATGACCCGTACAAAAACCGGGAACGGTCAAGCTCCTTTTTTGAATAGTTATCATCAGTTGGGTATGTATATGCCCAAAATGGTTTGGAAAACTGATTCGAAAGAATTGTTAATGTCATATGAAGTTGGAACAAGTCAAGAACAAAGAATAGCAACTTTCGAATCTATAAATTATTTTGATGCACAATTATTTGACCGACTTCAAGGTATGGATAGACTTCATCCTTTAGTTGCTATTTATAATTATTGTTATGAAAATGCTGTTTACACCATGCCTGAAGGTAAATTGGCGTCAGCCTTACATAAGACAGTAGAACAAATTAAGCCCTTATTTCTAGAATTATCTAACTATGGTTTTATCAATTATGATACTGAAGCAAAGATGATTACAGTAAATCAGAAGCTAGATAACTTTGTGTTAGCTAAATCAGGTAAAAAAGATTTCGATAATATCATATTTACAACTGATTTCAGACCAAAAAAACTTAAAGGTTACGAACCTGAGCAAATTGAGAAAGATAAGAATTTAAGGTATTTACAAAAAGAGTATAGACGTTTGAACGAAGAACGGAGAAAAATGACTGAATTTGGAGCTCTCGATTTAAGTTCAATGGAATTAAATTTGAAAGCGATTGATTTTATTAATATTTCAGATGCTCAACGAACAGTCATCTTTCCCCGAAATAAAGAGATAATATTGAAAAAAGCATTGAATTTTGATTTTGTTGGTTGGATTAATTGTGGAAAAATGGAGATTGATGCTTTAGCATCAACATTTAATTATCAAGAATTTAAATTTTCCATTCTTAAGACTCATAAATCATTGTATCGAGTTGCGCCTCTTTCACCTAGAGATGGAGATAAACCTATTGCTATGTTAAGTAGTTTAAATGGAATTAAAGGAGAGTTATTTATTGATCACCCAACTAATCGTTCTGGTTCAAATCCAGATTTTCATGATTATCCTAAAATAAAAGTATCTCAACCATCTTACGTATATTATAACTCTAAGGCAATTTTTAGAGGCGTTTATGATAGTACACGTTTTTATTATAAAGTTGATCCCTTTTACATGGATAGCTTGGATAATTTTGATGAAAAAGCATTTAGAATAATTGGTGAACTTACGTCTGCTGGAATTTTTCCAAAATTTAGGGAGAATTTGACTATTATGCCGGATTACTCTTTAGGGTTTTCAAAGTTAGCTCCTGAAGGAGGATATGATTTTTATGGTACAGGTACTAAATATGAAAATAAAATTGTTTTATCGAATAACGGTTTGCAGGGTGCAGGAATAATTAATTTTGTTCACTCAACATCAGACTCTAAAGGATATACTTTTTTCCCAGATTCAACTGTGGGAATGGCTAACTTCATAAATAAACCAATTGAAAATGGTGTTCAATTTCCAGATGTTGATTGTGACCAAGCATGGGTAACTTATGTCCCTCGAAAAAATATGTTGAAAGCAGCTTCAACACCATTACATGATATCAATTTCTTTAATAGTGAGGCAAAACTCAGAGGAACTGCAATTGTTAAAAGAGGAGGTATGAGAGGTTTCGGAATCATGAGTTTTAAGAATGCAACTATGATTTCAGATGATTATGAATTTACTCGATGGAACATGGATTCCGATACAACAAGCTTTGCTTTAAAGAATCAATACTTAGAGGAAGGAGAAGAACCAATTGCATTAAAGACGGATAATGTTCAAGGTCATGTGTCTTTCGAAACAAGAATGGGTGAATTTAAGTCTAATGATGGAGAAGCAAGATTAGACTTCCCTATCAATCAATACTTCTGTACGATGGACAAATTTACATGGTTTATGGATTTGGAAACAATAGAAGTTGAAGCGAAAGGAGGTGAAGATGAAGTTGCTAATGCAGATTTGGATTTATTAGGTCCAAACTTTTTTTCATCCCATCCCAAACAAGACTCTTTAAGGTTTAGGGCTCCTAAAGCTGCGTTTAATTTGCACGAAAAATCAATTTATTGTTCGCAGGTATTTTACTTAGATATTGCTGATGCTCGTATTTATCCGGATAGCTCGAGGGTGATTATACGTAAAAAAGCTAAAATGGAACCTTTCAAGGATGCTAAAGTTGTTGCAAACTATATTACACAATATCATACATTTTTGCATTGTGAAATTGCTATTACAGCAAGAAGAATGTATGCTGGAAAAGGAATTTATCCATATTACGATTTAGATAGTAACAAAACTGATTTTGTTATGGATAAAATTGTCTTAGATTCAACAGGGCAGACATACGCAACAGGTAGGATAGCTGAGGATGCTAATTTTCATTTGAGTAAAAGGTTTGATTATTATGGCGATATTAAGGTAATTGCATATTTACCTACAATCATATTCAATGGTTCAACCCGTATGAATCACAATTGTGTGAATTTCCCAAGATCATGGGTTAAGTTAGATGCAAATATTGATCCTGCAAATATTCAGATTCCAATTGAAGAGGGTATGCAAGATATTAAAGGAAAATCTTTAGTTGCAGGAATTGCATGGAGAGATACAAGAAACTTGGATAGTCTATCTCTTTATCCGGTATTTCTTTCTGAATTAACAAGTAAAAAGGACCCTATAGTTATGAACGCTACAGGTTTACTGCAATTTAATGAAGATTCTAAGGAGTTTCAAATTGGTTCTATGGATAAATTGATGAGTAGAGGTGAACCAGGAAATTATTTAGCTTTACATATTGAAACATGTTCATTGAATGGTGATGGAAAAATTGATCTAGGAATGAATTATGGCGATCTTAAAATCGAGTCTGTTGGAGTTGTCAATTATGATTCCAAGAAAAAAGAAACAACGATGAATTTAACTTCGAAATATACGTTTCCAGTTGATGAAGGTTTAATGGAAGATGTAGCGGAGAGAATTGCTGCTGTTGAAGATTTGAAACCACTAGATTTTAATGTTACTACTGTTGAACAGGCAGCATTAGAATGGGCTGGTCGTGAAGAGGCAGATAAAATGAAGGCAGCATTTACAATTAATGGAGAAAAAAATATTCCAAAAGAAATGGAGGAAACAATGACAATTACAGGAATTAAGCTTTCATCTTTCAATGTTAGAGGGATGAAAGAAAAAGGTTTAATTTCTTCAGAGCCAACAGCGTATATTGTAAATATGTATGATAAACCTGTTTATAAAAAAGTTCCTTTTAAAGTATTTTATCAAAAAGCTTATTCAGATTTTCAAATGGACAAGTTTGGATTACAAATTAATGTTCCAACATTAGATTATTACCTGGATTATTCAACGGATAAGAAAGGAGGTACAATGAGGATATTGTCAGGAGATTCAGAATTTGTTGAGAAATTGAATAATATTAAAGAAGAAAAGAAAAAAATTAAGAACTTTAAATACCAACACGAAACTGCAGGTATTTATTTAAGTAAGTTCTTACGATATTTTGAATTATAATGATAGAGTTGATAGTTTTTGGTTTTACTGCGTATATATTAGGTTCAATTCCTTCTGCTGTATGGATTGGAAAAGCTTGGCATGATATAGATGTTAGAGAACATGGAAGTAAAAATTCTGGAGCAACTAATACATTTAGAGTTCTAGGGAAAAAAGCAGGTGTAACGGTCCTTTTAATGGATGTTATAAAAGGACTTTTAGCAGTATTTCTTCCCTTTATTTTGGTTCAGTTTTCACCAAATATCCTTGAGGGGATAAAAGACCTTTCACTGTTAAAGGTAATATGTGCATTGACAGCTATTTTAGGTCATATTTTTCCTGTTTTTGCTCAGTTTAATGGAGGTAAAGGAGTAGCAACTTCTTTAGGGGTAATAATTGCTATTCATCCACCAACAGCTTTGTTTTGTTTTCTTTTGTTTTTGGTAGTATTTTTAACATCAAATTTTGTGTCTTTAGGAGCAATTACAGCATCAGTGGCATTTCCATTAGTATTGATTTTTGGATTTAAATCACAAAGCTTGTGGTTAAATATTTTTAGTGTTTTATTAGGTGCAGCAGTAATTTTTGCTCATAAAAAAAACATCAAAAGATTATTAAAAGGAGAAGAGAATAAAATGAAATTATTTAAAAAATAATTTTTAACAATAGAATATTATATACAATGAATATAAAGTCAATCATTATTGCATTTTTATTGGGGGTTTTACCAACTTTTTTAAATGCTCAAGAGTCTATCGAAGAAACTAAAAAGATCGCTGATGATTTATTTGATGATGAAAAGTATGTTGAGGCGACTCAATATTATTTAAGGTTACTTGCTTTAGAACCTCGTGATCATAACTTTAATTACAGATATGGTGCTTGTTTATTGTTTAATGGAGGAAAAACTCAAGATGTATTTAAATATCTAAATTATGCTGTAACAAATCCTAATGTAGATAAGGAAGCTAACTACTTTTTAGGAAAGGCTTATCACATGAATTACCAATTTAACGATGCTATTAAATATTACAAAGTCTATCAACAAAAGGCAGGATCAAAGCCTAATGCTAAGTTAGATGTTGCTAGACAAATTCAGATGTGTGAAAATGGTAAGAAATTAATTACCACGATCACAGAAATGTTGGTGTTAGATAAAAAAGAGATTGAAAAAGAGAAGTTTTTCCGTATATATGATTTGAACGATATTGGTGGTAACTTATTGGTTACAGCTGAATTTCAAACGAAAATTGATGAAAAAAGAGGCCATGTTCCGTTAATTCATTTTCCTGAAAACCCAAATACGATTTATTACTCAAGTTATGGTGAAGAGGGTAAAACTGGAAAGGATATTTATGTCCAAAGAAGATTGCCTTCAGGAGAATGGGGGTTACCTCAAAAATTAAATGGTGGTGTTAATACCAAATTTGATGAGGATTATCCATATATGCACCCAGATGGAAAATATTTATATTTCAGTTCAAAGGGGCACAACTCAATGGGAGGTTATGATGTTTTTAGATGTATGTATGATAAGGAAACTGATTTATTCGGATTAGCAGAGAATATGGATTTTGCAGTTTCTTCTCCGTCTGACGACTTATTCTATGTAGTAGATTCATTAAATGCAAATGCATTCTTTGGATCAAATAGAGAGAGTACTGAAGGTAAGTTACATGTTTACAAAGTTAAAGTTGATCGTGTCCCATTAAATATGACAGTGATTAAAGGAGATTTTAGTTCAACAATTAATCCTCAGATGAAAAAAGTATGGATTGATGTAACGGATTATTCAAATGGAGAGTTTATTGGTACATTCAATTCAAATGAAAAAGGAGTTTATTTGATAACTTTTCCAAAAGGAGGAAAATATGAATTCTCCATTAAAGTCGGAGAGAATCCTAATATTTATAAATACCTAGCAAATATTCCTTTTCAAAAAGAATTTAAACCATTGAAACAAAAAATTATCCACGAAATGATGGATGATGTTGAGAATGTTAAAGTTATTGATCTATTTGACGAAAATATCGATAATCCTCAAGCTGTTTTTGCTAAGGTTATTAAGATGAAATCAACACTTGAACCGAATGTAAGTGCAGAAGAAATTGCAGCAATTGAAAAAGCAAAAAGGGATAAAGAAGTTTTAGAAGAACTTGGTTTTGGAAACCTGTCATTAGTAGAATTTGGTTATTTACTAGATGAAGAAGTTGAGGATGCCAAAAGAGCAGAGAAGGGAACTGCTGAGATTGAAAATAAATTATATGCTCAAGTTTTAGATTATACAGAAGAGATTCAGCACTTAGATGAGGTTATTGAAAGACAGTTAAAAAAAGCAGAGGAGGCTGGAAGTGATAGAAAGAGATATCGTGCCTTAAAATATGCTGAAAAAGCATTAAATACACAGCGTGATTTAAAGAAAATGTCTGCAGATAATTTAGCTTTAGCTGATTCCTTATCTCAAAAACAAGTAAGCGGTTCATCTGAAAAGACAGCAGAAATTGAAAACTATGTTGCTGGGTTTAAAGAATTATTAAGAGATAACAAGCAAGATGAAGCTTATGCTTATTTAGCAGACAGCAAAGAGTTTCTTCAAAAAACAATTGAAGAAAAATCACTAGACCCACTTCAAGATTTGGTTGAGAAAAGTTTAGAGTTAGATGAAGAAATTAATCGTCTTCAACCAATTGATGATCAGTATGCAAGAGATTTAAAAGCATTAGATGCTAAGATTGAAGAGCTTGAGCGTTCTAAGTCAGGTAAGAAAAACAAAGAGATTGAAAAAATCGAAGAAGAAATAATGTCTAAAAAGAATGAAAGAGCATTAGTTCAGGATGAAAAAGATTTTTATGGCTTAGACTTAGAGAAGAAAAAAGCTGAAAGGAGTGCTATGCGTAAAAAAATTGATGCTCTAGAAGCTGTTTACACATATACTACAGATAAACAAGTTTCTAAATCAGAAGCAAATAACTCTGTAAAATCAACTAACGCTACTAATACTTCAACTTTATTAGCTGATGTATTAGGACAATTGACTCAATTAATCGTTGAGAATCCAGAGGTTAAAAATATCGATTATGCAGGTCTTGAAGAGGATTTAGGAGGAGTTGTATCTAATGCCAGAGAAAGATTTAACAGGATAAATGAAGATCCTAATTTAACTCCTGATCAAAGAGCAGAAAGATTAAGAGCGTTAGACCAAGATATGTATGTTGAGGTTAAGCGCGAGTTACTACGAGCTGGAGAAATGTTAAAAGAAAATCCAGGAAATGAACAACTAAGACAAAAGTATGAGGCGTTGAGAATGGCTAAATCACTGGTTGCATCTTCATTAGATATTGATGAAGATGCAGAAGAAGATAATTTGCCATCAAATTTCTTAGCTTTAAATAGAAATGTTCCAAAAGGTACTTCTGGAGGTCGTTCTGAATTAGGTCGAAATGGTTCTACGAATAATAATGCAAACAGGGGACAAAATAAAACTCTTGAAAGAAACAATATTAACCGTCAAAATGCTTCTCAAAATCAAAATACGAATATCAACAGAAATAATGCTCAAAATGAAATTGCTTCGAATCAAACAAATCTAAATAGAAATAATTCGAGCCAAGGAGCTATTGATACGCGTGAGATTAATCGTAATCAATCGAATAATAGCAGCCAGGTTAACCAAACAAGAGATTTAGCACGAAATAATAATGAACGAGTTGATGAAGAAGTTAATGTAAGAACACTTGAAAAAGGAAGAATTAACGAAGAGGTTAACCTAAATCAAAACCAAAAAACTGGAGTTGAAAGAAATCGAATAACGGGTAGTTCAGAATTACAACGCAAATTAATAAAAAATGTTGATGCTAATTATGATTCTAAAAGAGCTTCTATTGAATCAAATACATCAATGTCTAATGCAGAAAAATTAAAAGCTTTACAAGATTTAGATGGTGATTTATTGAAATCAGTTCAAGATCAAAAATCAACCGTTGTTGCAAAGATTAATACAAATCCATCCGATGCTGCTTCGAAACAAGAGTTAGCGGCTTTGAAGGAATTAGAGGAAGCTCTTCAAGATGATATCTCTAGTCGAAATATAGATATTAACCAGTTGAATAATAATTTGGCTGTAGCACCTTTGACAGCTAAAGAAAAGGAAGAATTTTTGAATGCTTTAGATCCTAACTATGTAAGTTCTATTGATGCAATCAAAGGAAATAACTCATTGAATAATGTTCAAAAAGCTAACGAGATAAAAAAAATAGAAGCTACATTACTAACAAACATAGAAAAAGAAATATCATCTGTAGAAACTTCATTAAAAGTTAATCCAGTTGATAATATAGCTCGTAAAAGGTTGTCAGATTTAAAATCAATTCAAACAGATTTACAATCGGATATTGCATTTCAAGAGGCTACTATAAAAGGAGGTGTTGTAGACGATTCATTTACAGGTCTTGATGCAAGATCAAAACAAGCATTAACTGAAACAATAAATCCTTTTTATAATGAGAAAGTTGCTCAAATAAAAAATAATAATGCCTTTTCAGAAGAACAAAAAGCATATCAATTACAACAGTTAGATGTTGAATTATTATCAGGTGTAGAATCTGATATTAAGAAACAAATTCAGAAAGTAAACTCAAATTCAAATGATCAAGTTTCTTCTCAAAGATTATCTCAATTAAATGTTTTAAGAGAAGAGTTACAAGGGAATATTGCTTCGAGAGGAATTGATGTGAATGCCGTAGCTAAAAATACTAATCAATCTAATCAACCAAACAATGTAATGGTTGGAACTTTAGATGCTAGACAAAAATCTCAATTAATTAATGACTTACAACCAAATTATGATTCTGAACTAGCAAGAATTAGTTCAAACACATCATTAACTGAGAGTGAAAAGTTAGATCAAATTCAAGCTTTGGATAATAGATTATTATCAACACTTAATAATAAAGTTTCAACATTAAAGACTGAATTAAATGCAAATCCATCAGATTTAAAATTACAAGAAGAGCTAAAGAATTTAGAAATGATTCAGTCTGATGTGGTTGCATCAATTAATCAAAGGTCATCGACTATTGCATCTTTAAGTCAACCATTAACTGACCAAGAAAAAAATGTAATTATTGATGGTTTAAGTCCAAAATATAATGTAAACATTAAAGCAATTCAATCTAATAACTCTTTAACCCCATCAGAAAAAGAGGCTCAAATTAAGACAGAGAATGAAGCTTTACTTACTTTATTGAATAAAGAAATTGAAGCTATACAAAATAATATGGTGAATAATAATGATCCACAATTATTGAAAGAATTGAAAGATTTAAAGTCAATAAAAGATGAATTGTCAAATAATACTTTGAGACAACCATTAACTGACCAAGAAAAAAATGTAATTATTGATGGTTTAAGTCCAAAATATAATGTAAACATTAAAGCAATTCAATCTAATAACTCTTTAACCCCATCAGAAAAAGAGGCTCAAATTAAGACAGAGAATGAAGCTTTACTTACTTTATTGAACAAAGAAATCGAAGCTATACAAAATGACTTAGGGAATAATAATGATCCACAACTAAGGAAAAAATTAAATGATTTAAAATCATTAAGGGATGAAGTATCAAATAAACTTTCATTAGGTTCTAGTAGAACGATTGCTTCTTCAAATAGTGTAGATTTTGATGGTGATGTTAAAATGTTAAATGATGCTAACAAAGCAACTTTAATTGAGTCTTTAGCTCCATCTTATGATGATAAAATTAAACAATTAGTAGATAATAATTCTCTGAGTAACGCTGACAGAAATTTAGGTATAATCGAACAAGACAAATTATTAGTCAAAGCTATTGATAGAGAGTTAGCTAAATCTTCTATTTCAAGTTCTAGGAAATCTGAATTAGAAACTTTAAAAGCTGAAGTTAATTCATTTATTACAAAGCGTGAAAGAGGGAATGAATTATCCAATTTAGTTAGTTTAAGAAACGAAATTTATACTGATTATAATTCAAATGTTACAAATATTGAATCCAATAAAAAATTGTCTGAATCAGAGAAGTTAAATCGATTACAAGCCGAAGATCAGAAACTGTTAGATGCTATTAACAATGCAATAGAAAAGTCTTCACTTGATCAATCAAAGTTACGTGACTTAAAACAGCTTAAACAAGAGACTGAGATGCATATGACCGCAAGAACAACATTGATTGCTTCATCTCACGAACCATTGGATGATAAAACAAAACAAAACTTAATTAGCGAAGTTGATAATAAATATCAGAAGAATAGATCTAAAATTGAAAGCGATAGGTCTATTTCAGAACTTGAGAAATTAAATCAAATTCAGCTGTTAGATGAAGAGTTACTTGATAAAATAGATGAAGAATTGATAGAGGTTGAATCAGAACTAGCTAAAAATCCAAATGATTCGGAATTAAAGAAGAAAGATGAAAATTTAAAATCTTTAAAATTTGATTTACAGGTTGAAATTAATAAATCAGAATCTGTTTTAGCTGCATCTCATAATACTTTAACAACAGAGATGAAAAATGATTTAATTCAATCTGTGAACAGTTCTTATACTTCTAAACTTGATGAAATAAATTCAAATAAATATTTATTAGATTCAGAGAAAGCAGACCAAATTCATGATTTAAATGGAGAGTTAATCACTGATTTAAAATCTGAAATTTCAAAATTGAAATCAAAATCTTCCAAAACATCAGCGGATGAGAGAAGATTGATTGGATTAGAAGAAGTATTAAAAGATAAAGAAAATGATTATGCTTTAACAACGACAACCACAGCTTCAACTATTCAAAATGAATTAACTGCAAAATCTCAATTGATATCTAAAATTGACCCTTCTTATGAAAATCAATTAGAGGAAATCAATTCGGACGCGTTAATGACTCAAGCTGAGAAGTTAACTAAGTTACAAGAGTTGGATCAAAATTTATTAACTAAAATTGAAAAAGAGCTAGCGAAAGCAACTTCAAATGCTAAGAAAAAGAAGGATGATCAAGATGTTCAAAATAGAAAGTCTGAGTTAGAAGATTTAAAACAAAGTGCTGAAAATGTCATTGGAAACAGAAATATAATGATAGCTCAATTAGAGGGAGCAGATGTTTCTAATGAAGCTAAATCAGCAATGATTAAAGAGGTTAGACCTTCTTATAATGCAAATGTTAAGAAAATCAATTCATCAAACCAGTCTTCAGTTGAAAAATTAGAAGCACTATATCAAGAAGAAAGTTTATTGGTTTCTGATTTGACTGAAAGGGTTGCTTCATTGGAAGCGTCAGTTAAAAAGTCACCAAAAGATGATAAGTTAAAAGAAGATTTAACAACAGCTAAAGCAACATTAATCACTTCAGAAGAGAAAGTTGAAAACTTGCAACACCAAGTAGTTGTTTTAAAGTCTAGTGAAATTGATCAAAAGGCATTAGTGAGTTCTTTAGATCCGTCATATGATCAAGACATCAAACAAATAATGTCCTCAAATGCTGATGATAAAGCTCAACAATTAGCCAGAAGAGAAGAAGCTTTGCAAGTTAAATTAAATGCTAAAATTGAATCAAATAATAACCTTTTAAATTCAAGTGAAGATTTAAATGTTGTTGCTGAGAATAATTTATTGGCACAAAAAGTAAAAGAAAGTAACAAGCGAGAAGAGAATTTCAAGAATGGTGTTTTAAATGCTCAAGAAGAATTAGCATTTGATGCTCCAGAATTAAAAGCGTTAAGAAGTGAGTTGTTGTCTGGTAAAGAAAATGTTTTAACTGATGTACATTCAGATATTGCAGCTTTACAAGCGCAGCAAATTGTTTTAAATGATTATGAATCAAAATTAATTCAAAAGTTAAAAGCTACTGAAGATCAAATTTCAAAAGGTGTTGATTCTGATGAGTTAAATAACGAAAAAAATGCTTTAGAAAATGAGTTAATGAATGTTCAGGAAAAAGAAAAAGAGGTTAAAGGTAAGATTGATGTAATTATAAAAGATTCTCCAACTGCAGCTTTAACAAGTCCTGCATTGAAAAAACTTCAGTCGGAAGAACAAGCATTGATTGCGCAACTAGAGGATAAAAACTTGTCTAAGAAGGAAGTAAAAGCCTTAGAAAAACAATTAGCTAAAGTTGTTGAACAAAGAAAATCAGAGCAAAATAATTTAATAACTAAAGATTTAACAGCTAAGCAAAAAGTAAATAGTCAAAAAGTTAAGCAGTTAAAATCAACAGCTAATGTGTCAGATTTAGCGAAAGCAAACGCTGCCAAAGCAACAGCTCAGAACAAACGTTTAAGTTCTGAAGCGGATGTTTTATTGGAACAAGCTAACAAAACGAAAAAAGTAGCGGCTAAAAATAAATTATTAATTGAAGCAGCTGATAAACAAGCTCAAGCTGATGAAATAGTTAAAAATGCTCTTGAAGAAAATGTTACAAGTGTTGCAATTGCTAATAAGGTTAATACATTAGATTCAAAAGAAGAGTTATTAGCAAAACAATCAAGGCTAAAAAATGAAATTATTCAATTGGATGCACAAATTGAAGATTTAGATGTTCAGATTTCAGAAACAAAAAAGAGAAAACAAGCTCCTTTGAAAACAGAAAAAACATCTCTAGCAAAAGAAAAGTCAATTGTTGAACAACAATTAAGTGCAACAAACGACTTAATAGCATCAATTAAGGAAACTCCAAAAGTTGTTGATGAAAAAGCACTTGAACAAGAAGTTTCTTTATTAGAAGAGAAAGAGATTATTGCATCTAAAGATTATTTAGAATACACAGTTGATGCTAAGAAAGCACAACGTTTAGAAAATCAGATTGCAGAGAATGAAAAAGCATTGGCGGTTAAACGTCAAGAAGCAAAAGCTATAATCGCTCAATCTCTAGAACCAAACTCGGCTGTTTCAGAGGATGATATTGCTCAAAGTGTAGATATTGTAAAAACAATTGAGGATGAAATCGCAACTATGACAAAAGAGTTAGTAGAACGACAAGAAAGAGCAAATGATGTATTAGCAAGAAACCCTTCGAAAGCTTCGAGAATGCAGAACTTATTAGAAAGAGGAGTTGAGCCAGGATTCAATGAGGATTTAGCTATATTTGAGCAACAACGAAAGCCTGCAGAAGGAATTAGAATTGCAGAGGCTCCTTTGAATGCTTATTCTGATGAAAACCCAATACCAGTAGGAGTTAAATTACCAAGTGGTTTAGTTTACAGAGTTCAAGTTGGAGCATTCTCTAAACCGATAGAACAAACAATGTACAATATGTTTACGCCTATCACAGGAGAAAAGGTTTCTATGGGATACACTAGGTATATGGCTGGATACTTCAATAATTTTTCTTCTGTAGAACAAGCATTATCTCAAGTGAAGTCTATTGGTTATGATGATGCATTTATGGTTTCTTATTGTGATGGAGAAAGAATTCCAATTGCAGAAGCTAAACGTTTAGAAGCTACTGGTCAATGTGTAAGTACTTCTAGTCAAGAGTTTGTGATTGCATTGAAAAACATGAAAGAACAAGTTCCACAGCAAGTGGATGACTTATCATACAATGAAGCGCCAGGAGCTGCAAAAGCTGTTCCTGTAGAATCTAGAAAAGGATTATTCTATACTGTTCAAGTTGGGGTTTACAATAAACCTGTTACTGCTAAGCAATTGAAAAATATAGATCCTTTGGTTACAGAAAGATTATCAAATGGTCAGATCAGATACTCTTCAGGAATGTTTACTTCAGTTGATAATGCAAAACCTAAAAAAGCTGATGCAAGAGCAAGAGGAATTAAAGATGCATTTATTACAGCATATTATAATGGAGAAAGAATTTCTTTAAAACAAGCTAAAGCTTTATTACAAGAAAAAGGGGAGGGAGTACTTGAAAATGTAGATGATTTTGTTGCTGCAGTCGAAAAAGCGAAACAGCCTGTAACTGATGAATCTATCGATTATAATAAAGCTCCTGGTGCAATACCAGCAAAAGCAGCAGAGGCACATCAAGGCTTATTTTTCACAGTTCAGATAGGTGTTTATAGTAGACCTTTAACTGATAAACAGTTAAATTATGTGACACCATTGATTACTAAGAAATTAGAAAATGGTCAAATCAGATATTCTTCGGGTATGTTTGACTCTATTGAAAAAGCTGAGGCAAAACGTTTAGCTGTATTGAAACAAGGGGTTAAACATGCATACGTAACAGCATATTATAATGGAGAGCGAATTCCACTAGCTGAAGCAAGAGCATTATTGTTACAACATGGAGAAAGTATTTTAGAAAAAGAATAATTATGGTAGAAACTGAATTAGAAGTTGAATTAGAATCATTGGCAATTGAAGAGCTAATAGAGCAGAAAGATTTAATGGTGTATAATGATGATGTGAACACCTTTGATCATGTTATAAATACTTTGATTAAAGTTTGTAAACATTCTGCTGAACAAGCTGAACAGTGTACATGGATTATTCATTACAATGGAAAATGTCAAGTTAAGAGAGGACATTTTGATAAACTGAAACCAATTTGCACTGCATTATTAGATAAAGGTTTGTCTGCAGTGATAGAATAATTTTAAGTTTTAAATCATAATGTTTGATTAAAAAAGAGATGTTAAAGGTTGTAATACAAAAATAAATCACTATCTTTGCACCCACAAACGGCTTCGTAGCTCAACTGAATAGAGCACTTGATTACGGCTCAAGAGGTTTCAGGTTTGAATCCTGACGAGGTCACAAAAAGAGTCCGCTTCAATATTGAAGCGGACTCTTTTATTTTAATAAGTTTCTGAAGCTTACTATCTAAAATGAATAAGGTACAAGTT
>CAZOLZ010000033.1:0-27342 GCA_964580965.1 uncultured Flavobacteriales bacterium | reverse complement strand
CTCTACAGGAGTTGATGTAGAGAGTGACAGTATTCCCATTCCAAGTGAAAATGGATATACTGATTCTTGGCAAGCTCCTCAAATAGTTGCTGCAGATAAATGTATGAATTGTCATCAAGCTGGTCCTTTTTTACATTCACCGGCTGTTGACCAATTAAAAATGCATAATGATTCTTCTAAACTATTGGTTCCTATAACAGGAAAAGAAGCTTACTCCATTGTTGGTAGAGAGTTTCAACAGCCAATCACAACAAATACTATAAACAACTCTTGCACATCTTGTCATCGCCCACAATGTACACAACATTTTGAAAATTATCCTTTGGATGAATTGGTAATGCCTCCTCCATTTGAAAACGCTACTGATTTTGATCACAGTAATATATCAAATGAAGATAGACAAGCTGTAAGAGATTGGTGTCAAACATTGAATTTAAAATAAATTAAAGAATATCATTATGAATAACAATAGAATTATTTTAAATACCCTAGTACTAATTGGAATAATTATAACAACAAGTTGTACAAAAGGGTTTATTCCTGAAGAAGAAATTTCAAATAACACTTTAACAAACGATACAGTAAGATACACAACACATATTGAATCAATAGTTTCTACCAATTGTTTGAATTGTCATTCAGGAAATAACCCACAAGGAAACCTACTGCTTGAAAATTATAATCAAGTTCGAAATTCAACTGAAAATGGAACTTTATTACAAAGAATTAATGATGTTTCGAACCCAATGCCCACAAGTGGCTTAATGCCTGAAGGTACAAGGGCAATCTTTGATAAATGGGTTCAAAATGGATATTTAGAATAACAAATAAATTATGACAACATTTAAATTGACAATCATTTTATTAATGGTAGGTATTTATTGTAATGCTCAAAAATACTATACAAGATCAGGGATTACTGAATTTAAAGCTACCGAAAAAACTTTTGAACCAATAGAAGCTACAAATAAAAGCTCCACGGTTATTCTTGATAGTGAAAATGGTGACATAGTAGCACAAATTTTTATTGCTTCTTTCGAGTTTGAAAATGCACTAATGCAAGAACACTTTAACGAGAATTATATGGAAAGTAGCCTGTACCCTAAAGGTTTATTTAAAGGTAAAATTGAAAATTTCTCTAAAAACAAATTAAATGATACAAATGAGTTTAATTTAAATGGAACACTAACCATTAGAGGTAAAGAAAAAAGGGTATCATCAAAAGTCAACATTAAAGAAGTCAATAGAAAATTAATTCTAAAAACAAGTTTCAAAATAAAACCTGAAGACTTTAATATAGAAATCCCCTCTATTGTTGAGGAAAAAATTTCTAAACAAATTCAA
The DNA here is from genome assembly GCA_964580965.1 of uncultured Flavobacteriales bacterium. Taxonomy (GTDB): domain Bacteria; phylum Bacteroidota; class Bacteroidia; order Flavobacteriales_D; family Crocinitomicaceae; genus CAIUKX01. The sequence continues at coordinate 25,998 of CAZOLZ010000033.1, read as the reverse complement.
ATAAAAATTCTATATGAACTTATTGAAAAAAAATAAATTCAAAATCATCTTTTTCACATCAACTGTTCTTTTTGTAATTGGTGCTTACTCTTTTTACACCTATACCTTCTCTGAACCAGTTAAAGCAAGGGATTTAAAAACAGATTTTAAAGGACAAGCTAATGAATTTAAATTTTTAGTGACAGAAAACCTTAAAAGTTGGACTAATAAAGTTGTACAAATTAAAGGAGAAATAACAGAAATAGATGACAACGGAATCATACTTAACGAAAGTATTTATTGTCAATTTGAGCAAAAAACAGATTTAAACTTGAATTTTATCAATAAAGAAATTCAAATTAAAGGAAAAGTTGAAGGATTCGACGATTTATTAATGGAAATAAAATTAAATCAATGCACTATTATTCAAGATTAAAATATTTTTTAGCACTAGCAATTTCAGTTGTTTGTAATTTTGCCAATACTCAAGAAAATGATTTACTTGATGAATTAGACAGTATATCAGAACAAGAAGTCGTTTTTGAAAATCCAGCTTTTAAAGCTCTTCAGATTTGTAACTTACAGTCTACCAAAATGGTTGCAAAAAAAGACTTTTATATGGTTGTAGCCCATCGTTTTGGTAGTATCAAAAGTGGGATTAAGGAGTTATATGGACTAGATCAAGCAAATACTAAAATTCTGTTTATTTATGGTATAAGTGATAGACTTCAGTTAGGGATTAGTAGAGATAGTTATGAAAAGACCTATTCAGCAACTTCAAAATTAAGTCTTTTAAAACAATCAAATAATCGACGTGTAAACCTTGTTTTATACAATAGTGTGGATGTAAACACCTTATTAAACAAAAATACATACCCAGGACTCTTATTTTTAGATCGTTTTGCATATTCAACCCAAATATTAATATCAAGAGGTTTTTCAGAAAAACTTTCTATTGAGTTAGCTCCTATTTATGTTCGTCAGAATTTGATCGATTTAAAATATGCAAAAACCTCCATACCTCCAATAAGACCATTAGGATTCTTAACAGAACCATGGAATCAATACATCCTTGCAATTGGAGGTAGATATAAGTTCACAAAACGTATCAGTTTTAATTTAGACTATGGCTATAATTTTAGTAAAAGTAAAAATTCACTTTACAGAAACCCTCTTTCTGTAGGGATAGATATTGAAACTGGAGGTCATGTATTTCAATTGTTATTTACAAATTCAAGAGCAAGTAATGATGCTGCTTTTTTAACTGAAACATTGGGGGATTGGACTAAAGGAGACATTTCTTTTGGCTTTAACATTGTTAGGGTATTTTAATTTATAAAAGATGAGAATTCATAAAATCATAATATTACTACTTATGACATCTTTTTTTCAAGCATGTAAAAAAGGAGCTCATAATATTACGGTTGTTCAAAGTACAGCAGTTGAGTATGCTTATGAATGTGAATCAGTTTTGGGACCACTTCCTGAATTTAAATATGATGAAGCAATTGAAATTCCTATGACGAAAAATGGAGTTCATATTAGTCAACCAAGCAATAACTCGAATGATTGTGATAACCCTTTTGCTTTTAATGCTCCATGCGAGCCTGGAAATAGAATTGGCCGTTATAAAGGCTTAAATCTTGATGGTACAGAGAATAGTGATGTAGTTTTTATAACCTTTTTTAGAGGTAGTGGACTAGGAGTAATTGGATATAAATTCTCAACAGGTGAAACATGTTTTTTTTGAAATTGACAATTTTGACCCCTCAAACACATCGGTTCCAAAACCAGGAGATGCAAACTATAACGAATTATGGGGAAATCCCTCACAACTCACTCAAGAGTTTAATTGTACAGATTGCCATATGGCAAATCCATTTATACATACACCTGCTGTAGATCAGTTGAAAAACCCTGAAGATACTTCTGAATTATTGGTTCCTATTACAGGCTCATCTCAATACTCAGTTGTAGGTCAGGCATGGAAAAAACCAAAAACGACCAATATTCAAAACTCTTGTACATCTTGTCATCGCCCACAATGTACACAACATTATGAAAATTACCCATTGGATGAATTGGTTATGCCTCCACCATTTGAAAATGCAACAGATTTTGACCATAGCGCAATTAGTAACTCGGATAGACAAGCAATTAGAGATTGGTGTAACACCCTTAATCTAAAAAGTTTTAAATAAAACCATTACATACAAAATTTTAATTCCTTTTTAATCTTTTTCAAATTAATATTTTAAATAATTTGAAATTTACAAATTATTAATACCTTTGTATTATACAAGATGTATAATACTAGAGGTAATATATGGAAAATAAGAATCTTTTTAACAGTTTACTGGATGCATGGGAGGACACATACAAAAAAGGGCAATTGACCTTGTGGATTTTCCTTGCATTAAAAGACGGTAAAAAATACGTAGATCAAATCAAGGAATTTGTAGAAGATGCATCCGATGGCACTATGACATGTGAAGGACAAAGCTTGTACAGGAACTTAAGAAAATTTCAACATCTAGGAGTTGTTGATTTTGAGACAAAAAAAGGGTATAAGGGACCAGATAGAAAATATTATTATTTAACAGATTTAGGAATGGAATTATTAGATGCTTTTACTGAAAGAAACATCATGCTATTTCATCAAGAAAGAATTAAAAAACTATTAAAATTATGAAGATTACAAAAAATCAAGTTTGGTTTATATTAACAGCATCAGTATTATGTTGTTTCTTTCATTTATCATTAACGAATTCAATCGAAAACAGAAACTTATTGATGGTCTATCTAATTCCTATAATGTATGCAGTATTAATGTTTTCAAACGGATTCTTTTTCGGTAAAAGGGATCGTCAATCATTGGCATTATATGATGTCGGTTTTAGATTTCATGTATCTACTTACATTATTCACAACTTAGTTACAGAAATCTATTACTTATTTGATTTACAATCTATTCATGAGACTTATTTTCAAATAAGAATTTTTGAATTGTTTTGGGGTGTAGGTCTACTATTGCATTTAGTTCTCTTTTTGAATACCAGAAAACATGCTATAAAAGGAATAAAAAAAGAGGAAATTTTTGAGTAAATTGTAGTGATAACATTAACTATTTTGAAAGGGTAAAACCAATTCAATAGCTAACAGGTATTTTCTGAATCAAAATTAATAACAACTTAAAAATAAAGTTATGGCAAAAAAAACTTGGTTAGAAAAAAGAGATTGTAATAAATCATTCAAAATTAAAACGGCCAACAAAAGGTTTGCTGATATTCCTGAGGGTAGTACTATATTTATTCCTACTCCACAAATAATTGATAATTACATTAATCAAATACCTTTTGGTCATTTATATGATTTAACAAAAATGAGAAATGATTTAGCTACCGAATACCAAACTGATAAAACGTGTCCTGTAACTTCTGGGATTTTGTTACGAATAGTATCAGAAGCATCATTTGAAGAATTTAATTTAGGAAAAAAAATTAATGAAATAACTCCATTCTGGAGAGTTGTTGACCCTAAATCAAATTTAGCAAAAAAATTATGTTGCGGAATTGATTTCATCGAAATTCAAAGGAAACATGAAGGCATCTGATATAAATTTTAAGACATATTTAAATTAAATAAATCATTAAAGGTTATCAAAATTCTATTTAAGCTCATATCAAAATCTAAATATTGGATTCTCTTATTTTTATTGAACTCCAACAATTTTCAATTATTACATGCTCAGGCTGCTTTTAATGTTGAATCTGGATTATCTTTCACGAAAGTTAATGATATTAGAAATGGCAAAAACGGAACATTATTCTCTTTGAAAGATGATTTCAATACTAAAGTCACCCCCTATTTTAGATTAAGAGGAAGCTATTTATTAAACGAAAAAAATTACTTTTCAATCCTTTATGCGCCTCTCAAAATTGATAAAACAGCAACTTTACAAGAAGACATCATTTTTGACGGTCAAAACTTCAAAGCAAAAACACCATTAGAAGCTGTTTATAAGTTTAACTCTTATCGCTTGAGTTATAATCGAAGAATTATTTGTAAACAAAAAATTAAATTGGGAATAGGTTTATCTGCAAAACTTAGAGATGCTGGATTCTCTTTAAAAAATGAAGATTTTTTAAAAGAAAATTTCGGTTTTGGTTTTGTCCCTTTAATTAATTTATTAGTCAATTTAAATATCTCTCAAAAAGCAGGAATTTATTTTTTCGGTGAGGGTATTGGTGCCAACAAAGGAAGAGCAATTGATATAGCATTATTAGGAAAATACAATTTCTCTCAAGCACTTCAAGGAAATATTGGCTACAGGTTACTAGAAGGAGGTGTAGTTGGCATTAACCGCTATAATTTTATCCAACTTCACTTTTTCTTTATCCGATTAAATTATAGATTTTACCAGAAAGAAAGTATTAATTAAAAAATAATAATCTCCATTTTTATTCGTAATTAATGGTCACTTGGGAGACTATGGTTGGAGTGATATAGGTGGAACTCATTTTACAATATCACCAAAAAAAAACTTGATTATGATTATTATGACTCAAAAAAAGCCATTTTCTGATGATATAATTCGTGAACTTACTCCTATTATTTTTAATAATTTGTAACTTAACAATTAGAAAATAAACGTATATGAGGTATAAAATATTTTTTAGTGTATTAGCTCTAATAGTTTTACTATTAAGCTGTAATAAAAATGAAGATGATAACAGTGCTGAATCATGCTCTTTTAACAATAGTAATTCTAGAACTGTTCAACATAACGGTATTAGTAGAGAATATATTTTATACATTCCCGACTCATATGATGGTAGTAAATCCGTTCCATTGATGTTAAATTTTCATGGTTTTGGTGGTAATTCAACTCACTTCATGAATAATGCTGATTTACGTTCTATCGCTGAGAAAGATACTTTTATTTTGGTATATCCTCAAGGTAGTTGTATAGGTGGATCCTCTCATTGGAATGCTTGTATGTCAGGAGGTGATAATAAAAGTAATGCTGACGACTTTGGATTTGTTGAATTAATGATTAACGAAATTTCATCTCACTACAATTTAGATTTAGAGCGAGTTTATGCTGCTGGATATTCAAATGGAGGAATGATGGCACTTGGACTTGCTAATCACAAAAGTGAGATGATTGCAGCAGTTGCATGTGTATCTGGAGCAATGTTAGATTGCACAGGATCTACGACACACCCAATGCCAGTAGTAATTCTTCATGGAACATCAGATGCTGTTTTACCTTACAACGGAGGAGTCGAATGGAACTCTGTACAACACACTTTGAACCATTGGGTAAATTTCAACAATACGTCCACTACTCCAACTGTCACGAGTGAAAACAACGGTGTTAACTCTATTGAACACTATGTGTATGACCAAGGAGATAGTCTTGTTTCTGTTGAACATTACAAATATATCGGTGGTAATCACAGTTGGTTTAATTCAACTTTTCAAGGACAAAGTGCTTCTGAACTTGTATGGAATTTCGTGTCTAGATATGACATTAATGGATTGAGGTAAAAACTTAAACATAACTATTAAAGGTTATTAAGTTTTCACATAAAGATAACTGATAATATGTAATAAAATGAATCGAATTACCGTTAAAACATTCGACAACATTATTGATGCTTACATTCTTAAAAACAGATTGGAAACAGATAATATTGAATGTTTTATTCAAGATGAAAACACGGTTTCAATCGATCCACTTTTGAGTAATGCTGTCGGAGGAATAAAGCTCAAAGTTCAAGAAAAAGATTATGCTAAAGCTTTTGAAATCATTCAAGAACTAGAAAATAAACCTTTTGAAGATAGAAATGGAAATATTATTGTTTGTCCGAATTGTGGTTCAAATCAATTATACAAAGACTTTAATTCAATTCAAGATTTAAAAGGCTTAATTAGCGCTTTATTTTCTCTGATCCTTTCTATTTTTCCTATATACTTGAATAAGGTCTTTCGTTGTAAAAAATGTGATACAGAGTTTAAAAAATAAAAAAAGCGACCTTTTAGAGGTCGCTTAAAATCTTAAAAAGATCTATTTAATTACTAAATTCTTCCTATAACCGCTTCAGAAACATTTATGATGTGATCTCCAACTTTTTCTAGAGATGAAAAAACATCATTATAAACCATACCTCCTTTAATATTGTATTCTTTATTATTCGAAATATTCTGAAAGTAATTTTCCTTTAATTCATCGCGTTTTTTATTGATTCTCTCTTCCGCTAAAGTTGCTTTCTCTAATGTAACTTCTGAATGATGAGCATTCAAGTTATCAGTCATTATTTCAAAAGCTTCATCAACAAGATCAAGCATTTCTTTTAAACTATTTCTTTCTTCAGGAGAAAACCAAATCTTCTCTTCATTTTTACGTTCAATTGCTTTAGAAATTTGAAAATATATATCTCCAATTCGTTCTAAGTCACTTACAATACTATTCATACCGCGAATACGAGCAGAAGTTTCTTCAGACAACTCACCTTCAGAAATCTTATTCAAATATTGTGCAACTTCAATCTCAACTCTATCTGTAATATCCTCATACTTTTCAATACGTTCATGAATATCCATTTTAATCTTCGAACTTTGTTCAAAAAGTAAGCTTCTCGTAAACTTGGACATCTTACTCGTTATATTTCCAAATTTTGCGATTTCTTTTTTAGCTTCTAAAAGAGATAATTCAGGTGTTGCCATCAAGCCTGTGCCAATATAATCTAAGTGGAATACCAAATCAGCAGCACTCTTAGATTTAACTGATTTTTCAGCAAATGAAACTAACTTAGGTACAAACCAAATCAAGATTAAAACATTAAGTAAGTTGAAACTTGTATGAAAAATAGCTAAACCTGTATTTGCATATTCAGCAGGGTTAGTAAAAGGATCTCCCCAGTTAAACTGATTCATGACAATACCAATACCTTTGAGTAAGAAAGGAAAAAGTAAAACAGCCCATGCAACTCCAATCATATTAAATAATGTATGTATTCTAGCTGAACGTTTTGCGTGAACATTACCGATTGTTGAAGCTAATTCAGCTGTTATCGTTGTTCCTATATTTTCACCAAGTATCATTGCAGAAGCAACCTCAAAAGGGATCATTCCACTAGCCACTAAAGTCATTGTTAAAGCCATAGCAGCAGAAGAAGATTGAATAATTATTGTTATTAATGTTCCTAGAAAGACAAACATTAATGTACTGATAATTGGAATATCCTTATAGTTAACAAAAAACTGAACTAAAGTAGAATCTTGGGATAAAGATGGTACAGCATCTTTTAACTCTCCTAAACCTAAGAACAATAAAGAAAAACCTATAATCGCACTAGCCCAAGCTTTCATTTTAGTTTTTCCAACAAATAAAAATGGTGCACCAATTGCAATAAAAACTAAAGCGTATGACGCAATACTTACTTTAAATCCAAAAATATTGATTAACCATCCAGTAATTGTTGTCCCAATATTAGCCCCCATCATTACTCCAGCAGACTGCATTAAAGTCATTAATCCAGCATTAACAAATGAAACTGTCATCACTGTAGTAACAGAGGATGATTGAACAATTGCAGTTAATCCAAAACCAGTCAAAACTCCTTTAAAACGGTTTGAAGTTATAGAACCTAGGAGATTTCTTAATTTGGCTCCAGCAGCTTGTTGTAAACCTTCACTCATGATTTTCATTCCATAAATGAACATTCCTAGAGCTCCTATTAAAACTAAAAATTTAAATAGACCCCACTCACGACCTGTTTTCTGTTTAACTTTTTGTCCCCAAAAAAATTGTTCATTTTTATTAACACCTACTTGAACAATATATTTTTCTCCCCCGTCAAGGTTTTTGAGGTCATAATTCGTTTGATTTAAATCGATTTTTTTGATTAAACTCCATTCAGATTTATCTATTTTTTTTGATTTGATATCAGTTACATATCTAATCGATAAGGTATAACCTTCACTTTTTAACTTTTCGTATGCAGCATAATCTAAAGACCAAGTTATTGCTAAACCACGTTCTTTTTTCTTAGCTTTTGTATTTAAAACTACGTCTTCTGAAAATTCTAACACTTGATTATTAGCGTTTTCTTGAGCAAAAAGCGAAATTGCAGAGATTAAAAAAACAATTGAAATCCCAACCAATCTAAGTTTCTTAAGCATCTAAATCTATTTAAAATTCTTCTCAAAGTTAATTGAAATAAGAAATTAAACAACCTTAACGAATGTTAAGGAAATATTAAGTTTATAGAATTTTGTGATTAATTAAACTTAATTGTTTTCGAGGGAGTAATTTTAGTAATAATGAAACTTGGTAAGATTAAAGATACTATACACACAACTACTGTCCCCAAATTAACCCAAACTAATTCAGATAGATCAAGTGAAATTGGCACTTTATCCAAATAATATACAGAAGGATCTAATTTCAAAATCTCAAAATAATATTGTACTAATGCTATACTAATTCCAAACAAATTCCCCCAAAACAAGCCTTTAAGAACGATATTAGCTCCTTGATATAAAAATATTTTACGAATACTCCAATCTGTTGCTCCCATTGCTTTTAAAATTCCTACAAATGACCCTTTCAATAAAATTAAAACCAATAAAGCAGAACAAATGTTTATCACCCCAATCAACAACATCAAAACGATAATAATCGCAACATTAACATCCAAGAAACTCAACCATAAAAACACCTCATTTTGATTATCGATAATACTTGTAACCTTAATATCAATCCATTGTTCCCCCCTTGATAAAAACGCTTTTTTCAAATCAATCTTTACCTCATCTAACAAATTCCACTCATTAATTAAAACCTCATATCCACTTATGTAATTTTCCCCAGAACCTTTTCCTGCAATGGTTTCAAAAAAAACATCCCCTAGTTCTGTTTTGATTTTGTATTTCGTTCCAGTAGAATTAAGAAAGGTCTTTTGAACTTCTCCATAATCAGAAACTATAAAGTTATCGGCATAATGATCATAAGAACAATCAATTTTTAGATATGTTGTATCTGGAATAGTTGTTTTAGTAACATCTTCTCGTATATCCATCCAATAATCTGAAGTCACCAATCTTATAACGGTATCTTTATAGGGAAAATAAGTAAAACCTTCATAGTTTTCAAATCCTTGCCCCCAATCATATCTATAATTACCATTCCCTCCTCTTACATCAGCTCTTATTATCAAAGCTCCTTCACTCAAGGTATCATCAACTAGAATTGAAGACTTTATTCCCCAATCATTCAAACGCTGTACTTGCTTTAAATCTCCTAAGATTAGTTTACTATCAAATTCCTCAAGACCAGTATTATATACACCTACGACTAAAAACTTTCGCTTTAAAGGCGACTTATTAACAAAAAAGGATGTTAACTTATTTCCAACTTTCAAATTAAGATTTCTGGCTAAAGTCTGAGAAACAATAACTTCATTCGATAACGTTTGATCATTGAATTTGGGCAAACGTCCACCTATTAAATGTTTTTTCAAAAATGTCCAATCGTATGTATTTTCAACTCCTTTAAAAATACCCCCTTGTATTTCTTGACGTGAACTAGTTGAGTCTTTACCAGACGAAAGCTTAATTTTTTGAAGAAATTTATCTGATTGAAGTAAAACAGGCTTGTAAGCAACTTTCGAAAATGACTTTACACCTTTTGTTCCTGATATTAATTCATCTATTTTGTCAGTTTTTACAATTGGAGAAGCTTCAAATACACTCTCTGATTGTTGGCTGGTTATAAAAATTGGTGCTGTAAAACCTGAAATTTTAGTCCTAACCTCTCTTTGGAAACCTTTTACCACAGCTATTGTCAATAAGTTAACAACAACTGCTAGTGAAATACTTATCACTGATATCCTTACGATTGGACGTGAAACTTTATTATTTTTAACTTCTTTATTAAGAACTTTCTTAGATATGAAATATTCAAAAGACAATATGCAACAATTTTTAATGCTAAAGTACATAAAGGATTTGGTCGAAAAAAGTGTTTTATTGATTTTGACTCTTTTTTTAATTTTTTCAAATTACTCTTGGGGGACAATTAATTATCAATCACAAAATCCAACTTTTAATGCTCCTACAGTTGGCGCTAATCGTTTTTACCTATACCTTGATTCTTTAAAAGGCAAAAAAGTAGGTTTAGTTGGTAACCAAACAAGCTTAGTTGACAACACCCATTTGGTAGATACATTACTTTCAAAAAAAATAAATATCGTTAAAGTTTTCTCCCCAGAACATGGTTTTAGAGGAAATGCAGATGCCGGTGAAAGTGTAGATCATTCTAAAGATAAAAAAACAGGATTACCTATTATTTCACTATATGGAAAAAGTAAAAAACCATCTCGAGAAAACATGCGAAATATCGACATCATGATATTTGATATTCAAGATGTTGGTGTTCGATTTTATACTTACCTTTCCACTCTTCATTATGTAATGGAAGCATGTGCGGAAAACAATATTCCTTTGTTGGTATTGGATAGACCTAATCCTAATGGTCATTATATCGATGGACCAGTTCTTGAACCAGACCAAAAATCGTTCGTAGGATTACATCCTGTCCCTATCGTTTATGGTATGACTATCGGGGAATATGGTCTAATGATTAATGGTGAAAAATGGTTAAAGAACAACTTAAAATGTAAACTCTGGGTTGTTCCTTGTGACAACTACGTGCACAAATATCCTTACTCCCTCCCTGTTCCTCCGTCACCAAACCTTAGAACATACGAATCTGTATGTTTATATCCAAGTTTATGTTTGTTTGAAGCAACGACTGTAAGTGTTGGTAGAGGTACCTCTAGACCTTTCGAAATTTTTGGGCATCCTGACTTCCCAGAATCCGACTTTTACTTCACTCCAGTCTCTTGCTATGGTGCTAAAAAACCTCTCCACGAGAACACCAGATGCTATGGCTTTGATATTAAGGATTTACACCCATTTAGACAATACAAACTTGACCTAACCTGGTTAATCCAAGCCAAAAAGCTCTTAGGTGAGGAACATACATTTATCAATCAACATTCATTTTTCAACCTATTAGCAGGAAACACATCACTTCAAGAACAAATCAACAACAATGTGAGTGAAGAAGAAATTCGATCTTCTTGGAAACCTGGAATTGAAAAATTCAAACAAACTAGAAAGAAATATCTATTATATGACTAAAATCAAGGTTTTAGTAAGCTTTTTAAACAACTTTTAACAAAACCTAGAATCTATTTTTCTTACATTTGTATAATAAGAAAGAAAAATATGGCTATAGGTACAAAATTAACAACAGAAGAGAAAGCTCTTACAATTAATTTGAAAAGAGATATTTATGGTTGTTTTGCTGAGATTGGAGCTGGTCAAGAAGTTGTTGCTAATTTTTTTAGAGCTGGAGGAAGTTCAGGAACAATAGCCTTCTCTCAATCAGCATACGACATGAAAGTTTCTGACTCACTTTATGGTGAATCTTCAAGGTATGTCTGTGAAGAAAGGTTAATTACTATGCTTGAAACAGAATACGAAACGATGAAATATCGTTTACCTGATAAGTTTAAAGAGTCTCGTTTCTTTTCTTTCTGTAACACTGTTGAATCTTTAAATTATCACAAAACAAATCAAGGTCAAGGTTGGGTTGGGCTTCGTTTTCAAAAAAATATAGGTGAAGAAGCTAATGATATAATTTTACATGTTAAAATGCACGACATTAGCAATAAAGCTCAACAAGAAGCCTTAGGAATCTTAGGAGTAAACCTAATTCATGCTGCATATTTCCATGAGGATTTGGAGGACTTTCTTGATAATTTAACACATAGATTACCTAGAGATCGCATGGAAATCGATATGTTGAGGGTATCTGGTCCATGTTTTGAAAATATCGATAACAGAATTATTGCTTTAAACCTTGTAAAAAGAGGGATGACAGATGCTACCATGTTTGACTTGTGTGGAAATGTACTTCAAACAGCAAATCACCTCTACAAAAAGAATATTCTTTTAATGAGGGGACGATTCAGACCTGTTACAAAAGTTCATATTGACATGATTGAAGCTGGTATAGATCATTTCAATAAAGAAGATGGTGTCAATGAAAAAAATGTAAGGGTAGTTTTTGAATTAACGTTAAAAGATTTAACTGCTGATGGTAAAATATCAGACAAAGACTTTATTGACCGTGCTGAGTTACTGGGTTCTTTAGGCTATACTGTAATGATTTCTAACTATTTGAAACATTACAAAATGGTCGACTATCTCTCAATTCTTGCGAAAGGAAGAAAGATGGGGGTAATCCTCGGGATTTATAATCTCCAAACAATTTTTGATGATAAATATTACGACAACTTAGCTGGTGGAATTCTTGAAGCATTTGGTAGAGGTTTTGGTCACAACGTAAAGTTGTTTGTATATCCCGCTTTAGATGTTGAAACAGGAGAGCTATTCTCCTTACATGACTTTGATAAAAATATTCCTACTCACTTAAGTGGTCTTTTACAATACATGAAGGACAACGATAAGTTAAAAGCAATTGAAGAATTCAATCCAAAACTGCTTTCTATTATGTCTGATGATGTATTATCTAAAATCAAAGCAAATGCAATGAGTTGGGAAGATGAAGTACCTGAACAAGTAGCGAAAGCAATCAAATTTTATAAACTTTTTGGTTATCAAGAAATAGAAGAAAATGCCTCACATTAAACACGCCCTTATTCGTTATAGAATAATTGATAAAGCTCTAAGAAATAAATACAATCCCTTTCCTTCCAAAAAGAAGTTTAGAGAATTATGCGAAGAAGCTTTATTCGGCAGTGATGAAGGAGCCAACATTTGTGATTCAACCATTGAAAAAGATTTATTTGCTATGAGAATGGAGCACGATGCTCCTATCAAATACAGCAAAAAGCATGGTGGGTATTATTATGAAGATGAAAACTTCTCAATAAATGACATACCACTAACAGAAGAAGACTTAGCCTCAATTAAATTTGCAGTAAACACCCTTAACCAGTTCAGAGACAATGCTGTTTTCAAACAATTTGGTTCTGCTATTGATAAAATTGTTGATCGCTTTTCGATCACCGAAGATCCTCAAGACAAAGCTTTAGCATCTTTCGTTCAATTTGAAACGAGCCTTTCTTCAAAAGGAAATGAATTCTTAGCTCCTCTTTTAGAAGCAATTAAAAATAACCTAATTGTAGAATTCGAATATGAAAGCTTTCTCACATCTAAACGCAAAGCAAGAAAAGTACTCCCCTTATTACTGAAAGAATACAGTAACAGGTGGTATCTCATTTCTTTTGACCTTTCTAAGGTACAAGTGATTACTTATGCTTTAGAAAGAATGGAGGAACTTATTATCACACAAGAAAAAGCTGTAAAACCATTAAGTTTTAATGCTGAAAACTTTTTCAAACATGCTGTAGGAATTACAACAAGTGAGGAAGAACCATTAAATGTGATTTTAAAAGCCGATAAGGTATCTTCAAAATATATCAAATCTCAACCCTTTCATAGTTCTCAAAAAGTAATCAAAGAGGGAAAAAACAAAACAACATTTGAATTAAAAGTTTTAATCTCTGAAGAATTTATTCGTTCAATCATGAGTTACGGAGGTAACATAGAGATCGTTCAACCTATTGAATTAAGAGAGGAAATTATTATGAGAGTTGAAGAAATGACAAAGCGATATAACTTAGACTAATCTTTAAAAATATCCTGCCATTCTTTGGGTTTTAATGCTATTCTCCAATTAAACCCTTGGATAAACTGTTCTGCTTTATTTATTTTTTCAATTGGATAAAACTTACCTTCAGGTTGTTCAAAATAAGTTACACCTTCAACTTCATTGCTATCAATATAAATCCTTAAATCACTGGCAAAAATACGATTCATTCCACTTCGTTTCATCACAACAGTAGTATCTGTTTCTGAATCTTTATTTTCAGGAAAATAGACTGTTACAGCATTCCCCTTAACATCAGACCTGTATATATCATTATTATCGAACAGAGCTAATATTTCTTTACCTCCAATCTGATTGTAATATGCACCACTATCAACTTCCATTAAAAGAGTTGCTCCTCCATGAATTTGAGCTGAATTTACTAAACTATCATTTTCAATTAAAACATCTATTTTTTCTCCTTTTAACTCACTCCTATTCTTAATCCAAACAATTGGCTCATAAAACATTTGCATCGTACTATCCGATTTCTGATACACTAAAGAGTCACATCTTCCTTGAAGCCCTTTTTGAAAAAAACGAACACCATGAAACGCATTGAAAGAAATCAATCGATTCTTTGCTGAATCTAAATAAATTAAAATCGAATCTGCATGTAAATAAAAGGTATCTTTTTTTGATACTTTCTTTAACACAGCATCATCTGTAAGTAAATACTCATTTTTAGTAGAATCACCTTTAAACTTATTCGACTGAAAACCAAAATTCTGAATAGAATCAAAAAATGAAACATGACCCAAACCAATACTTTCTTCCGTTTTCGGGTTATGGTATAAAAAATCTCCTTTCAGTTCTTTACCTTTACCTTTTACAAGTGCATTATCCTCCAGTTGAAACTCATCAATCAAGGTATTGTACCATCCTTTATGACAATATACAGTGGTCTCCACATTTAATGAGTCATTCAATTTGTAAATTTCAGAAGATCCCTCAAAATAAATAATATTTTCTCTATAGTTATATTTCAGCGTATCTGTAAAAACATTCAGTTTATTACTGTAATACTTTACATTATCACTGTAAAACATATCTTTAGTTTTTGTATAAATATAACCTACCTTACTTAACAATGTCTCATCATTTACTACATGCTGAATTTTTCCCCCATTTCTATAAACCCCAACATCTTTCTTGGTATCGTAAAACATAGAGTCAGTTAGTAATTTATACTCATTATCACGAACTCTTACATTTCCCCATAACTGTGCAGACTCTTTAAAACCATCATAATATAGAGAGTCGCAATATAAGTTCACATCTCCTTTCATAATATGAACACGGTTGTAAGCAAAGACTTTTTTTGAATTCTCTAAATAGATAGCGGAATCACAATACATTGTATTTCCTTGATAACGAAAACTTGCTGTACCTAACAAGCGATACTCCCCTTTTTGTTGATCATAAACAACTTTCTCTGATCCAGGCAAAAGCTCCAACTCCTGAGATTGTGCAAAAAAAGAGGGCTTAAACAAAAAAATTGCGCCTAAAAAAAGCGCAA
Source organism: uncultured Flavobacteriales bacterium (assembly GCA_964580965.1). Classification (GTDB taxonomy): domain Bacteria; phylum Bacteroidota; class Bacteroidia; order Flavobacteriales_D; family Crocinitomicaceae; genus CAIUKX01. The sequence goes on along the minus strand of CAZOLZ010000033.1, from coordinate 10,747 downwards.
TTTGTAATATGTTATATTTTAGAATCAATTATTCTGTAATGTTTGTTTTCTATCAGGACCAACAGAAACAACCTTAATTGGAACTTCTAACTTAGCCTCTAAATATTTAACATAGTCTTTTAGTTCTGATGGCGCTTCATTGTAAGAAGTTAATTCTGTTAAATCAGTATTCCACCCTTTGACCTCTTCTAAAACAGGGATAATTTCTGTATCGACAATATCATATGGGAAATATTCAACTTTTTCACCATCAACTAAATAATGTGTACATACGTTTATCGAATCAAAAACATCAAGAACATCAGCTTTCATCATAGACAATTCAGTAACACCATTAACCATGATAGCATATCTCAATGCAGGTAAATCAATCCAACCACACCTTCTAGGTCTTCCTGTTGTAGCACCAAACTCGTGACCTTGTTTACGAATTTTTTCACCCACTTCATCCTCCAATTCTGTTGGGAATGGTCCGCTACCAACACGTGTACAATAAGCCTTAAAAATACCGATTACGTTACCAATTTTTGTTGGAGCAACACCTAAACCTGTACAAGTACCTGCTGTAACAGTATTTGAAGATGTAACAAACGGATAAGTTCCGAAATCAATGTCCAACATTGTTCCTTGTGCACCCTCAGCTAAAACTTTCTTTCCAGACTTAAGGGCATCATTCATATATTGCTCAGAATCAATAGCTGTTAAACTTCTTAACGTTTCTACTCCTTGCATCCATGGTCCTTCCAATTCAGTTAAGTCATACTCAAATCCTTCATAATGAGCTAAAATACCAACATGCTTTTCGACTAACTCATCATATTTTTGTTTGAATTTTGGAGAAAAAATATCACCAACTCTCAAACCGTTACGACCGGTTTTATCCATGTAAGTTGGTCCTATCCCTTTCAGTGTAGAACCAATTTTATTTTTACCCTTTGACATTTCTGAAGCTGCATCTAATAACCTATGAGTTGGTAAAATTAAATGTGCCTTTTTAGAAATCAATAGACGCTTTTTAACATCAACGTTAAATGGTTTTAAGTTTTCAATTTCTTTTTGAAATAACACAGGATCTATTACAACACCATTTCCAACAATATTAATAACATCTTCTCTAAAGATACCTGAAGGAATAGTATTTAAAACGTGTTTAATCCCCTCAAACTCTAATGTATGTCCTGCGTTGGGACCTCCTTGAAAACGAGCTATAATATCATATTGAGGAGTTAAAACATCAACAACTTTTCCTTTTCCTTCGTCTCCCCATTGAAGACCTAATAAAACATCCACTTTCATGCTTTTAATTATTCTTAAAATATTCTTTTCCTTCTTCTTCAGAAGCAAAAACAGTATAAATTTCACTTAACTTAGCTACATCAAATAGCTTTTTCACATCACCTTGAACTCCAAAAAAAGCTATATCTCCTCCTAAAATTCTTGACTTACTCATAATTTTCATAAACAAATTAATCCCTGATGAGTTTACGTAATCTAATTCCGACAAATCAATCAGAACCTTATTAAAAGGTAGAACTAATTTTGTAAAAATTGTTTCTCCAAGAAGTTGAATATCATCCTCTTGTAATAATCGACCAGAAATACGAAAGATTATGACATTAACATCATTTAATAAATCAATTTGACTCTCCATCTACTTGTCTTTATTATTTTTCACTCCATAGAAATACAGAGAGTGGTGATCAATTTTCATATCAAACAACTCTTCAATTGTTGCTTTGATAGATTGAATTCGAGGGTCGCAAAATTCGATTAACTCTCCAGTATCTGTACAAACAATATGATCATGTTGTTTAGATCCGTGAGATTTTTCAAATTGAGCTATATTTTTTCCAAATTGATGTTTTCTAACAAGATTACACGCCAATAAAAGTTCAATAGTATTGTAAAGCGTCGCTCTAGATACGCGGTAATTTTGATTTTTCATTTTAATGTATAATGACTCAACATCAAAATGACCTTCATAATTGTAGATTTCTTCAAGTATAGCAAAACGTTCAGGTGTTTTCCTGTGACCATTTTGCTCCATGTAAGCAGAGAAAATATTCTTTACAGTTTCTTGTAATTCCTGTGACGCCATAATTTAAGCTTCCCATTAAAACAGCGAAATTAGTAATTAATGTGAATATGAAAAGAATATCCTTGATTGAATTTTATGATATTATCAACAAAAATTAAGATTTTGTTAATAACATTTCACAAGCTAATTGAAAAACAAATGATTAGCGACAAATTGAACGCTCTATGTAATCAATAAGGGTATGTATTACTTTTATGTGAATCTCTTGAGCTCTATCTGCGAACTCTGAAAAAGGTGCTCTTATTTCAACATTACACAAATCCTTCATCTTTCCACCATCTTTACCAGTTAAACCAATAACTTTTATCCCCATCGATTTAGCTTTTTCAATGGCTAATAAAACATTTTTAGAATTCCCTGAAGTTGAAATAGCTAGTAAAACATCACCCCTCCTTCCCATAGCAGCTAAATACCTTTCAAAAATAAAATCATATCCATAGTCATTTGAAACACATGAAACATGACTTACATCTGATATAGAAACAGCACTTAAAGGTTTACGATCATCCCTGTACCTACCTGTTAGTTCCTCAGCAAAATGCATTGCATCACACATCGAACCTCCATTTCCACATGAAATGATTTTCCCTTCACTCATCAGCGATTCAACCATAATAGAACCTGCTTCTTGGATTAGTCTCATGTTTTCATCATTGGAAAACAACTCTAAAACTTTTGCTGCTTCTGAGAAATGTTTGGAAATATCTTTCATGCTTTTTTTTTTCAAAATTAAAAAAAATACAGCATAATAGCCTTTTTTGAGACAATCTTACTATATTTGGTCTCGTTCAACTATTTTAAAGCATTATAAAAAGCTGAGCAAAAAGTATTTTAACTAAAAAAACAAAAATGAAAAAACTTTTATTCATCCTTTCAACGTTTATCTTTACTTTAAATGCATTTAGTCAAGATAAAAACTGTTTCTTAAGACTTGAAAACGCTTTCAAAGAACGCGGATCATTCACTGTATCTGACGATGTTCATGAAAACGTAATCGTTTGTTTCTTTAACGAAAATGATGTTGAATGTGTTGGTGGTAAAGTTAGAGTTGAAAATGGAGCTATCAATTCAGTCTTCTTGCAGTTTGAAGACAATAGCTATGAATTAATGAATAAAAAATTCTATTCAGCAGCAAATAGATCTGCCCCTCAAATCACTAACGGAATTTCAGAAATGGCACAAACTGTTGATGGAGAAAGATTTAGAGTGGTTTTCATCAGAAAACTAAAACCAAAGAAAAAAGCTTACAAACAAATCAGTCTTCCAGACGATTTATAAAAATTAAGCAGCTTAATCGCTGCTTTTTTTTTACACAATAATAAGCTAAACAAATCCTAAAATGAACGTTAATTAATTAACATCAATTTAATAGTTTAACATTTTAGAACTAACTATATTTGCTCCCTAATAAAACATTAAATTAATAATTAAGAACATAAAAAATGAAAGAATTATTAAACAAATTTGAAAATAAAAGACCCGAAATCGTATTTGAATGGAAAGATTCTGAAACTGAAGCTGAGGGTTGGGTAGTAATAAACTCTTTGAGAGGTGGTGCTTCTGGAGGAGGAACAAGAATGAGAGCTGGATTAGACAAAAGAGAAGTTGAATCTTTAGCTAAAACAATGGAAGTAAAATTCACGGTTGCAGGACCAACTATCGGTGGTGCTAAATCTGGAATTAACTTTGACCCAAAAGACCCTAGAAAAAAAGATGTTCTTAAAAGATGGTACGCAGCAGTAACGCCTCTTTTAAAACATTATTACGGAACTGGTGGAGACCTAAACGTTGATGAAATTCACGAAGTTATTCCAATTACAGAGGAATGTGGAGTATGGCATCCGCAAGAAGGTGTATTCAACGGACACTTCCAACCTAGAGAAGCTCAAAAAATAAATAGAATTGGACAATTAAGACATGGTGTTTTAAAAGTTATTGAAGACCATCAATATTCTCCAAATATTGAAAAAAAATATGTTGTAGCAGACATGATAACTGGTTACGGTGTAGCTGAATCTGTCAAACATTATTACCAACTATGGGGAGGTAATGTTGAAGGTAAAAAAGTAATTATTCAAGGTTGGGGTAATGTAGGTTCTGCCGCTGCTTACTACCTTTCTCAACAAGGTGCTAAAATAGTTGGTATTATTGACCGAGTAGGTGGCTTAATAAACGAAGAAGGTTTTACATTTGAAGAAGTAAAAACCCTATATTTAAATAAAAACGGAAATGAATTATCAAGTCCGAATATGTTAAGTTACGAAGACGTGAATGCTAAAATTTGGGACTTAAAAGCGGATGTTTTCACACCTTGTGCAGGATCTAGAATGGTTACCAAAGATCAATTCGAAAGAATGAACAAAGCAGGAATTCAAGTTATATCATGTGGAGCTAACGTTCCTTTTGCTGACCCTGAAATTTTCTTCGGTCCAATTGCTGATCATGCAGATAATTCAATTTCGATAATCCCTGATTTCGTTGCAAATTGTGGTATGGCAAGAGTTTTCGCATACTTAATGAGTAATGATCTGAAAGAAATGACTGATCAAGGAATCTTCGAAGATACAAGTCACACGATCTATAATGCACTTAAACAAACATATGATAAAAACAATTCTAAAACTGGAATTGCAAAAGCAGCATTTGAAATAGCATTAAATCAACTCGTTTAAAAGGTATAAACATACAATTTTTAATAACTCTAAAATAAACCATGACGTTGTCACGTCATGGTTTATTATTTTTACAAAAAATATTTTATTGTAATGAATGTAAAAGGAAAAAAAATAGGTTCAAAAATCTTCAGAAACTTCTTCGAAAGTGAAAAGTCTAGTGGAATGATACTTATTTTATTCACGCTACTTTCATTAATTATAACAAACTCATCGTTAAAAGAAAGTTATCTTCATTTTTGGCATGTTGAAGTTGGAGGTTTAAAATTAGAACATTGGATAAATGATGGCTTGATGGCTATCTTTTTTTTATTGATAGGTCTTGAGTTGAAGCGAGAGCTAACAGTAGGTGAATTATCTAATGTAAAGAAAGCTTTATTACCCGTTGCAAGTGCTCTTGGTGGAATGCTAGTGCCAGCAGGTTTATATTTAATATTCAATTTTGGTACAAATACACAATCAGGTTCTGGTATCCCTATGGCGACAGATATTGCTTTTGCGCTTGGTATTTTGGCTTTATTAGGAAAAAAAGTACCCCTATCCATCAAAGTTTTCCTTACAGCATTAGCTGTAATTGACGATTTAGGTGCGATTATAGTTATTGCAGTGTTCTACTCGAAAGGTATTGCGGGAACCTATTTATTGAGTGCAATGGGAGTATTCGTAGGATTATTAATATTGAACAAACTGAAAGTTACAAACCTTATTATTTACTTAATTGGTGGTGTTTTCATGTGGTACTTTATGCTTAACTCAGGAGTTCACGCAACAATTACTGGAGTTTTATTAGCTTTCGCAATCCCATCAAGCGATGTTATAAAAAGATCTCCTTCAGCAATACTTCAACAAGCACTTCATTTTCCAGTCCCTTTTATAATATTACCCATTTTTGCATTAGCAAATACAGCCATAATCATTTCAGGTAATTGGGGAGATAGTTTTGGACATAACTACAGTATCGGTATTATTTTAGGATTAGTATTAGGAAAACCTGTAGGAATAACAATTTTCACATACTTAGCAGTAAAACTTAAAATATGTTCTTTACCTAAAGGTGTGAAATGGAGTGAGATTTTTGGCGTAGGTATACTTGGAGGAATTGGTTTCACAATGTCAATCTTTGTAACCTTATTAGCTTTTGACGATATTATAATACAAAACAATGCAAAACTTACAATTCTAATATCCTCTTTTTTAGCAGGAACAATAGGATATGTATGGTTAAATATAGCTTTAAAAAAGAGGTAACAATTAATTTAATAGAAAAATGAGTTTAAACTTTTTATTACAAATCGAACCAAGTACAGTCTTACCTACAAGTCCAACTGGTGTAGTTGAAAAATCACTTTGGGAAATCGTACAAGATTCTAACGGGAACGGTGGATGGATCATCAATTTATGGCTTACCTTAATGTTAGGTTATGTTATATTCATTTTTGTTGAACGTTTTTTAGCATTAAATAAAGCATCTAAAGAAGACAGTAACTTTTTAGTTAAAGTGAAAGAATTTATGTTAGATGGAAAAATTGATGCAGCAAAAGATTTCTGTAAACATTCGAATTCACCATCAGCAAAAATGTTAGAAAAAGGTATTTCAAGATTAGGAAAGCCTTTAGATAATATTGCTACATCTATTGAAAACACTGGAAAACTAGAGATTATGCGTTTGGAACAACGTTTAAGTTTCTTGGCTACAGCTTCAGGTGCAGCGCCAATGTTGGGATTCTTAGGAACTGTATTAGGTATGGTTGGAGTTTTTATTGACTTAGGTAATGAAACATCTTTGAGTGTTAAAGTTATCGCTCCTGGAATCATGACGGCAATGATTACAACTGTATTTGGATTAATTGTAGGTATTGTTTCATACATTGGATACAATTATTTAGTAGGTAGAATTGGTAAGTTAGTATATAAGATGGAAATCACTGCATTAGAATTCATGGATCTACTAAACGAACCAAATAAATAATTAATAGAGATACTTTTCTTTTAATTAAAAACAAAAGATTATGAATTTAGGTTCAAGAAATAAAATAAAATTGGAGGGAGGTATGTCGTCTATGACAGATCTTGTATTCCTTCTATTGATATTTTTCATCATCATGAGTTTGATGTCAAATAACAATACACCTATCGATTTACCTGAAGCTAAAGAAGAGATACCTAAATCTCCTGATCCTGTTGATGCAGCTGTTATTATCACAGAAGATAATAAATATGTCGTTATGCCTGGAGGTGATTTAGAACAACCAATGGAATTTGACCAAATCAAAGAATTGGCTTCAGCGGCTGTTCAAAGCTCAGGAAAAATGAAATTAAAAATAGCTGGACATAAAAAAGCAAGCTATGAAGCTGTATTTAATGTACTAGCTTTAGCTCAAGCTAATTCTTGGGATCCTGTTTTAGCATACAACAAATAGAGCATGAAGTTTAGTAGCATATACAAGGAAAGGGATAAAAGAATTGGAGTAATCAGTTCATTATTAGTTTTGCTGCTGACTTTTACTTATTTACTGATTACAACATTTGAAGTAGCAGACCCCCCACCCTCTGAGGTCCCTTTGAATATGAAATTACCTATTTCTGCTTTAAATTTTGAAAACTTAAAAATCGAAAATAGCTCTTCGAGTGGAGGTGGTAAAGCTTCAAATGCTAAAGAATCAATAAAAAATACCACTCAAACAGAGAAGATCATTACTTCTGATAAGCAAAATGACACTCAAATTAAAAGTGGTGAGACAACTTCTAAAAATGAAACGAACCCTGCAAAAGAAAAAACAACTAAAGTTCGCGATATAAATCCATTTAGTGGTGGAGATCAAGGAGCTAATGACAAAGGAGGCGTTGGAATTGGAAATTCAAAAGATACTGGTCCAGACATAGGTGCAAACGGTTTAAATAAAGGTAGAGGTCAAAGCGGAGGTGATTTTAAACGTATTCGCTTAAATGATCCCTACATAGATCATATTGAATCTGATGCCAATTACATCATCCAATTAAGAGTTAAAATCGATGAACAAGGAAATGTAATTGATGCACAAAATACATCTAAAACAACTACAACTAATCAAATTATTATCAACAAAGTAATCTCTGCAACTGTTTCTCAAGTTAAATACAACAAAAAGCCTGGTGCAATTGTAGAAGAAGCTTATATTGTCATTAATATTCGTGCAAAGTAATTCTTATCAGGAAACAATTGATTGGTTATTCAAACAATTTCCCTCTTATCAACTTATTGGAGAAAAAGCATATAAACCAACACTCGATAACTGCAGAAAATTATCCGATTTATTTAACAACCCTGATAATGGATTAAAATTAATTCATGTTGCAGGAACAAATGGTAAAGGTTCTACTTCAGCCATGCTAAGTTCCATACTTACCGAAAATGGTTTTAAAGTTGGTCTATTCAGCTCTCCTCACATTCATGACTTTAGAGAACGTATCCGAATAAATGGCGAAATGATCAACGAGGAAGAAGTTGTAAACTTTTGTTCAACGATAAAAACTCTAGATATTGACTTTTCACCCTCTTTTTTTGAAATAACGTGGATATTAGCATTAAAACATTTTCAATTCAACCAATGCGATTATTGTATAATTGAAACAGGCTTAGGGGGAAGGCTTGATGCTACAAACATTATTACTCCAATCTTATCCGTAATTACAAATATTGGGCTAGAACATACAAACTTTTTAGGTACTACACTTACTGAAATTGCTTTTGAGAAAGCAGGAATAATTAAACGTAAAATACCAGTCGTTATTGGTGAAACAACACCTGAAACTAAGAAAGTCTTTCAAGAGATATCTGAAGAAAGAAATGCTTCAATCTATTTTTCAGAGAATTATTCTGTTTCTAAACCTAACAATTTTCCTTTCATAGCTGATTATCAGGTTATGAATTTCAGGACTGTACAAACAGCTTTAAGAGTCTTTGAAAAAATAGAAAAGATCACAATTGAAGATGATAGCATTGAAAAAGGCTTGAAAGCTTTAACAAAAAATACTGGCTTTTATGGCCGCTTGCAGAAGGTCAACGACAGACCATTAACTTTTATTGATGTTTCTCACAATGTAGATGGAATTAAAGCAACGATACAAAGTATAAAAAAAATAAATAAAGGCAAACTACATCTGATTTATGGTACAAGTAACGATAAAGATTTAGAACAAATTTTCACTCTTTTTGGTAAAGACAATTTATATTATTTTACTGAATTTAGTAATGAAAGAAGTGCTAAAATCGATAAACTTGAAACCTATTCAACTAAATTTAAATTAAAAGCTAATTTTTTCGAAAACATTAATTCTGCATACTCTAACGCTCAAGTATTTGCAAATGAAAACGATACAATTTTAATTTTCGGTAGTTTCTTTTTACTAAGTGATTTTATTTAATCTTTTATTAATATTTTTTTCATTTTCTATTGCAGATTTAAAAAAAGCCTTTATATTTGCACACACAAAACGAGACCAAACGAGGTTTTAGAAATACTTAAGGGAAATTAGCTCAGTTGGTTTAGAGCACCTGCCTTACAAGCAGGGGGTCACTGGTTCGAATCCAGTATTTCCCACTTGAAAAAAAGCCTTTACAGAAATGTAAAGGCTTTTTTTATTCGTGTTAGTTTGAAAAATAACTTTGGACAGTAAGTTAATTGATATCAAGTCAGTTAAAAAAAGTTTCACAGATATTGATTATAATATGGAGTTATCGAATGAACCTTCACATAGATAACGAATCATTTGAGATAAACACTCATACTTCACCTCGATTAAGGAAAAAAAACACTAAAAATATTCAAGTCTAAAAAATGTTTTACTTGGAAGATATCAGTAAATTAGAAAAATTATAATTAGCTATATGATGAAAATTACTATTTATATATTTATCTTGATTTCATTAGTTGGATACTCCTCTTGTATTTCAAAAAATAATAAAATTAAACAAACCGCAAAAACACTTGAAAACCCTAAAAAAGATTCCCTTGTTAAAGCAAGTAAATCAGGTGAGTTGAGGTGGGAGGATTCTTACGAGTTATTTATAGATACAACTATAATTCTTGATAATGATAAAATTGAAATAGCATCTTACAAAAAAACGTACATGGCATGGAATGGTGCACATGGAGCAATTGTTGCAAATAGAAACTCTATCAATGATACCATTTATGATGGATGCTTTGGTCATGCTCCTGATTTCAAAATCATTTCTATTAACAATAAGCTATTCCTTGAAACCAGCAGTACAATACTTGGAGGTGGGAATAATTGGGAGTCTATTTCTTTATTATCATTAGAACAGGGTAACTTCTTAGACACCCTGTTTTCAGAGAATATAAAAATTTCATCAGAAAGCTCACTTATAGAATCTTTTCGTTACACTTGTACGAAAGAATTTAATATTGATTATTATGATAATCAAATGATAATCACCATTGATTCATTATGCAAAAAGGTTAATGGAGATAGCTGGGAGGTAATTGAGACTACAAGTAGTGGAAGACGTTACATAAAAACTGAACTTTTTTAAATAGAAAATACCTTTATTACTATATATTTTGCATTAATTCTTTCCCTTGTTCATATGCTTCCTGGATTTCTGAAATCAGCATTACTTCACCTATATATCTTGCTTTCACAATCTTTAATTCATCATCTTGTTTATGCCAAACATAAAGTGCGTTGGAATTTAAATTTTCTAGTTCCCAATAAGCACCACCATATTTACTATAGATTGTAAAATCGTTTGATGTTTCTGTATTTTCGTTAAATGACAAACCATTATCTATTAATTCATCTATATCAAATTCATCAGCATTCATTTTAACTAAACTAAAAAGCATATTATCCTCGCTGTTTTTAGGTGTTATTGATTTAATATACCTTTCTCGAAAGGCCCCTACCCCTCCATGATATTTTTCTTCTATTATTGATTTTTCAATAATTAAGTTTGCTAAGTCTAATACAATTG
>CAZOLZ010000032.1:0-28242 GCA_964580965.1 uncultured Flavobacteriales bacterium | reverse complement strand
CATCAGAAGTTTTAAATACAGGATTAATTTCAAACATTGATGCATCACATCCAACAAATGCAGCGTACAAGTTCGTTACAAAACCTACCATTTCTTTGAACGCTTTACCTGATAGACCTAGATTAAAAGCAATTTTTCTAGCTTGGAATCCTTGAATTCCAACTCTTGGATCAATTACTTCTTTGTAGATTAAATGAGGTGTAGTTTCAGCAACGTGCTCAATATCCATACCTCCTTCAGTAGAATAAACGATAACGTTCTTACCCAATTCTCTGTCTAATAAAACTGACATATAGAATTCAGATATTTCAGATTCACCAGGGTAATAAACATCTTGTGCAATTAACACTTTGTTAACTTTTTTACCAACTCCATTTGTTTGAGCAGTTTCTAAGTGCCCTCCTAAGATTCCGTTAACTGTATCGTCAAGTTTATCAATTCCTTTCGCTAAAACAACACCGTGAGACCCTGTTTCTTTAACAACACCTTTACCTCTACCACCAGCGTGGATTTGAGCCTTAACAACATACCAGCTAGTACCAGTTTCTTCTGTTAATTTTTTTGCTGCTGATTGAGCTTCTTCTACTTTGTCAACTACAATTCCTTCTTGTACTTTTACTCCAAAGCTTTTAAGGATTGATTTTCCTTGATATTCGTGTAAGTTCATTTCTTGTAAAATTTGATGCGTAAAATTAAGATAAAATCTTTAAAATCTAGAAAATATTGAGAGATATTTTTGAACATTTCACATTATGTTGTAAATATGAATTGCTCATTAATAACTATAACTTCTTGTTACTTGTCATCTTTGAATAATACTGAGACATTGGCATCAATTTTACCTTTAATTCCAGGAAGCTTTGCTCTATCGGTGTATTGCCAATGTATAATTCGATCATCAAGTTTTAATGATGAAGCTGAATAAGCGGCAACCCAAAATTTATAATCTAGAAATTGAGTTTTGAATTTAGTTTCATAAAAATGTTTTGAAGTGTAAATTATTGGTCTTCTTCCAGTTACGTTTTCAATATACTTCAACCAGATTTTTATTGCCTCGAAAAATTCTTTATCGTTTGGTCCTTCTATTTCAATATCTAAAACAGGAGGCAAGTCATTTTCGTAAACATTCCATTCATTTAAAAAGTGTTTGGCTTGATCTATGGGGTTGGAAGTAAATCTAAAAAAATGATAAGCACCGTTCCTAATACCTAACCTCGATAATTCGGAACGGTTGTATTTAAATTCTTGATCCAAATAGTTACTGCCTTCAGTTGCCTTACAATAAACAAATTGAATAAGGGTATCGTAACGGTAATGTTTAAATAACTTATTCCAATTAATTTTCCCTTGATGATGCGAAACATCAAGGCCAACGGAGGCGAAATTTGCAGGTCGATTAGATAAGAATGTTTGAACAACTTTTTTGTCTTGATTTGTTTCGACCTTTTTCTTGTAAAAGAAAGTTATTGAAACTACTATTATCAAAAAGAAAAGCAGAGGGGGGATAAAATTATTTTGATTTGTTTTTTTCTTTAATTTTTTATTCAACTTTAAAAGTTTAGGTCAAAAAAAAGGCTTTCTCATTTGAGAAAGCCTTTTAATATAATTGGTAAAATTATTTTTCAGTATTTGAGAAACTTCTTTTTTCTCTAATTCTTGCAGATTTACCTGTAAGGTTTCTGAAGTAGAAGATACGAGCTCTACGAACGAATCCTTTCTTGTTCACTACGATATCCTCGATGAAAGGAGAAGCGATAGGGAAAATACGCTCAACACCTACGTTTCCTGACATTTTACGTACTGTGAACGTTTCTGTAGCTCCTGAACCACGACGTTGAATTACAACACCTTGGAACTGCTGGATACGTTCTTTAGATCCTTCTTTAATTTTGTATGAAACTGTTACTGTGTAACCGCTTTTAAAGTAAGGGAAGTTTTTAACTTCAACTAATTCCTTCTCAATTTGTTTTATAATATCCATGACTCTTAATTTCTTTATTTCCGTCTAAATCGGGGTGCAATATTACGAATAAAAACTGATATAACTATATATTAAGGGATATTTTTTTAAAAAAATGTTTTTTATCCGTTTTTAAGGGTTAAAACTAAGAATTAAGTATGAGTATAAGTATTTAATAGATAATTATTCTTGATTTTATATTTTTTATATTTTTGTTATACGATTCGACCAATAGAGATTGGCTATGTAATCTACTTCGAAAGAAGGTCCCGTACGTATAATTTGAAGCTTAGGAACTTATAATTAAGGTGTCGCTTTGTAAATCTATGAAAGGCCTCAATCTTCTGATTTCCAAATTGGAACAGAGGAATTCAGAAATTTACGGTAAACCTAAACGTGTTAATTGAGGCTTCAATTAACCAAACGTACGGGTTTTTTATATCTTCAAATATTCATTGAATGGAGTTCTTGTTAAACCCTGATGTCACTTTTTTAAATTTTGGTTCGTTTGGAGCTTGTCCTAGGGAGATTTTTCGTGAATATCAAAAGAATCAATTAGAATTTGAACGTAACCCTGTTTATTTTATGGTTGATGAAGGTGTAAGAAGATTAGCTGATGCAAGAATGAAGCTAGCTAGTTATGTTGGTGCAAAATCAGATGAAATTGTATTTACAACAAATCCAACTTATGCAATTAATATTATAGCTAAATCTATTCAGTTGGAACCTGGGGATGAAATTTTAACTACAGATCTAGAATATGGTGCAATGGATAGAACTTGGGAGTTTTATTGCTCTCAAAAAAAAGCGAAATATATCAAACAGCATATAAATTTACCTGTAGTTTCAAAAGGGCAAATTTTAGAAGATTTTTGGAAGGGGTTTTCCGATAAGACAAAAGTTGTTTTTATCAGTCAAATTACAAGTGCAACAGCTTTAATATTACCTGTCGAAGAGATTTGTAAAGAAGCTAAAAGGAGAGGATTAATAACTATTGTTGATGGTGCACATGTTCCAGCTCATATTCCATTAGATTTAAATGAGTTGAAGGCGGATGTGTACACAGGAGCTTGTCATAAATGGATGATGGGACCTAAAGGTGCAGCATTTTTATATGTAAAAAAAGAGTTTCAAGATTGGATTGATCCATTAGTGGTAAGTTGGGGGTATAAAAGTGATAATCCAAGTGATTCTCAATTTATTGATTATCACCAAATGAATGGAACTAGAGATTATTCAGCTTTTTTAACGGTTTCTTTTGTTTTAGATTTTTTAAAACGAAATAAATGGACAGATGTTGCTTTCAAAAATAGAGAATGGAATATTGATTTATTATCTGGTTTAAAAGAGGAATTTAAGTTTGAATCAATATCTCCAATAGATAAAGAGTTTCTTGGTCAAATGGGAGTGATTCCAATAAAAACGAATAATCCCATACTATTAAAAAAAGAGCTCCTTGAAAAGTATAGAATTGAGATCCCTATAACTGTAAATAATGATGATTTGTATTTGAGGTATTCAGTTCAGGTTTTTAATGAGCAATCAGACTTTGATAAATTGATAAGGGTATTACATCAGTTAAAGAAAAATCAAAAAATATTTTTGAAATAGTATTCTTTTAAAACTTTTAACCTAATTTAGAATAAATCAAAATAAGGTTTCTTATCTTTGTAAAATAATTTTAAATTGACTATGGTTAAAGAACTTAATTTACAAGCAATTCGTAATGAATTTCCTACTTTAAACCAAGATGTTAATGGTAAGAAGTTGGTGTATTTCGATAACGGAGCAACAGCTCAAAAACCTCTTTTGGTTATTCAAGCAGTTGAAAACTACTACAAGAATGATAATGCAAACATTCATAGAGGTGTTCATTTTCTAAGTCAAAAAGCAACAGATGCATATGAGCAAGCTCGAGTGAAATTACAAGGTTTTATAAATGCTAAACATTCTCATGAAATCATTTTTACAAAAGGAACAACTGATGCTATTAATACTTTAGCTTTTTCTTTTGGAGAAACTTTACAGGCTGGAGATGAGGTTTTGATTTCTTATATGGAACACCATTCCAATATTGTGCCATGGCAAATGGTTTGTGATCGAAAAGGAGCTGTTTTGAAAGTGATACCGATGAATGAGAGAGGTGAGTTGCTGATGGATGTTTTTGATGAATTATTAACTGAAAAAACTAAGTTGGTTGCTATTACGCACATTTCAAATGCATTAGGTACAATTATTCCAGTTGAAGAAATAATTGAAAAAGCTCATGTTAAAGGAGCTAAAGTGATGCTAGATGGAGCACAGAGTGTACAGCATTTAAAAGTAGATGTGCAAGATCTAGATTGTGATTTTTTTGTTTTTTCAGGACATAAAATGTTTGGTCCTACAGGAACAGGAGTTTTATATGGAAAGGAAGCTTTATTGAATGTTTTACCACCTTATCAAGGAGGGGGAGATATGATTGAGAAAGTTACATTTGAAAAAACAACTTACAATGAGTTACCATATAAGTTTGAGGCAGGAACACCAAATATTGCAGGTGTAATAGGTTTAGGTGCTGCTGTTGATTATTTGAACACTTTGGATCAGGAAGCTATTAAGTTTCACGAGCAAGAATTGTTGGAATATGCTCAAGAACAATTAATTAAGATTGAAGGATTAAAAATTATAGGAACAGCTGAAAATAAAGCGAGTGTAGTTTCCTTTATAATAGATGGTGTACATCCATTTGATATTGGTACCTTAATGGATAAGCAAGGTATAGCTGTTAGAACAGGGCATCATTGTGCACAACCGATAATGGATTTTTATAAGGTTCCTGGTACAATAAGAGCATCGTTTGCTTTTTATAACACGAAAGAAGAAATAGACTTATTCATCAAAGCCTTAAACAGAGGTTTAAATATGTTAAGATAATATGTCAAACATAAAGCAAAAACAAGAAGAAATTGTACAAGAGTTCTCAATTTTTGAGGATTGGATGGAGAAATATGAATACATCATCGAGTTAGGTAAAGATTTATCAGGCTTGGATGAATTAGAAAAAACTGATGATAAATTAATCGAAGGTTGTCAATCAAGAGTATGGTTGAAAACTGAGGTAAATGATGGTAGTATGTCTTTTTACGCTGATTCTGAAGCTATTATTGCCAAAGGAATCATAGGCTTATTAATTCGTGTTTTTGACAATGAGTCTCCGGAAGAAATTGTAAAAGCTGAGTTAGATTTTATTGATGAAATAGGTTTGAGAGAGCATTTGTCAATTACTCGTTCAAATGGACTTTTAGGAATGATTAAAAAAATTAAAACTAGTGCGTTATTAGCTGTTAATAAGTAAATCGAAATGATAGAATTAGAAAACAAAATAGTAGAAGCATTAAAAACGATATACGATCCTGAAATTCCAGTTGATGTGTACGAATTAGGATTGATTTATGAAGTGAAAATTGATATAGAAAGTAATGTTTCAATTGAAATGACATTAACTTCTCCAAATTGTCCAGTTGCAGAGAGTTTACCTAAAGAAATAGAAGATAAGGTAGCTAAAGTAGATGGAGTAAAATCTTCCAAAGTTGAAATCGTATTTGACCCACCATGGGATAAGGATATGATGAGTGAAGAAGCTAAATTGGAGTTAGGATTTTTATAAGAACAAACTAAAATAAACTATATGAGAAGAGTTGTAGTTACAGGACTTGGTGCTTTAACACCAATTGGTAATAATTTAAATGACTTCTGGAATAATTTGAAAGAAGGAAAAAGTGGAGCGGCTCCGATTACAAAATTTGATACTTCAAAGTTTAAAGCAACTTTTGCATGTGAATTAAAAAACTTGGATACAAAAGAATTTTTTGATGTAAAAGAAATTAGAAAATATGATCCATTTACACAGTATGCTTTAATAGTTGTTGATGAAGCTTTAAAAAATGGAAATATAGATTTAGATCATTTAAATAAAGATAGAATAGGAGTTATATGGGGGTCAGGAAATGGTGGTATTCAAACGTTTCAAGACCAAATGACTGAGTTTTGTGAGGGTGATGGCACACCTCGTTTTACACCATTTTTTATTCCTCGAATTTTAGTTGATATTGCATCAGGTGTTATTTCAATTAAATACGGTTTAAGAGGGGTGAATTTTTGTCCTGTTTCTGCATGTGCAACTTCAAATACAGCTATCGTTGAGGCTTTTAACTATGTGAAGTGGGGTAAAGCAGATATGATTATTACGGGTGGTTCTGAGGCTGCAATCACAAAATCAGCGATGGGAGGTTTTGCTTCTGCTAAAGCATTATCAACTAGAAATGACAGCCCAGAAACAGCATCTCGTCCATTTGATGTTACAAGAGATGGTTTTGTGATGGGAGAAGGTGCAGGTGCTCTTGTAGTAGAAGAGTATGAACATGCAATTAAGAGAGGTGCAACTATCTATGGTGAAATTGTAGGTGGTGGTATGGCTGCAGATGCTTATCACTTAACGGGTACTCATCCTGAAGGTGATGGTGCAGTTCTAGGAATGGAAGAAGCAATTAGAGAAGCTGGTATTTCTGCTGAAGAAATTGATCATATCAATATGCACGCAACTTCAACACCTTTAGGTGATAATAGTGAGTTGATTGCAGCGAAAAGAGTTTTTGGTGAAAGAAAGTCGTTGTATGTTTCTGCCACAAAATCTATGACAGGTCATTTACTTGGAGCTGCAGGTGCAATTGAAGGAATTTCATGTATCATGGCGTTGAGAGAAGGTTTTGTCCCCCCAACTATTAATACAACAGAAATAGAACCTGATTTTAAAGATGCGTTTACATATCCTTTGAATAAGGCGGTTAAAGCAGATTTAACATACGCAATGAGTAATACGTTTGGTTTTGGAGGTCATATCGCTTCTGTAATCTTTAAAAAGTTTGAAGACTAAGATGGATGAAATTGTAAATAAGGTCGCAAAAAGTGGTTTGATTACAATCGATTTAGCTGAATTTAAGCCTTTAGATTTAGCAGAGCTAGATATTGCTTCCCAATTATGGGAAGGGATGGTTTTAAAGGAAACCGATTTCAGAGATTGGGTAAAGATGCATGATTGGTCGTCTTACAAAAACAAAAATGTTTGTGTATTTTGTTCTGCTGATGCAATTATTCCGGCTTGGGCTTTTATGCTGGTTGTTTCGAATTTAACTCCTTTCACTCAAATGGCTATCGTTGGAAGTCTATCAGACCTTGAAAAACAAGTTATTCAAGCAAATATTCAGATTCTAGAAAAATCAGATTATACGGATAAAAGAATTGTAATTAAAGGTTGTTCAGATATTCCTCATCAACAATTTGCATTGGGAGTAATTACAAGTTGGTTACAAGCTGATGTAAAATCAATCATGTTTGGAGAGCCTTGTAGTACTGTTCCGATTTACAAAAGGAAAAAGTAATATATTCTTTTATTATATTCGTAGAAAATTCTACTTATTATGTCTATTGAAGTCAAAGGATTATCAAAATTTTATGGTGAACAAGCCGCAGTAAAAGATATAACTTTTAGTGTTGGTAAGGGAGAGATAGTTGGTTTCTTAGGTCCTAACGGTGCGGGTAAGTCCACAACGATGAAGATTATAACAGGTTTTATTCCATCTTCTTCAGGTGAAGTGAAAGTTTGTGACCTTCCTGTAGATGTTGATAATTTAGAGACAAGAAAATTAATAGGATATTTACCAGAACATAATCCTTTGTATCTGGATATGTATGTAAAGGAATATTTACGTTTCGTAGCAAATGTATATAAACTTCCTAATCCAAAAGAACGTGTTGAAGAAATGATTAAGGCTGTTGGACTGGAAGTTGAACAAAATAAAAAAATAGGAGCTTTATCAAAAGGATACAGACAAAGAGTTGGACTAGCTCAAGCAATTATCCATGATCCCGAAGTATTGATTTTAGATGAACCAACATCTGGATTAGATCCGAATCAATTATCTGATATTCGAGATTTAATTAAAAAGATAGGACAGTCAAAAACGGTAATGCTTTCTACACATATTATGCAAGAAGTTGAGGCGATATGTGATCGTATTGTTATTATCAATAAAGGGCAAATTGTAGCGAATAATAAAGCTTCTGAATTACAAGAAGAAAATGCAGGCACTGTAGTTGTTTATGTTGAATTTGATTCAGAGGTTCAAAAACATACTTTATTAAAAGTACCTGCTGTAAAAAAAGTACAAAAGGTGGATGATGGTTGGTTGTTTGAAGCTGATAAAAAGGTTGATTTAAGAAAAAACATTGCTCAATTTGCACAACAAAATAACTTGTTAACTTTGACTATTAGAGTTGAAGAAAAATCCCTTGAAGAAGTATTTAAACAGTTGACAAATTAAACTCTTTATCTCCGGATTTATCTGTTAAAAAACGTTAACCTCCAAATTGATACTCAATCTTTCTAGTAAATTTATGTTGAGAATGTAAACTAAAAGATTTGAAAAAGATTCAGATAAATGCTATATTTTTATTGTTGGTGCTAGCAATGTTGGCCTTACTCATTATTCAATCTTTTCAAACTGCCCAATTATACGATCGTAAATCTTCACAATTTGAAAGCAAGGCAACAACAGCTTTAGAAAGAATTGCATTGAGGCATGAAAAGGCTGAAGATATAAGAAGGTATATGCATATTGTAAATCGTGATTTTAGTGGTCAGTATAAAGATATCTTAAAAGAAGAATTTCAAAGTTTATTGGCTATTCATGAAACTATTTCTATACACGATACCTCTATTATTGAAAACGGCGAATTTCAGAATTATCTTGTAATTAAGGGACATTCTTATGATTCAATTTCGGGTGTCAACGCAGAGCACAAAGTGTTGGCTAGGGATGTTAAGCATTTAAAAGATTTGTTTGGAGGACAAAAAGCAAAAAAAATTGTTGATAAAGATACATCTTATGTTTCCTTACAATTAGATCAGCGTGTAATCAATCAGATTTTTCGAAAGTCGAAATATATCAATGAAATGTTGGTTGAGGCATTCAGGTATAATGATTACGAGCACCCAGAGCAAAGAATTGATATTGAATTTTTAGACTCCATCATAAAATATGAAATGAGTCAAGATGAGTTGCCTTTAAATTATCGTTTTAGATTGACTGATTCGGATGGGAAACCCTTGACTTTTGAACAGAATTCTGCTAAAACACTTAAACATTGTCGTGTTTCAAAATATTGTTTGAATTTTGATAGTACAAAAGCGATACATACTTTATTGTTTCCGAGTAATGTTTTGGATCAAGATATTTTATTACACCTCTATTTTCCATCACAAAAAGCCTTTTTATTAAAAGAAATGTGGGGTGCTATGTCTATTAGCTTTATATTGATGATGTTGATTATTTTTGCTTTGGTATTGATGTTTAATACAATTTTGACACAAAAAAAGTTATCAGAATTAAGGAGTGATTTCATTTCAAACATGACGCATGAGTTTAAAACTCCCATATCGACAATATCCCTGGCTTGTCAAGCTTTAAATGATCCTGACATGGATAAAGCTGAAGAATCTGAAAGTTCTAAGTTGTATCTTAAAATGATTGATGAGGAAAATCAAAGATTAGGCTTATTGGTTGAACGAATTCTTCAGAGTGTTGTAATGGATAAAGGTGGTTTAAAACTCAAAAAAGAGCCTGTCCAATTGAATGAACTTGTAGAAGAAGTAGTTGATAAGGTTGAGTTTAGATTAAGTGCTGTTGGAGGAAAAATAGATACTGAAATTGTAGGAGAAAACTTTATAATTGAATGCGATCGTATGCATTTTTCAAATATATTATCAAATATTATCGACAATGGGGTTAAATATTGTGATAAGATTCCGTATATTAAAGTGAAATTAGAAGCAAAGCAAAAAGTAATATTATTAAGTGTTGAAGATAATGGAATAGGGATTTCGAAAGAACATTTTTCAAAAATCTTCGATAAATTGTACAGAGTTCCAACAGGAAATTTACATAATGTAAAAGGTTTTGGTTTAGGGTTAAGTTATGTAAAAGCTGTTTCAGATATGCATAAGTGGAATGTGAACGTGAAAAGTGTTTTGGGCAAAGGTTCAATATTTACAATTAAAATTTCTAGAATACATGAGTGATAAAGCAAGAATATTATTGGCAGAAGATGATGAGAATTTAGGTTTGCTATTGTTTAATTATCTGAAGAGTAAGGGGTTCGAGGTTATGTTATCACGAAATGGGAAGGTAGCTTTTGAAAACTTCAATAAGAAAAAGTATGACATTTGTATTTTTGATGTTATGATGCCTATAATGGACGGTTTTACATTAGCTAAGGAAATTAGGGAAATTGATAAAATTGTTCCGATTTTATTCTTAACTGCAAAATCTCTAAAAGAAGATAAATTAGAAGGTTTTTCAATTGGGGCAGATGATTACATTACAAAACCTTTTTCTATGGAGGAATTATTAGCTAGGGTTAATGCAGTATTAAGGAGAGTGGATGTTAGTCGTTTAGAGGAAGAAAATGAATCATTAGCAATTGGAAATATTCCATACGATCCAGAAACAAGAGTCTTATTACTTAAGAGTGGTGAAAAAAAATTAACTACTAAGGAAAATCAATTGCTAAACCTATTAGTCAAGAACAAAAATGAAATTCTAGATCGACAAGCTACTTTACGAGCAATTTGGGGTGATGACAATTATTTCAACGGAAGAAGTATGGATGTTTACATTGCAAAATTGAGAAAACTGTTAAGAGAAGATGCGTCTATTGAAATTATGAATGTTCATGGTAAAGGCTTTAAGTTAATTGTAAAATAAATACTTATTTTTGACGTTTTTAAAGTTGAGAAATAAAAAAAAAATGCGTCATTCACTCCTTATAGTCCTGTTTATAAGCTTGTTTGTATTCAAATCTTCAGCTCAACGACATAATTTTTTGTCGAGATCAGAGTTAGGATTAATGATTGGAGGTATGTATTATTTGGGAGACTTAAACCCCATGAAGCAATTTAATCTAATACAATCATCAGGAGGTTTACTTTTTAGGCACAGCATACATTCAAGAGTGAGTTATCGAGCTTCAATAATACTTGGGTCTGTTAAAGCAGATGATCAGTTTTCTTCCAATGAACTTTTAAAAAATCGAAATTTAAGTTTTTCTTCAACTATTTATGAATTATCAACAGGAGTAGAATTTAATTATTTACCATTTGAAGTAGGTCATCAAAAATACAAAGGAACAGCCTATTTAATGATTGGCCTAGGTCTTTTTCAAATGAACCCTACTACTGAATTTAATGGTGATAAGATTGAGCTTCAACCCCTTGGCACAGAAGGTCAGTCATCTAATTTGAGTAGTAAATCTATCTACAGTCTAACTCAAGTTACAATCCCTTTTGGAGTTGGATTGAGAGCTACATTGGCTAAAAGAACATCTATTAATCTTGAATTTGCTGTGAGGAAGACATTTACGGATTATCTAGATGATGTTCATTCCGATTCTTATGTTTATGCTACTGATTTAGCGAACGCAAATGGACCAATTGCTGGTAGTTTATCAAACAGAAGTCTTAACGGTGATCCCTATGGTAAAAGAGGAGATTCTTCAACTAAAGATTGGTATGTTTTTACAGGCGTTTCAATTATGTTTAATTTAGGGAATCCTTCTAGTTGCTTTTATTTTAAATAGATGATTGAAATTTATACTGATGGTGCAGCAAAAGGTAATCCCGGTAATGGTGGTTACGGTGTTTACTTAAGATTCAATGGTAAAGTAAAAGAGTTGTCTGAAGGTTTTCGTTTAACTACAAACAATAGGATGGAGTTGTTGGCTGTGATAGTGGGGTTAGAAGCTTTAAAGACTACAGCTTATCCAATTCATATTTATTCAGATTCAAAATATGTAATAGATAGTATTACAAAAGGTTGGGTTTTAGGATGGTATGCTAAAGGTTTTAAAGGGAAAAAAAATAAGGACTTGTGGTTACGTTTTTTAAAGGTAGCAAAGCCTTATAATATTCAGTACCATTGGGTAAAAGGCCATGCGGGACATCCAGAAAATGAACGCTGTGATCAATTAGCAGTGGATGCTTCTTTAAAGAAAGATTTGAAAATAGATGAAGTTTTTGAAAGAGAGAGGGAGCAAGACAAGTTGTTATAAATCAACATTCTTTTCATGAAACTCGAGACAACCTTTTACAAAAGTATAAATTACCGGATGAGGAATTGCTCTTGTTGAAGAAATCTGTGGCGAATAACCACAAGCTAGGAAAAAAGTATGTTTTTTCATTGTTACAACTTCAGGTTCTTCAAATTCATTGTATGCTTCAATATCGATAGTTTCTTCTTTTAATTGTTGTAAAAGGTGTGGGTAAATACTGAATCTAGAAGAGGTTAACTCTATCGTGTTATGATATTCATATAACTTAAGGAATGCTTCAGAATGAGGTAAGATTTGAAGTTGTTCGAATTGTTGACCTTCCACTAAATTATCAGAAATTAATTTTTCTTTGTTTGGATTAAAGTGAATATTGTTAGCGATAACTTCAATAAAGTTCTTAAATCCATCTCCGGTAATTAATACAGGGATTTCAGTTTTTAATATAGTCTGAATTACACCATTCAAGAAGAAGATATTTTTGAAGGGGCCTGGAGCGATCCAAATACCATCGTATTGTTCGAAATAAGAGGGTTTAACCTGGTTTACTTCACTTACTTTTATCCAATAATAATTGATTTCAATATCAAGGAATCTACTAGCATGATCTAAAGAAAGATTAGTTGCCTGATGTGAATTATAGGTAAAATTATAATCTCCAATGATTGCTATTTTTATAGAATTTGACATTTGAAATTACAATTTAGTTTTTATTTTTTAAACCAGCCTTTAAATTTACCCATTTGTATTTTTAAAGAATCTTTTCCTGTTTGCATTGCTGTTCCAGAATCGTAGTAAACATAACAATTAAATGTACAAGTGAATTTTGAATAATCACCTGTTGCATCACTATCTTGTTTAATGTTAGTGAATTTTACATCTTGATATTGTGTGCTGTTTTCACTAGATTTATATATGGCACCATTTTCATCAGTGTATACTACTCTAAAACCAGGGTTACAAAAATCTTTATAAGAAGGGAATGCGTTTGCGGTAGCTATGAAGAAGTCGTTAAAATCATTTAATGCTGGATCATCACCACCAGATCGATCCCAGTCAATTTTACCTAAACCAATTTCCATTGCTGCTGTTGCAGAAGAAGACGAAATTGTAGAATAATAAATTGCAGAAGATAATTGTGGGGGAGAGACTAAGTTTTTTTCTTGTGTTGGATTACAAATATAGGCTGCAGAATCTGGAGATAATGAAACATTTTGTCCGTCTATTACTCCAGCGAAACTGTATGTTAGATCAACAGTATATTCTGGTGCTGGGATTATTTCGTGTTTGATACAAGAGTTAATTATTAAACCACTTATAACAAAAAGGAATAAATGTATTTTACGCATATGTAGACTTAATATGAAGTATTTTATACTATAATATTTGACTAATATACATTTTTTTTTTTAAAAATACATTTACGATTGATTTAACTGTTTAATGCCAATATTATGCTCTGATTCTTTTAAACTCTTTATTATATATAACATTTTGAATTTCAATTAGTTTGTCTGTATTTTTTGATAAGTCTAATTGATAAAATAAATTTCCATCATACATTTTTTCACTTTCAAATAACGAACTTACTTCTAATTCATCATTTAATTCTTTTTGAATATGATTTAGAATATTATTTAATTCTGAGTAATCGATATATATATCAGTTTTAAAAGATAGATTTCCTTCTTTTATATTTGCTTGAAGCTGAACCGATTGATTACCTGTTTCAAATGAAATTTTTTCTAAATTTACCTTTTGTATTTGCGCTCTCATAATCTTTTATTTATAATTTACAATACAAATATGTAGTATGAAGTACGTAAACTATTTACGTTAGTGTTGAAAGGTTAAAAAAAAGTGTAAATTTGTATTGGCAAATCAACTATCGCCGCGTTGAAATAGACGAGGAGGAAAGTCTGGACAGTATAGAGCACCGTACTTCCTAACGGGAAGGTCTTTTATTTAAAGTTATAAGAACAGAAAGTGCCGCAGAAAATAAACTACCTCGATTTATCGGGGAAAAGGTGAAAAGGTGAGGTAAGAGCTCACCGTGCTAATGGTGACATTAGTAGCAGGGTAAACCTTACGGACTGAAAGACCATGTATACCAAGGCTTGAGGGTTGCTCGCCCGATCTTGGAGGGTAGGTCGATGGACTCTAAGTGTGAATTTAGGGCTAGATAAATGATAGTTTAAAACAGAATCCGGCTTATGGTTTGCCTTTTTTATAATCTAATTAGGATTATTAAGTATTATGAAAAAACTACATTTAGTAAGACACGCTAAAGCAAATGCTTTTTCAAAAAGTGGAAAAGACTTCGATCGTGATTTACATGAAAAAGCAGATTCTCAATTGAAATTGGTTAACCAATTCTTGAAAATGAATAATGTTCAAGTACAACAAGTTTTATGTTCATCTGCGAAACGTACACGTCAAACATTGAGCGCTTTAACTTCAATTAGTGATAATTCAAAGCCAATTTTTTCTGAAGACTTGTATCTAGCTTCTTATGGACAGTTGTTACGTTTTGTTTCTGATAAAGCTCAAGGTGATGAAATCATTCTTATTGGACACAATGAAGGGATATCCGAATTGGCAAGTTATCTATCGAATCAAAATATTTATCTGGAAACAGCTAATATCTGTACAATTAATTTGGCTGTGAATGATTGGAATGAGGTAACTCAAGGAATTGGAAAGGTTGAAGTTTTATTTTCGCCAAAAGAAGAATATTAATATAGATAATACTTGAAAGGAGAAAATACACTCACTCTTCTTTTTTCTTAAAATGATAAACAATTTTTACGCCATTTGTCAGGTTTTGTATAGGTAAAACCTCTTTTTGCGTTTCATTCTCATTTTCAATCTTTATTGGTTGCTGAGCTTGTCTAGGTATGTTCTGTTTAAAATGTTCTTCTTCCAATTGTACTTGTTGTTCAAGCCAAATGCCTTCCAAATCAGGAGGTTCAATCCCCATTTCTTTTTCAATTTCGTATTGGTATTTCGGTCGTATAGGTCCAATTTTTCGAAAACGGTAAGCTAAGAAAATTCCAACGAGCATTCCCATTAAGTGACCTTCCCAAGAAATTGTTGGTTTATAAGGTAATACTCCCCAAACCATTGAACCATAGAAAAAAGCAACAAACAAAGAAATTGCTTGTAAGGGTAAATATTTTCGCCAATAACCGCTAAAAAATATAAAAGAAGCCAATCCATAAATAACACCGCTAATACCTATGTGATAAGAGCCTTTATTTGCAGCAAATAACCAAATAAGAACTCCGCTTATTAGCCATATATATAAGAATGTTTTTAAGGCAATACTACGATAGAAATAAATTAAGGTGGCTAATAGAATAAAAATTGGTCCCGAGTTATTAATTAAATGTTCAGGTTCTTTAGAGTGAATGAAGGGCATAAAAAGAATACCTTTCAGACCTTCTAGTGTTTTTGGTAAAACACCTAATTTGTAAAATGGAAACTGAAAAAGTTGTTCAGCCCAATAAATTAACCACAGTATAGTTAAAAGCAATGTAGGGTAAAGTAAAGACTCTAATGTTGAACCGAATTGAGTTTTTTTCATAAATAATAAATTGTCAATTTTTATGCCGAGTGGTTTTTAGGACAAATTGTCATAAATAATTATACTTAAAAAGTTTTTTCCTTTGCAAAATATCGAATTAAAAATTACTTTTGTATTAGTTCATTTAAATAACTTATGAAGAAAGGTGGAGGGAAAGGCCCTGTGAAACCTTGGCAACCTCCTCTCCTGAGGAATAGGTGCCAAATCCTGTCAGTTGCAGATTGATAAGATAAGTTGATTGTATGGAAAGTTTCCATTCTTTTTTCATAAAGCTATCTAAATGTTCAGTAAAGAACGTTTATTTTATTGCTATGCATTTAATTTATGATATTTTAAAAGAGAAAATCCTTGTGCTAGATGGAGCAATGGGAACAATGATTCAACGCTATAAGTTGGAAGAAAAGGATTTTCGTAAAGGTTGGTTTGAAAATCATCAAAGTTCGTTGAAAGGGAATAATGACTTACTGTCTTTAACACGACCTGAAATTATCAAGGAAATTCACAAAGCTTATTTTGAAGCAGGTGCAGATATCGCTGAAACAAATACCTTTTCTGGAACAACAATTGCTCAAGCTGATTATCAGTTGGAAGAGTATGTTTGGGATATTAATTTTCAAAGTGCAAAAATAGCACGAGAAGTAGCTGATGAATTTACAGTTAAAAATCCAGATAAACCACGTTTTGTAGCTGGTTCAATCGGACCAACAAACAGAACGGCATCGATTTCTCCAGATGTAAATGATCCAGGATTTAGAGCTATTTCTTTCGATGAATTGGTTTCAGCTTACAAACAACAAGTTGAAGCCTTAATGGAAGGTGGTGTTGATTTATTATTAGTAGAAACAGTCTTTGATACATTAAATGCTAAAGCTGCTTTATATGCAATTGATGAAGTATGCGAGGTAAAAGGTAAAAAACTTCCAATAATGGTTTCTGGTACGATTACCGATCAAAGTGGACGTACATTAACAGGACAAACTACGGAAGCATTTTTGATTTCAATTTCCCATATGCCTTTGTTGAGCGTTGGTTTAAATTGTGCTTTAGGTGCTTCAATGATGCGTCCATATTTACAAGTATTGGATAAAAAATCTCCATTTTATGTAAGTGCTCATCCAAATGCAGGCTTACCAAATGAGTTTGGGGAGTATGACGAAACTCCTGAAATGATGGGAAATCAAATAAAAGAGTTTTTAGACGAAAATTTAGTTAATATTATTGGTGGTTGTTGTGGTACAACTCCGGAACATATTAAAGTTATTACTGATTTAGCAGGGCTGTACGAACCAAGAAAATTGGATAAGTGTTATGTTAGATAAAAATGAAGTAACATTGCAATTATCAGGGTTAGAACCTTTAATCGTAACTCCTGAAAGTAATTTTGTAAACGTTGGTGAACGTACAAATGTCACTGGTTCAAAGGCTTTTTTAAGAATGATTAAAGAAGGAGATTTTGAATCAGCTTTGGCAGTTGCAAGAGAACAAGTGGAAGGAGGAGCTCAAATCATTGATGTCAATATGGACGAAGGAATGATTGATGGTGTAGAGGCGATGGTTAAATTTTTGAATCTGATTGCTTCCGAACCAGATATCGCTCGTGTTCCTGTAATGATTGATAGCTCTAAATGGGAAATTATCGAAGCTGGATTAAAATGTGTTCAAGGTAAAGGTGTTGTAAATTCAATTTCTTTAAAAGAGGGAGAAGAGGCTTTTATTGAAAAGGCAAAAACGATTCGCCGTTATGGAGCAGCGGTTATTGTAATGGCCTTTGATGAAAATGGTCAAGCTGATACATACGAAAGAAGGGTAGAGATTTGTAAACGTTCGTATGATATTTTAGTTGAGAAAGTAGGTTTTAACCAGTATGATATCATTTTTGATCCAAATATTTTCCCTGTTGCTACGGGAATGGAAGAGCATAATAACAATGCGGTTGACTTTTTTAGCGCAACAAGATGGATTCGTGAAAATCTTCCTGGTGCGCATGTGAGTGGTGGAGTTTCGAATGTTTCTTTCTCGTTTCGAGGAAACAATGTCGTTAGAGAAGCGATGCATTCAGCTTTTTTATACCATGCTATCAAAGAAGGAATGGATATGGGAATCGTGAACCCTTCTATGCTAGAGGTTTACGATGATATAAATAAAGAATTATTGACCTATGTTGAAGATGTTTTACTAAATAGACGTGAAGATGCAACTGAACGTTTATTGGAATATGCCGAAACATTTAAAGGAGAAGGAAAGAAAAAAGAGGTTGACTTATCATGGCGAAATGTAACTGTACAAGAACGTTTAGCTCATGCTTTGGTAAAAGGAATCGTTGAATTTATCGATGAGGATGTTGAAGAATGTCGAAAATTATACGAAAGACCAATTCAAGTCATAGAAGGTCCTTTGATGGATGGAATGAACATCGTTGGGGATTTATTTGGAAGCGGAAAAATGTTTTTACCTCAAGTGGTTAAATCTGCTCGAGTAATGAAAAAAGCAGTAGCTTATTTATTACCTTTTATTGAAGCTGAAAAAGATGGAAAACAATCGTTTCACGGAAAAGTTTTAATGGCCACGGTAAAAGGAGATGTACATGATATTGGGAAAAATATTGTAGGTGTTGTGCTAGGTTGTAACAATTATGA
Source organism: uncultured Flavobacteriales bacterium (assembly GCA_964580965.1). Taxonomy (GTDB): domain Bacteria; phylum Bacteroidota; class Bacteroidia; order Flavobacteriales_D; family Crocinitomicaceae; genus CAIUKX01. The sequence goes on along the minus strand of CAZOLZ010000032.1, from coordinate 9,917 downwards.
GGTGATTGATTTAGGAGTAATGGTTCCGACTGAAAAAATCATTCAAATTGCAATTGAAGAAAATGTTGATGCTATTGGTTTAAGTGGCTTAATTACACCTTCATTGGATGAAATGGTAACAGTTGCGAAAGAAATGGAACGTGCTAATTTGAAAATTCCATTATTGATTGGTGGTGCAACGACTTCAAAGGTACATACAGCGGTTAAAATTGAACAAAATTATACGAAAGGACAGACTGTTCACGTACTTGATGCTTCACGTTCAGTTACGGTTGTTGAAAGTTTATTAGGCCCTAAAAAAGGTGCTTTTGTGAAAGATGTAAAGGCAGAATACGAACGTATGCGCGTACATCACGAGAAGAGTAAGGTTACTAAACAGCTGATAGCATTAAAAGAGGCAAGAGCAAATAAATACCAAATCGATTGGGCAACGACTTCTATAACAAAACCAAAGCAGTTAGGAGTTAAATCTTTTCATTCGTATGATTTAGAAGAATTAGTAAATTATATTGATTGGACACCATTCTTTCAAACGTGGGAGTTACACGGTAAGTTTCCTGATATTTTACAGGATGAGGTAGTTGGACAAGAGGCAACAAAACTGTATGAAGATGCACAAAAAATGTTGCAACAAATCGTTTCAGAAAAAGGGTTGAAAGCGAATGCTGTGGTAGGATTATTTCCTGCAAATTCAGTTGGTGACGATATTGAAATTTATGCAGATGAAACACGTTCTGAAATTTTGATGGTTCAACATACCTTACGTCAACAAACGAAAAAAGTAGTAGGTCAACCGAATATAGCTTTATCTGATTTTATAGCGCCAAAAGATTCAGGAAGAATTGATTATATAGGAGGTTTTGTTGTGACGTCAGGAGGAGGTTTAGATCAATATGTTGCTCGTTTCGAAGCGGATCACGACGATTATAATTCAATTTTAATAAAAGCATTAGCGGATAGATTAGCAGAAGCTTTTGCAGAATTAATGCACGAAAAAGTACGTAAAGAACTTTGGGGATATGCTTCCGATGAAGAATTGTCTAATAATGAATTAATTAAAGAACAATACAAAGGGATTCGTCCTGCTCCAGGTTATCCTGCTTGTCCTGATCATACAGAGAAAACGGAATTATTTAGAATTTTAGATGCTACAAATATTACTGGAGTATCCTTGACTGAAAGTTTAGCAATGTTACCAGCGAGCTCAGTGAGCGGATGGTATTTTGGTAATCCAGAAGCCAAATATCTCGGAGTTGGTAAAATAACGCTGGAACAGGTTACTTCGATAGCAGAACGCAAAGGAGTTGAGGTGAGTGTGATGGAAAGATGGTTATCGAGTAATTTATAATTTTGAATATTTGATGTGAGTTATAAAGAAAGGCTTTCAGAAATGGGAGCCTTTATAGTTGTATATCAAATTGAAATAAATTAAAAAATGGTGCTATCGATTCAATAGCACCATTTTTAATAATTTATATTAAAATACACTAGCTTCTAAAAACTAAAGTATATTAAAGTGTTCCTCTTTTTGCTTGTTCTCTTTCAATTGATTCAAACAATGCTTTGAAGTTACCAGCTCCAAAACCTTTAGCTCCCATTCTCTGAATAATTTCGAAGAATAAAGTAGGTCTGTCTTCTACTGGTTTTGTAAAGATTTGTAATAAATAACCTTCTTCATCAGCATCAACAAGGATTGATAATTTTTGAAGTTCTTTGATGTCTTCTTTCATTATATCCATGTGAGAACCCAAGCGAGCAGGGATTTCATCGTAATATGTTTGTGGTGGTGGAGGTAAAAATTCAACACCTCTGGCTCTTAATTCAGCAACTGTTTTTATGATGTCATCAGTAGCTACAGCGATATGTTGAACACCTGGACCCTCATAAAAATCTAAATACTCTTCAATTTGAGAACGTTTTTTACCTTCGGCAGGTTCATTGATTGGGAATTTTATCCTACCATTACCATTACTCATTACTTTAGACATTAAGGCAGAGTATTCAGTATGAATTTGCTTGTCATCAAATGATAAGAAGTTTACAAATCCCATAACATCTTCATACCATTTAACCCAAGTGTTCATTTCACCCCAACCAACATTTCCAACCATGTGGTCAATGTATTTTAGTCCAGTAGGAGTTGGGTTGTATCCAGTTTCTAATTTGATAAAGCCTGGTAAAAATTCTCCTTTATAGTTTTTACGTTCAACAAACATATGTACTGTTTCACCATATGTGTAAATACCAGCTCTAACAACTTCACCGTGCTCATCTTTTTCAACTGTTGGTTCCATGAAAGATTTTGCACCTCTTTTAGTTGTTTCTTCCCAAGCACTCTTTGCATCTTCAACCCAAAGAGCAACGATTTTTACACCATCACCATGCTTTTTTACATGTTCACCAATTGGAGAGTCGCTTGTTAAAGCAGTTGTTAAAACTAATTTAATTTTATCTTGTTTCAAAACATAAGACACACGATCAGTCATTCCAGTTTCTAGACCAGCGTATGCAAAGTCTTGAAACCCAAATGCTGTTTTGTAAAAGTGAGCGGATTGTTTAGCATTACCTACATAAAACTCTACATAATCAGTACCTAGTAAGGGTAGGAAATCTTCTGCTCCTTCAAATATTTTTTCTAATCCGTATTCTACGTTTTTAATCTCTTTAGCCATATTAATTAAAATGTTTAATTTTTATTTAAATGTTTAAAAATAAGTTACAATATATTTTTGAGAATTCAAATTTATTCTCAGCTCTAGCCAATTATATCTTGAGATATAATAATAGGTTATTCTAACCAACTTGTCATATAACTTGGATCCTGCATTTCGATAGCATCTTGAGTTAACTTTAATGGTCTAAATGTATCAACCATAACAGCTAATTCTAATGTCTCTTTTTGTCCAATGCTTCTTTCCATAGCTCCTGGGTGAGGGCCATGTGGTATTCCCCCTGGATGTAAAGAGATATAACCTTTTTCAACATGGTTTCTACTCATGAAATCTCCATCAACATAATATAAGACTTCATCAGAGTCAATATTACTATGATTATAAGGTGCAGGAATTGATTTTGGATGGTAATCGTACAAACGAGGTACAAATGAACAAATCACAAAGTTATGCCCTTCAAAATTCTGGTGAATTGGAGGAGGCATGTGAATACGACCAGTAATAGGTTCAAAGTCATGAATGCTGAATGCATAAGGGAAGTTATAACCATCCCAACCAACAACATCGAAAGGGTGAGAGGCATACACGACTTCGTGTAAAACGTTTTCTTTTTTTATCTTAATTAAGAAATCGCCTTTTTCATCATGTGTTTCTAATTCGTATGGAGTTTTAAAGTCACGCTCACAAAATGGTGAGTGTTCTAATAATTGTCCAAAGCCATTTCTGTAGTTACGAGGAGTTAAAACAGGACTAAATGATTCAACAATAAACAGTCTATTTTGATCTGATTCAAAATCGATTTGGTAGATCATGCCTCTAGGTATAACTAAGTAATCACCATATTCGAAATCAATGTTGCCTACTAATGTTCTTAACTTTCCTTTGCCTTGATGAATAAAAATTACTTCATCAGCATCTGCGTTTTTGTAAAAATATTCACGCAAAGATTTTTTAGGAGCAGCAACAGCAATATTTAAGTCATTGTTAAATAAAACGATTTTACGGCTGTCTAAAAAGTCATCTGCAGGTTTTACATCAAAACCTCTTAACATTCGTGATGAAATATTCTTATCAACTGCAGCTTTTGGAGTTAAGTCTATTGGTTCAGAAACAGATTTTATTTGAGTTGGTCTATGGACATGATACAATAATGAAGCGAATCCATGAAACCCTTCAGTACCGAAAAGTTGTTCATAATGGATTCCTCCATTGTCCTTTTCGAAAACTGTATGTCTTTTATGAGGGATTTTCCCTAGTTTATGATAAAAAGGCATTTTAAAATGTTTGAATTTTGGTTAAAAATATGAAATTGTTTTAAGTTACGTGTTAAAAAGTCGTCTAAATCACTCAGGATTTCGTTTGATTAAAAATTGAGTTTTAAGTAATAATTCATACCACATATACCATTTTTTTCATGTTAGACAAATATAATTAAAAAGGTGTTATAAAAAAAACCTTAAGTGTTAAAATAATAACAAACTTATTTCTGTAAATTGTACCTATATTCAGTTAAAGAATTAAATTTGCACATTGATTTTGAGAAGATATATAAATACATTATTTCTAAAAGGAATAAGGAAAAGATGAAAAAAATACTTGTAGTAGGGGCATGTGGTCAAATTGGTTCAGAATTAGTACTTAATTTAAGAACCAAATTTGGAAATGATAATGTAATTGCTTCCGATTTGAGAGACAAATGTCCAGCGATTATAGCAAATGGCCCATACATAAAAATGGATATTTTAAACAGAGAGAATGTGAGAGATTTCATAATCTCTAATAAAATAGATGAGGTTTACTTATTGGCAGCCTTATTATCTGCAACTGCAGAAAAAAATCCAGATTTTGCATGGAGGTTGAACATGGAAGGACTATTCACGGTATTAGATTTAGCTAAAGAAGGATACGTTTCAAAAATATTTTGGCCAAGTTCAATTGCTGTTTTTGGACCAACTACTCCAAAAAATATGACTCCACAGTGTACTGTGATGGAACCAACGACAGTTTATGGTATTTCTAAACAAGCAGGTGAACGTTGGTGTGAGTATTACTATAATAGATATGGAGTCGATGTAAGAAGTATTCGTTATCCAGGTTTGATATCATATACAAGTTTACCGGGAGGTGGAACAACAGATTATGCGGTTGATATTTTTTACAAAGCTAAATTAAGTGAAACTTATGAAAGTTTTTTATCCGCAGAAACTGAATTGCCAATGATGTATATGCAAGATGCAATTAGGGCTACCATTGAATTGATGGAAGCACCTAAAGAGAATATCTCAATTCGTTCATCGTATAATGTTTCAGGTTGTTCGTTTACTCCAAAATCTTTGTCTGATGCAATAAAACTAAGAAAATCAGATTTTGAAATTGAATACAATCCTGATTTTAGGCAAGAAATAGCTGATACTTGGCCAAAATCCGTAGATGATACTGAAGCTCGTAAAGATTGGGGGTGGAAACATGAGTTCGATGTTAGTAAAATCGTTGACACTATGCTTGAAAATGTAGATGTTACTCTTTTAAATTCGAAGAATTAGATAATTAATTAATAGGAATTATTCATTATTTAATCGAATTTTATTATATTATTGGTTGATTCCTGAGAATTTGTTTGTACATTGTGTAAATAAAAACAAAAGTGAAATACTTAAGTAGATGATTTATAGATTATTGATATCTTTTTTAATATTTTCAACATTGTTGAGTTTTTCTTCTTATTCCCATAGCTATAATCTTCAAGGTAATAGAAACAAAATCAATAAGACTGATAATGAAGGGAGAAAGCAAGGAAGGTGGATTTACTTTGGTAAAGATCGTCCTAATTTGGGTTACCCTATGGATGGTAAAATTGAAGAAGGTGAATACAAAGATGATCGTAAAGAAGGTACTTGGATTAAATATCATCATGATGGAATAACTCCTAAATTGAAAGGTACTTATGTAAATAACAGACCACAAGGGGCATATATTAAATATCACCCTAATGGTAATATTAAGGAAAAAGGATCTTTTCTAAAAAATAAATACGCAGATTCTCTTGTAAGATACAATATTAATGGTCAAGTGGAATATTTAGCTTTTTATAATGAAGAAGGTAAAGAGGAAGGTGATATAAAATATTATTACGATAATGGTCAATTAGAATTTGAATATACTTCTATTAATGGTGTTCCTACAGGTAAAGCCGTTAGATACTATGAAAATGGTGATATAAAAGAAGAAATTGAGTACGCTGAAGATGGAAGCGTTGCTCTAAGTGAACATAAAGAAATGGTAAATCCAAGTGTTGTAGTTGATGATCCAAATAAATCTAAAGAAAAGGCTCCTAAAATTGCTTCTCCTAAAACTAAAGGGGTAACTTTTCTTCCTGATGGATATAATAAGGTTTACAATGACAATGATGAGATTTGGTTAGATGGTATTTTTAAGAAAGGGGCTCTTTGGGAAGGAAAAGTTTATGAATACGATGAAGATGGAATCTTATTGAAAGTTAAAGTCTTTAAAGAAGGAGTTTACCATTCCGATGGTCAATTATAATAAAATTTAAAAAGCTGTTCTACATGAACAGCTTTTTTTATTTAAATAACTTATGTTGACAAACAGTCAAAATATCTCTAAAAAAGATTCCTGAAATATTGTTTTCGTATACAGCATCAATACTTTTAGCTGAAAATAATTTTAAAGCTTGATTCTGAATATTAGTTACTTGCTTTTTATACCTGTCCATAAAGTGATTTTGAGTAATTTCATCGATTATTGGATTTTTTTCTACACTTTCAAGTATTGATTGATGTTCCTTTATACTTGAAGCTAATAATTGTTTCGTTTCTCTTTTTAAATCATCAGACTGACTTTCATCTCCTAATCGATCTAACATTCCGTATAAATTATGGACAAAAAAGACTTGAGCATAAATCAGAAAAGGTAATTTAAAAATAGGGTAGTCTTCCCAACTTAATTGTCTGTCGACTTTAAATAATTGTTCTTTTTTTATGAATTGGTTTTTGAGTTCGATTGAATTAGTTGAAGTAGCTTTCATTCCAAATGTATTCCAATCTTGGTGAACAATAACTTGTTCTTTTTCTGCGATTACAGCCCATATTTCTCCATCAATTTCAATACAAAAGGTAAATAATGTTGCATAGTCTGATCCACTACAATACTTCCATTTTCCATTTATACGCCATCCGTTATTTACTCTTTCTACAGTTCCATTTATGGAGCCACTTCCTGCAATAACAGCTTTTTGAGAAGAAAACAGTTGAATAGATTGTTCTTTTGGAAAGTTAGAAGCGAAATAATTTCCACCATTTCCAATTTGAATGAGCCAGCCTAAACTTCCATTGACGTATGAACAGGTTTTGATTAAATCTAGGGTTTCATGAATAGAGAAGGAGAGACCACTTAACTCCTTTGGTAAAAAGCTTTTGAATAATTTTTCACGATAAATAATATCTAATATTTCTGAAGTGATTTCATTTTTATAAGAACCATCTTCATTTGTAAAATAGTTTTGAAATATTTGCTTTATATTCATGTGGTATCAATAATATAAATATGGGGTGTTCATACAAATGAACCCCCCATATTATTATTTTAAAGTTTGAGACTATGTATTAAAAGTTAAATGTTGCTCTTAATAAGAAGTTTCTTCCAGCTTGAGGGTACACATAGTTTTCAACGATTCTAGTTCCATCAAAATTATAACCCCAAGTATAGCCATTGTTGGCATATTTAAAGTCAAGAATATTGTTAACTAATAACCCAAATTTCACTTCTTTGAAACCTAAGAATTTAGTTGCGTAACTTATATTCATGTTTGTTAAGTAGTATGCATCTAGTGAACGTGAATCTGAAGAAGTATTATCTAAAAATTGTTTACCAACGTATTTTGAAGTTAAACCAATTTCTAAATTTTTAACTGGTTCATACATTAATCCTAAAGAAACAATTGTGTTAGGGGAAAATGCAATATCAGTATTTTTATGTTCAACAACTTCTTGACTCCAATTCCAGTTTGAGTCATAGCTATCAATATATTCGTTAAATGCTTTGATTTTATTTTGACTCAACATTAAGTTTCCTGAAAAACTTAATGTTTTCAAAACTTGATATCCAAATTCCAATTCCACCCCTGTTCTGTAACTCTCATCTACATTAGAACGAACATATGCACCGACGTCATTAATTTCTCCTGTTAAAATCAATTGATCTTTATAGTACATCATATAATAGTTCGCATTGAAAAAATATTTTTGTTTATTCAATTTGTAACCAACTTCAATATTTTGTAGATTTTCTGGTTTTGGTTGACTATTGTTTGAACTATTTACAAAATCATTTCGAACAGGTTCACGATTTGATACGGCATAAGATCCATAAATTCTTGAAATGTTATTAATGTTATATGTTAAGCCTGCTTTTGGGTTAAAGAATGTAAAGTTTACATTTTGAGTTAATGCTGTAAAACCTGAACTTGTTTGTTGGTTACCTAAGTAAGCGTAATAGATATTTCTCAACTGTAAATCTGCGTAAAAATTAAATTTATGATAACTGTAATTACCTTTTAAGTATGTTGAAACTGTATTTTTTGTCGCATCATTATCATAGTAGTTCTGATTAATTTCACTGCTTGAAGCATTTCTAGCCCAAATAATTTCTCCATAATGTTTACCTACATACTGATTAACATCACCTCCAAATACCAATTTTAAGTTCTTAAGATTGGTATAGTTTAAAGCAAAGATTGCTCCGTAATAATCATTATCTAACCATCTTCTTCTGATTAAGTCGGTAGATGTAACAGTATCGTTAGAGTATACAACAGGAGTTAAACCATATGTATCAAAGTCATCATTGTTGCGGTATTGTTCATAATAGCCATATCCTTTTGTGTAGTGACCAGAAACATTTACATTTAATTTTGTGTTAAATGAATGAGTTAAATGCAATTGGTAGTGTTTTTGTGTATAGTTATCAACTTCATTTTTGTAGTCATAGTAGTTATATGTTCTGTTTTTAGCAGAAAATAAATTAATAGAATCTTCATCAAAGTAATAAATCCCATATGGATTTGTAACTGAATCATATTTATTATTTTTGTAATGATTAATTAACCCTTGTGTGTCACCATCATATTTAGCTTCAGGTACCCCATACCAAGCTTGATATGTTCGCTCATTTCCAATAAACATGTTAGCTTTAACTAATGTTTTATTTCCAATGTAAGCTCCTGATAAAAAGTATGATTTTAAATCAGAAGAGGCTCTATCAATAAAACCGTCAGATTTAATTTGTGATAAACGCGCATCAAAAGAAAACTTTTCATTGATAATACCAGTTCCTACTTTGACATTGTTCTTGAAAGTGTTGAATGAACCAACACTATTGTCAATTGTTGCATAAGCATCTTGTTGAATATTGTCTGTTTTAATATTGATACTAGCACCAAATGCGGCAGCACCATTTGTAGAACTTCCGACACCACGTTGAATTTGAATGTTTTCAGTTGATGAAGCAAAATCTGGCATATTTACCCACCAAACACCATGAGATTCCGCATCATTTAGAGGGATACCATTAACAGTAACGTTTGTACGAGTAGGGTCTACACCTCTGATACTGATACCTGTATAACCAACACCGGCGCCTGCATCTGAAGTTACGACTGTTGATGGTGTTGACCTTAATAAAAATGGTAAGTCTTGACCAAAGTTACCTTGATTGATTTCTTCTTTATTTAAGTTAGTATAGGTTGTTGGTGTGTTGTTTTCAGCACGAATAGCTGATACTTGAACCTCTTCCATCATTTTTGATGAAATTGTAAGTTGAATGTTTTTTTCAATGGTTGGTTCTTTAAAAAGAACAGTTACCATTTTTGTTTCATATCCTAAAAAAGAATATTGTAACTGCACACTATCAGCTTTGATATTCGATAGCTCATAGTTTCCTTTATCATTTGTTTGGGTACCTTCATATGTGTTTTTCATACGAATAGAAACACCGGGTAAAGTTTCACCTTGTTCGTTGGTGACTATTCCTTTGATGGAATTTTGAGCAAAAAAACTACTTGTTGAACTTAGTGCTAAAAAGCACAATAATTTTGAAATTCTTGTTTTCATTTTGTATTAAAATTTGACAAGAACAAGGGGCCAATTCTTTACGTAATAAAAATTAGCATTAATAATATTTTCAATCATCTTCCCTACGCAGGCATTATCCTGACAGGTTCAATGGGTA
>CAZOLZ010000031.1:5656-28313 GCA_964580965.1 uncultured Flavobacteriales bacterium | reverse complement strand
TCAAATCTTCCCAAATATGAAACAACTAATCTTTTATTTGAATACAAAGGTGAAGAACTAATTAATATTCTTAAGGAAACTAACCATAACAGTATTAATTTATTTGCTGAACAACTTCTATTTATTACTTCTTATGAAAAAACAGGGTTTGGTTCAACTAGTCAGGGTATTGAACTTATAAAATCTACCTGGAAAAACGATATCGATTTAGAAGGATTTAACCTCAAAGATGGAAGTGGCTTATCTCGTTCAAACGCTATTAGTGCCAATCATTTTTGCCAACTCTTGAAAGGAATTTATAAGGATTCAATTTACAATGACTTTCTATCTACTTTACCTATTACAGGTTGCAGTGGTACATTAAAGGGTGTGTGTAAAAACCAACTTGGACATGGAAGAATTAAGGCAAAAAGTGGAACTTTGAATAATGTAAAGGCATACGCAGGCTATGTGGAAACTAAAACAGGGAAAACGTTAGCTTTTGCAATAATTGTAAATAATTTTAATTGTTCATCCAGTCACGTTGTAGATTTAATGGAACCTTTCTTTAATGCTATGGCAGACTATTAACCTCAGTTCGGTTAATAAAACTTTGTCAAAACGTTATAATATAAAATAGTGAGATACGATATTTTTTGAATCGGAATATCGAGATATTTCGATGATAAAAAGAGAAGTAGATCGCTGTTTTATAGCGAAAAGGCTTATTTCTATGTTAATTTTAATTCTGATAACTTACGTTATATTTTACGAGATAGCCTCTGCTATCCCTTTAAAATATGCCTTGTTCTCAAAAATAAAATTAATTTTGACTTTGTTTTATTAATCGAACTGAGGTTATAAAAAAAATAAAATGGCACATATAATTACTTGTAGAGATAAAACTCCTGAGATAGGCAAAAATTGTTTCTTAGCACCAACAGCAACTTTGATTGGAGATGTGGAAATGGGGAGTGATTGTTCTATTTGGTTTAACGCTGTTGTTAGAGGAGATGTAAACTCTATCAAAATGGGAAACAAAGTAAACATTCAAGATGGAGCAGTAATTCATGCAACTTATGAAAAAACCAAGGTTAATCTTGGAAATAATGTTTCAGTTGGACACAATGCATTAGTTCACGGTTGTAATGTTGATGATAATGTATTAATTGGTATGGGAGCGATTGTAATGGATAATTGTCACATCGAATCGAATTGCATTATTGCAGCAGGAGCAGTTTTGTTGGAAGGAACACGAGTTGAAAGCGGAAGCGTATATGCAGGAGTTCCAGCTAAGAAAGTAAAATCTTTAAGCAAAGAATTATTTGAAGGTGAAGTTCAACGTATCGCTAATAACTATGTTATGTATGCGAGTTGGTTTAAGTAATTAATTTGAAAATAAGTTGATTTGAGTGTTTTATTTCTTAATCATTAAATTTAACTAAAAATCTTTTTCATTTCATCTTGATTCTAAATAAAGAGCTGACTTTGTATCAGCTCTTTATTTTTTTATAATGATTTAGTTCTCCCTCCGTCGACTGGAATATTAATTCCATTAATATAACTTGCAGCTGGAGAAGCTAAAAAAGCAATCGCTGCAGCTACCTCTTGAGGTTGCGCAATTCGTTTCATTGGTGATTCTGATCCCATCTCTTCTAAAACAGCATCAACCGATTCATTTACCTTTTCAGATTTAATTTGTGCTAATGTTTGTAAACGATCAGTATTTGTAGCTCCTGGTAAAACATTGTTTACCGTAATATTAAACTGACCTAATTCATTTGCTAATGTCTTACTCCAATTTCCAACTGCACCTCTAATTGTATTTGACACTCCTAAATTTGGTAATGGTTGTTTAACACTTGTAGATATTACATTGATAATACGTCCGAAGCCTCCTTCTTTCATTAAAGGGTACAAGTTTTGAACCATAATATGATTACAAACCAAATGTTGATTAAAAGCATCCAAAAATTCGTGTACTGGAGCATCTATGATTGGTCCACCTTTTGGTCCACCCGTATTATTAATTAAGATATGTGCGTTATTTCCTGCTTTTACCCAATTATGAATTGTTTGCTCTAATTCAACTGGCTTTGTGAAGTCTGCAATGATGTAACTGTGGGATTGCCCATTATCAGATGCTAATTCATTTTTAACTGATTCTAATTTTTCTTTATTACGAGCAACTAAAACTATATTTGCTCCCATATTTGCTAATTCCATAGCAGCAGTTTTTCCAATTCCTTGTGTGCTTCCACAAACAACTGCAACTTTTCCTGTTAAATCTAAATTCATCTTTAATCTATATTGTTAAATATTTAAAAATCTTATTAAAATTTACACTAAAATAGATATATTTCTAATTCTGAACACATTTTTTACAACAATAATCTTTCGTAATTTATTTTGAAAAAAGTTAAAATGTCAAAAATGATTTATAAATTTAAAAAAATCAAAGAGTATGTTAGCACCATTTAATTTACAAAAGTGGATCGATGAAAATCGAGATTTATTAAAACCACCTGTAAACAATAAAGTATTATACAAAGAAGCTGGAGATTTCATTGTAATGATTGTTGGAGGTCCAAATGCAAGAAAAGATTATCACTTCAATGAAAGTGAAGAGTTATTTTACCAACTAGAAGGTGATATGACAGTTAAAGTTCAATTAGAAGGTAAAGCTCAAGAGATTCAAATCAAAGAAGGAGAAATGTTTCTTTTACCTTCGAACATACCACATAATCCAATTAGACCTGCAGGGACAATTGGTTTAGTTATTGAACGCGTAAGAAAAGGTACTGATTTATCAGACGGATTGATGTGGTTTTGTGATAAGTGTAATCATAAACTACAAGAATATCGTTTCCCTTTAGCAGACGTTGAAAAAGACTTTTTATCTCGTTTCAAGGAGTTTTATAGCTCTAAAGATTTAAGAACTTGTGATAAATGTGGGCACGAGATGGAGATTGATGAACGATTTGTATAATTATACAATCTTTACTTTCAATGATATCAAATTAAAAAAATAGGAGCAAATAATCATTGACCATTTGCTCCTATTTTTTATATTAATTTTCTTAATTAAACATTGCAACTAGAATAAAGACTTAATCATAATCACAACTAATCATTTAATTTTAAAATAGCCATAAAAGCATCTTGCGGAATTTCAACACGACCAACCTGACGCATACGTTTCTTCCCTTCTTTTTGTTTTTCTAGTAACTTACGTTTACGTGTTATATCACCACCATAACATTTTGCAGTTACATCTTTACGTAATGCTTTGATAGTCTCTCTTGCGATAACTTTGGCTCCAATAGCGGCTTGAACAGGAATCTCAAACTGCTGTCTCGGAATTAATTCTTTCAACTTAAGGCACAATTTCTTTCCTAATCCATAAGCATTACTTCTGTGAACTAATGCAGATAAAGCATCCACCTGTTCAGCATTTAATAATAAATCCATTTTTACTAAATCAGATTCTTTGTATCCAATTGGGTGGTAATCAAACGAAGCATAACCTCTAGAAACAGACTTTAAACGATCATAAAAATCAAAAACAATTTCAGCTAAAGGCATTTCAAAAGTCAATTCAACTCTGTCTTGAGTTAAATAAACTTGGTTTCTTAATTCACCACGCTTTTCAATACATAAAGTCATAATTGCACCAACATATTCAGACTTAGTAATTATTGTTGCTTTAATATATGGTTCTTCAATATGATCCATTCCTGCAGGATCTGGAAGTTCAGAAGGGTTATTTACGATAATTCGTGTTTCAGGATGTTTTTTAGAAAAAGCATAATAAGATACGTTTGGTACAGTTGTAATAACTGTCATGTTAAACTCACGCTCCAAACGTTCTTGAATAATTTCCATATGAAGCATACCTAGAAATCCACAACGAAAGCCAAAACCTAATGCAGCAGAAGCCTCTGGTTCAAAAACCAATGAGGAGTCATTCAACTGAAGTTTTTCCATTGAATAACGTAATTCTTCATAATCTTCTGTATCTACTGGATAAATCCCAGCAAATACCATTGGCTTAACATCCTCAAAACCTTTAATCGAGTCTTCACATGGATTATCCATCAAGGTAATTGTATCCCCTACCTTAACTTCATTTGCTTGTTTGATACCTGAAATAATATAACCAACATCACCAGCTTTAACTTCATTTTTAGGAGAAAGTGTAGGGTTTATCTTTAACACACCAATTTCGTCTGCAATGTATTCTCTTCCTGTATTAAAAAATTTAATACGATCATTTTTCTTAATCACACCGTTTAAAACACGGTAATAAGCAATAATACCTCTAAAAGGGTTAAATACAGAATCAAAAATCATGGCTTGTAAAGGTGCACTTTCATCACCTTTGGGAGCTGGAACTTTATTAATAATCGCATCTAAAATTTTATCTACTCCTAATCCAGTTTTACCGGAAGCAGGGATTATTTCATCTATATCACAACCTATTAAATCAATAATTTGATCCGAAACTTCTTCGGGCATTGCACCAGGTAAGTCCATTTTATTTAAAATTGGAATAATTTCCAAATCATGCTCAATAGCTAAATATAAATTAGAAATTGTCTGTGCTTCAATACCTTGAGAAGCATCAACTATTAACAAAGCTCCTTCACAAGCTGCAATTGAACGAGAAACTTCATAAGAAAAGTCAACGTGCCCTGGAGTATCAATTAAATTTAAACGGTACTTCTCTCCGTTATGTTCGTAAACCATTTGAATGGCATGACTTTTAATTGTGATTCCTCTTTCACGTTCTAAATCCATATCATCCAATGCTTGAGACTGCATTTCACGATCTGAAATCGTACCAGTTGTTTGAAGTAAACGATCTGCTAAGGTACTTTTCCCGTGATCAATGTGAGCGATGATACAAAAGTTTCTAATATTCTTCATAAATAACTACGAATTATGCCAATCTTAATTTGATTTGACATGCAAAATTACATTAAAAAAAATTAATTTAATAGTGATTAATATAAGAGAGTTAAATTCAAGACTCAAAGACGAAAGATTTTTAAACTTATATTGGCTTTCAAATACCATTTTTTACTGATTATCTATACATTAAAAAAATTATTTCTACTTTCGCAATAGATATTTATGAGTAAGAAGATAGAAAAATACAACAGTAAAGGTGTTAGATCAAGTTACGTGTCAACAGTTATTGGAATTTCTTTGGTATTATTCATGATGGGTATTGTTATCGGAGGTATACTTGGAATAGAAAACATTCAACGTCAAGCGAAAGAAAGTTTACAGGTAGACTTATTTTTCAAACCGTCTATACCAACAGCCACTATACAGTCTATTTCTGATGAACTCAAAACCTGGAAAAAATTTAAAGAAGTAAAATTTGTATCTCCAGATGGAGCAATTAACGAGTTTACTGGTGATGAATCAAATACTCAAGAAATTCTAAGTATTTTTAATGGTGAAAATCCTCTTCCAGCAACAATTGCATTTAAACCAAAAGCAGAATATGCGAACAAAAGAGGATTAGAAAAAATAAAAAAACAATTACTTACAGTCTATCAAGATGAATTAGATGAAGTGAATTATGAAGAAGCAGCAGTAAAATCAGTTAATTTAGGTTTTAAACAATTCGTGTTTTTAATTGGTATCATTTCTTTACTACTAATCTTCGTAGCAATTGCAATGATTAATAATACTATCCGACTTGCATTATATTCTAAACGTTTTACAATTAAAACTATGCAATTAGTCGGAGCCACAAGTAAATATATTCGTAGACCGTTTATATTTCAAGCTTTTTTACAAGGGTTTATTTCTGCAATTATTGGTTTAAGCTTGTTGGTAACCCTCTTTTATGCTTTAAGTAACGTCCTAAAGTCAATTACAATTGAATATAATCTCATAAACTTTATCATTTTAGGTAGTTGCATCTTTTTTCTTGGAGTTACAATCACAATAATTTCAACAAGAATTGCGTTAAACCGTTTTCTTAAAATGAAGTTAGACGATCTTTATTAAAATATTTTAAAATAAAAATGAAAAATAACGAAAAAGAATTTGCTTTCAGACGAGAGAATTACAAGTTACTTTTAATTGGGTTAGGAATAAATATTCTTGGGTTTATTCTTATGATAGGAGGAGGAACTGATGATCCAAATAAATTTGATGGAGAGGCATTGTTTAGTAACACTAGAATTACTATAGCACCTATGTTAATCATAGCAGGATATTTAGTAATCATGTACTCTATTATGAAAAAAAAGAAAACTAACACAAAAAACATTAACTAATCAATGGGTTTTTTTGAAGTTTTAATCCTTGCAATTATAGAGGGTTTAACAGAGTTTCTTCCTGTTTCCTCTACAGGACACATGATTATTTGTTCAACATTCATGGGTATTGCATCTAATGATTTTGTTAAATTATTCACTGTCGCAATTCAATTTGGAGCAATATTATCGGTTGTAGTAGTGTATTTTAAAAAATTCTTACAAGGTTTTAATTTTTATTTCAAACTAGGAGTTGCATTTATACCTACAGGAATTTTAGGTTTATTACTAAAAAAACACATCGATTCATTATTAGAAAATGTATGGGTTGTAGCTACGTCACTTTTGTTAGGTGGTATTGTTTTACTTTTTATCGATAAATGGTTTGCTAAAAATGAAGAAGATGGTCTTGAAGAAGTTGACATAAAAACAGGTGTCATAATCGGAACAATTCAAGCATTAGCTATGATTCCTGGAGTTTCTCGATCTGCTGCAACAATTTTTGGAGGATTAACTCAAAAGTTAACTCGTAAAGCTGCTGCTGAATTTTCATTCTTTTTAGCTGTACCTACAATGTTTGCTGCTACTTTAAAAAGTATGTGGGATGAAAAAGACTTATTAATTGAATCAACAAATAATGAAATGATTTACCTCGTTATTGGAAATGTTATAGCATTTATAGTTGCCTATTTAGCAATCAAAACTTTTATTGGTTATATCAGTAAACATGGATTCAAAGTTTTTGGATATTACCGCATTGCATTAGGCTTAGCTTTACTCATCTTATTATTTGCAGGGTTTGATTTACAAATCGTTGGATAAAATTGAAAATATTCAAGAGTTTGCTCAAGGAACGACTATCCTTGTAGATAAACCTTTGACTTGGACTTCCTTCGATGTTGTAAATAAAATACGTTGGAATTTAAAACAAGTTTTAGGAGTTAAAAAAATTAAAGTTGGTCACGCTGGAACATTAGATCCCTTAGCAACAGGTTTGTTAATTCTTTGTATTGGAAAACACACCAAACAAATTGAGCAATTAATGACTACTGAAAAAACTTACACTGGAACAATCTTATTGGGAAAAACTACACCTTCATATGATTTAGAAAGTGAATATGATGCTGAATATCCAACGGAACATATTAACTCAGAAATTTTAGAAACAGCAAGACAACAATTACTAGGCGATATTCAACAGGTTCCACCTATCTTTTCCGCTAAACAAGTAGACGGAAAAAGGGCATACGATTTAGCAAGAGCTGGTAAACCGGTTGAATTAAAAGCCAATTCAATTCATATTTCTGATTTCAAAATCAATTCAGAACGTTTTCCAGAAATAGGCTTTGAGATTACATGTTCAAAAGGAACATATATCCGTTCAATTGCTCACGATTTTGGAAAATTAGTCAACTCAGGTGGAACACTCATAAAATTAAGAAGAACAAAATCAGGGAATTTATCTGTAAATGAAGCTTTGAGTGTGGATGAATGGATTGGTTTGATAAGAAGTTAGAATTTAAACTCAATTTTGTTTCGAAAGCTAATGTTTCAAATTTACACTTACTTAAACCCTATTTTTAATTCTTAAATTATAATCTCCCATTCACTGCATTATCAACCATTTGTTCCAATGTATAGAATTCATGATTTAAAGCCGTCTTTATTTTAGTATTCGAATATTTAGTAACATTAAATGCACTAGTTGCAGACTCTTTAGTAATAGTTGATCTTTTACCTGTTAATAAACTAACTAAAGCTGCTACTCGCCATGTTAAGCTAGCTAACCAAGATTGTACTAGAATGTAAGGCGGTTTTTTATTAATTCGTTTTGAAATTAAATGAAACAAATCAATGAATTTTGCATTCTCACCAACACATAAAAAGCGTTCATTTTTGATTTCGCTTTCCATTAATTGAACTAGAGTTTTAGTAACATCTCTCGCGTCTACAAATGCATTCGAACCACTCGTATAAAACTTTAATCCATTTTCAATTGTTTTAAAAATAGTCAATGAACTTTCATTCCAATTTCCTGCCCCAATTACTACACTTGGATTAACAATAACAATATCTAACCCTTCTTCAACTCCTCTCCATACTTCTTTTTCAGCTGAGTATTTTGATATCGCGTATCCTGATGTGTTTTCAGATTGTTTCCATTTTAAATCTTCTGTCACCAGATCTGCTAAATTTGCTCCACCAATTGCAGCAGTTGAACTCACATATGCTAATTTTCTAATATTATTATCCAAACAAGCATTTACTATATTTGCAGTTCCTTCACGATTAATTTTCATTAATTGATTAAAGTCATTTCTATGAAAAGAAACAAGAGCTGCACAGTGATAAACATCTGAACAATCTTTTATTACCTCATCTAAAGTAACAACATCCAAAATATCACATGATACCCATTCAATTTTATCAAACAAAAATTGAGAATTATCATTATTATAATATTTGAACAACTTGAGAACTTTGTCAATCGCATTTGGATTTCGATAGATTGCACGAACCTTTTCTTCTTTTTGAACTAATTCAAACAATAAATGACTTCCGATTAACCCTGTCCCTCCGGTAACAAAAACCATAATAATTTAATTAAACTCCCAATTAAATTGATCCAATGAAGCGATACAAGCTGTCAATAAGTCTATACTTCCTTGAATATCATCTTTATTTGCCATTTCAATTACCTGATGTAAATGCCTGGTAGGAATAGAAACTGCACCTGCAATTGAACCTCCCTCAGTCATTCGTTGAATTCCAGCAGTATCTGTACCTCCTGCAGTTAATATCTCTGGTTGCCATTTTATGCCTTTGTCATTGGCTACTTTTTTCATAAAGTTAACCATTCTATAGTCACAAATCGTTGAAGCGTCCATAATTTTGATCGCAACACCTTCTCCTAATTGTGTTATCATTTCATGTGGTGAAGCTCCTGGTAAGTCAAAAGCTATCGTTGTATCTAATCCAAATCCAAAGTCTGGTTTAATTTTCATAGCAGAAACATTCGCTCCTCTAATACCAACTTCTTCTTGAACTGTAAAAACAGCATACAAGTCATATGGAATATCTTTCCCTTTTAAGGCTTTAAGTGTTTCAATCAAAATAAAAACTGCCAGACGGTTATCTAAAGATTTACCATTAACACAATTTCCCATTTCAATAAACTCACGTTCTCTTGTAATAGGGTTTCCAACATGAACAAATTCTTTTACTTCTTCAGCTGACAAACCTGTATCAATAAAGTAATCAGAAAGTTTAGCCACTTTATTTCGTTCTTCAGGTGACATTACATGAATTGGTTTAGAAGCCATAACTCCCATGATATCTTTTTTCCCATGAATGATAACACGTTGAGCCGTTAATGTTTTTGGATCAAAACCACCTAAAGTGTGAAAACGAATAAACCCTTTATCATCAATATGAGTAACAATAAAGCCAATTTCATCCATGTGGGCTCCAACCATTACTTTTTTATCTGATGTTCCTTGTTTTATCGCGTATATATTACCCATATTATCGATTTGCACATCATCAACTAAACCTTTAATTTCTTCCAAAACTAGATTTCTGATTCTTTGTTCAAAACCGGATGTTCCTGGGGTAGTACAAATTTTGTTTAACAGTGTTGTATTTATTGACATAATGATTGAAAATTGAGCATTATATGTGAGGTGTAATTTTATCTTTTAATGTTTTTAAAGGCATCCCTCCACTTTGCCTCCAAATGATTTCACCACTTTTAAACAAAACAAAAGTTGGTACTCCTCTGACTTTAAATTTTTCAGCTGCATCAGGGTTTTTGTCAATATCTATCTTAACGATTCTAACTTTTTCACCCATATCATTTTTTAATTGATCTAAAAGTGGTTGCATAGCTTTACATGGACCGCACCATGTTGCAAAAAAATCAACTAGGGTAGGTGCTTCCCCATTAACAATATCTTGAAAACTTCCCATTCAATAAATCTAATTTATTATTAAGGTTAAATTTAAAAAATATGCTCTAAAAGATGGATATTTAATTAGTAAAAAATGTTAAATAAATTACTTAAACAAACTAAAGTGGTATATTTGCTTTAGTACATGAATATATATCATGAGACAAACATAAATTAATTATGAAATTATTTACATTTATTTTTGCAACAAGTTTATTGATTGGCTGTACCTCTGAAACTTCAACAGAATCGCCTAAATTAAAAACTGAACATTTTAAAGTAGAAAATGAAAAGGAACCTGTAATACCCAACAAAATTTTAACAATGGAAGTAGACGGAATGTCATGTGTAATGGGGTGTGGATCAAGTATTCGAAAAGAATTATATACTACTAACGGGGTAAGTGAAGTTGAATTTGACTTTGAAGACGGAAGGAAAACACAAAAAGCATTCATAAAATTTAACTCTAACAAAGTTTCAATTGAAGAAATGGTACAAATTGTTAACACAATGAATGACAACCAGTTTACTGTTGGTAATACTTCAGAAAAAATAATAATATCAGAAGAAAAACTTGATGAAATAAAGGAAGAGGAACCTAATAAACAATCCTCAATAATTGAAGAAACCTCAAAATATAAGGTGTCCTTACCAAAATTTAAAATTCCTAATTTTATTGAAGTAATTACTTCATTTTTAAATCCTAAAACATTTAACTTGACAATTAAATAATGCTCCTAAACCATAAAATTCTTGGAAATGGTCAACCTTTGGTCATACTTCACGGACTTTTTGGAAGTCTTGATAATTGGTTAACTCACGCAAAAAAATTAAGTAAATATTATCAAGTTATCCTTGTAGATCAAAGAAATCATGGTCATTCAGATTGGAGTGATGATTTCAACTACAATATTTTAGCACAAGACCTTAAAGAATTATTAGACTACTTAAAACTTAAAAAAGTATTGTTACTTGGTCACTCTATGGGTGGTAAAACTGTAATTGAATTTTCTCAAAATTATCCAGAATACATCGAAAAATTAATCGTTGTGGATATTGGATTAAAACAATACCCCATGCATCACCAACAAATCTTAACAGGATTAAATGCGATTGATTTAAGTATTGTTCAAACAAGGGGTGAAGCTGAAAAAATCATGAAACAATATATAGAATCTATTGGAGTTCGTCAATTTTTACTTAAGAATTTATATTGGAAAGATAAAGGACAATTAGCTTGGAGAATGAATATCCCAGTTTTAGAAAATCAAATGAGTAATATTTTAGCTAAACTAGATGATTCTCCTGTTTACTTACCCACTTTATTTATTAGGGGAGCATTATCTAATTACATTTTAGAAGACGACTACGAAGAAATTGAAGATATTTTCAACGATATACGTTTTGAAACCATTGAAAATGCAGGGCACTGGGTACACGCAGAAGCACCTGAAAAATTCATAGAAACTGTTTTAGAATTTTGTTTGAGATAAACACTTTAAACAACAATTCTTGCCAAATAATCAATTACAACTTTTTTTATTTTAAATTCGCCTTCAATCTAAGATTAATATTTAAATTTGATTGTTTAATCAATATTTATATCTTTTTTTAAACTAGATATTTATGTTTTTTGGAAAGTTAAATTTTTAAGGTAAACAAAACAACTATACTTGATGAATAAAAGACTATTATTATTATTTGTGTATTCAGTAATAGCATTTTTGAAAATTAACGCACAAATTGGTGGTTTTACGGAGCCAATCGAATTAGGTAAAGAAATAAATATTAAAGAGACGGAAGAAAAAATGCCAATCATCTCAAATGATGGTAAAGTTTTATTTTTCTCTAGGACATTTGATGCAAATTCATCTGGTGGAGAGTATGATCAAGATATTTGGTCATGCAAAATTAAAGATGGTAAAGTTAGTTCACCCAAAGTTGTTTCTGGTTTAAACAACAAATTTAACAATGCGGTTGTAGGAATTAGTAATGATGGAAAAACAGTTTACTTATTAGATGCTTATTCTGGTAAAAAAGACCAGTTAAAAGGCTGTTCGATGTCTAAAAAAGATGGAGATCGTTGGTCCAAACCGGTTAAACTTAATGTCCCAGGATTAGATATCAATGGTGACTTTTACGGATTTTACATCACGGGAGATGAAAAGGTTTTAATTATTTCTTATGCAGGTCCGAATTCTGTTGGTGAAGAGGACTTATACGTAAGTGTTAACACAAACGATACATGGTCTCAACCTACAAACTTAGGTTCAACAATTAATTCTAGTAGCTATGAAATTTCTCCTTTCTTAACAAGTGGTAAAGACACTTTGTTTTTCTCTACTAATGGAAGAGGAGGAGAAGGAGGTGCTGATATTTTTTATTCCATCAGAAAAGGTGAATCATGGACAGATTGGACCGAACCAGAGAATTTAGGAAATTCTATCAACACACCTAAATTTGATGCCTACTTTGCGTTGAGAGGGAATACAGCATATTGGTCAAGTAACAGAAATTCGGATAAAGCAGATATTTTCTCCGCCACAGTTCTTCCACCTGCTCCAATTGAAATTACAACCGATGTTATAAACCCAAGTGCTTACGACAAACAAGATGGTGAAGTAAACATAGAAGTTACAAGTGGTCAAGGACCATTAACTGTAAAGTGGTCTGATGGGGCAACAGAAATGAATCGTAAAGGTTTAGGCGGCGGTAAATACAGTGTAACAATCACTGATAAGTTTGGGATTTCGAAAACATTTGATTTTGAAGTTATCCAACCTGAAATGAAACAAAATGATTTAAATAAATTATTAGCCAATGTAAACCCAATTTATTTTAATCGTAATAAACACAAAATAAGAGATGATGCTAAAATTGAATTAGATAAGATCGTTCAAATTATGAATGATAACCCTACTATTCAAATTGAATTAGGCTCACATACTGACTGCTTATCAAGTGAGAAATATAATTTGAAGTTATCAAACAAAAGAGCGAAAGCTTCGGCTGATTACATCAAAGATCGTATAACAGATCCAGATCGTATAACAGGCCAAGGTTATGGGGAAAGTAGATTGAAAGTAGATTGCCCATGTGAGGGAAGAATTAAGTCCACTTGTTCTGAAGATGAGCATCAATTAAATAGAAGAACAGAATTCATCTTAATTGAAAAAGGAAGCCCTAAATATGCAGATATTGCAATAGAAACTATCAAACCGGCAAATCCAAATAATACGGTTAAAACTAAATATAACTCAGGGGCAAATGGAGGTAAAACTAAATGGAAAACAAATATTCCTGTTACTGAAGATCAAAAAAGAAATATTAAACAAGGTTTTTATATCGTTCAACAAGGAGAAACTTTATATAGAGTTTCGGTAAATACTGGCGTAACAACAAATGAATTAAGAAGAATTAATAAACTTAAGTCAAATAGTATTAAACCTGGTACAAAATTATTATTGAAATAAGCTTAATTGAGAATAAAACATTGGAGGGGGTTAGCTTAAACTAACTCCCTTTTTATTTTGAACTATAAATGCAATTTAATAAATTTTAAAAATGAAGTCAAAATTGAAATGCTTAATTACACTCCTATATCTACTCATATTCACTTCATTTAATGCTCAAGTTAAATTTGAAAAAACAAAACATGATTTTGGTGATATAACTAATATATCTGATAGATATATTGATATAAGACTCACAAACAAAGGGCTAAAGAAAGAATATATTCTATCTGTTAAAAAGCCCCAAAACATTGTTTACCTGGTTAATGGACAATTTCTTGAACCTGATAGTTCATTAATTATAAGACTTCAAATAAACCCAATTACAAAGGGTCGGTTTTCAGAAGAAGTTCAAATTTACACTAGTGATAAAGATTTGCCAACAATTATTAAATTAACAGCAAATATTACAAAAATCGTTAATAACAATAATTCATTTAAAGTTTGCCCCGATTTTAATACAATACCTTCACAAAGAAATAATCAAACTAATTTCGAATTAACCGTTGTAACGATTGACCAAGAAACTCGTCAACCCATTCCATCAAGTAATGTATCTGTAATAAAAAATGGAATCATTCAATGGAGTAAAACAACTGATAAAAACGGAATCATTCAAGAAAAAACAGATTTAGGCTTTACTTATTTCAGGGCACAACATCCTAATTACGAAAGTAAAGAAATCGGTGGGTATGTAAATTTCAAAAGAAATTATGTTGAAATTGAACTCATAAAGAAAAAAAATCTTGTAGCATTAATTTCAGAAAACGAACAAAAAGAGTCTGAAACTTATAAAGAAGATAAGTTAATCGAGGGTTTAACTCAAGAATATAAAACTGATACTACATCAAACACTTTATCTAAAGAATTCAAAGATATTGATTTAGATGACTTTAACGATGTAAATTTCATGCCAGCTAATATTACATTTATACTCGACATTTCTGCATCAATGCGAATGGGAGAAAAAATGGAACTAATGAAATTTGCATTAATACAACTTTCTGAAATGTTAAGAATACAAGATAATATCAGTATAGTGACTTATTCTTCTGATGCTCAAATTTTATTAAAACCAACAGAAGGAGTCGCAAAAGAAAAAATTAAAACTGTTGTATCCGAATTAAGAGCAGGAGGAATGACTGCTGGTGGAGCTGGAATAAAACTTGGTTATAAAACAAATCTAAAGTCTTACAATGAAAATGGAGTAAATCAAATAATTATAATTACGGATGGTGATTTCAATCGAAATTCCGGAGACTATCTCAAATATGTTAAGAAATATAAAAAGAAAGGTATTAACATGTCGGTAGTTGGGATTTTGAATTCAGAAAAAGATAAAGAAGCTATGCGAGATATTGCCCAAAAAGGTGGAGGGAGATATATTCCAATTTTCAAACTTTCAGATGCAAATCAAAATTTGAAACAAGAAATCAGAAAAATTTGTTTTACACCATAATTTTTTAACATTAAAAAAAACAATTATTCAAAATTAAAACACATTTTTGTGTCTGATTTTTTAGTTGTAAAATGAGAACAAAATATATTGATCTGATAGACCAAACTTTTGACTTCCCACAAGATGAGTTCACTTTAAGAGAGGATAATCTTTATTTTCATGGAATTGATTTGATGCGTTTAATAAACGAATATGGCACTCCATTGAAATTTAATTATCTGCCTCAAATATCTAATAACATTCAACGTGCAAAAGGTTGGTTTAGGGAAGCTATTCATAATCTGGGTTACACTGGTAGCTACCATTATTCATATTGTACAAAAAGTTCTCACTTTTCTTTTGTAATGGATGAAGTTTTAAAAAATGATGTACATATTGAAACTTCCTCTGCATTTGATATTGACATTGTAAAACACCTATATAATTCTGGAAAATTAAAACCAGAAAGTTATGTGATATGTAATGGTTTTAAAACAAAAAAATATATTGAAAACATTGCTCAACTGATAGAAGAATGTAATTTAAATGTAATTCCAGTTGTAGACAATTTTGAAGAATTAGAACTCCTAATGAATTCAACTGAGAAAGAATTGAACATTGGGATAAGAGTTGCTTCTGAAGAAGAACCAAAATTCGAGTTTTATACTTCTAGACTTGGAATCAGATATAATGATATCTTACCTTTTTACAAATCTAAAGTTCAAGACAATCCTCGAGTTAAGATTAAAATGCTTCATTTTTTCATTAATACTGGTATAAATGATACAGCATACTATTGGAATGAATTAACTAAATTACTTAAGGTTTACAGCGATTTAAAAACAGTATGTCCTTCATTAGATTCTATGAATATTGGAGGTGGTTTTCCTATTAAAAAATCACTAGCTTTTAATTTTGACTACTTTTATATGGTAAAAGAAATACTTACACAAGTAAAACGTGTTTGTATGGATAATGAAATTCCAGAACCAGATATTTTTACTGAGTTTGGATCTTTCACGGTAGGAGAAAGTGGTGGAGCTATTTTTAACATTATTCACCAAAAACAACAAAATGACCGTGAAAAATGGAACATGATTGACTCTTCATTTATGACCAACCTTCCTGATACTTGGGCAATTAATCAACGTTTCATTTTACTTCCTATCAATAGGTGGCATGATGATTATGAACGTGTTTTACTAGGAGGTTTGACATGCGATAGTGATGATTATTATAATTCAGAGCAACATTCTAATGCGATTTACCTCCCTAAATTTAATAAAGCAAAGCCTTTATACCTTGGTTTTTTTAATACAGGAGCTTATCAAGAAACAATAGGAGGTTTTGGAGGTTTGAAACATTGCTTAATCCCTGAACCTAAACACATCTTAATAAAAAGAGATGAAAATAGTAACTTGTATACCGAATTATTTTCCGAAGAGCAGACAGCTTCTGACTATTTGAAAATTTTAGGGTATAAAAATTAATGTAAAAAATCATTTTTTTGTTTTATTTGACAAAGAAAAGGTTAAATTTGCAACCCGTTAAAGTATTGGAAGTTTAACAAAACAAAATGAAAGTAGAAAAGTTTTATTTACAAACGCACACTAAATTTGGTAAGGTCTTAAATGAATGGACAGAAATCCAATCAGTTGAAAGCACAGAATTTCACGAAAGAAACTTAGATGATATTTCAATGATTGATGGTTTAGTGATTTTTACTGAAAATCAAAGTGTAGAAAAAGAAGCTAATGAAGCTCGTTCTGCTTTTGATGCAAAACAAAAACCTATTCACAAGATTGATATTAATGGAACATTGGTAGCTGCGGTATCAAATTTCACCTTTTGGATAGATCGTAATAACTGTAAAACAATTTTAATGATTGGAGCAGATCAATTGGTGAAAAATTCAAACTTGGAAAGATTCTTAACGAATACGAAACTTTAATAAAATTAAGATATAAAAAAGGGTGTCTCGAAATTTCGGACACCCTTTTTTTTTATATAAATAATTCAACTAACAAGTATTTAAAAAACCGAGCTTGCCATTATTTGCATACCTACAACTAAAGCATCCTCATCAATATCAAATAAGGGAGTGTGAACACCATGAACTATTCCTTTAGCTTCATTTCTAACACCTAACCTAAAAAAAGTAGCAGGAACCTCTTGAGAATAAAAGGCAAAATCTTCAGAAGTCATTCTTAATGGAAGTTCAACTACTTTATCAATTCCTAAAACTTGAATAGCTTTCTCCTTTAACTCTTTTGTTATAGCTGGGTTATTATTCAAGAATGGATATCCTTTATCAAAAACAACTTCGACTTTACCTCCGTATTGTTCTGAAATAGCAATTGCATGTTTTTTGATTATATCCTCAGCTTCTTTCCTCCACTTTTCGTCAAAAGTTCTTAATGTCCCTTTCAAGATTGCTTTTTTAGGAATTACATTAGTAGCCCCAATTGCTTCAAAATGTCCAAAAGATAAAACTATTGGTAAAATTGGATCAGTTAATCGACTAACCAAATGTTGAATGCTAGTTACAAATTGAGACCCCATCAATATTGTATCTATAGCTTTTTGAGGCATAGCACCATGTCCACCATTTCCTTCAAATGTAATGTATATTTCATCACAAGAAGCCATGTAAACACCTTCCCTAAAACCAACCTTTCCAACTTCTAAATCTGGAAAAACATGTAATCCAAATATTTGGTCTACTTTAGGTTTTTTCAGCACACCATCTTT
The DNA here is from genome assembly GCA_964580965.1 of uncultured Flavobacteriales bacterium. Taxonomy (GTDB): domain Bacteria; phylum Bacteroidota; class Bacteroidia; order Flavobacteriales_D; family Crocinitomicaceae; genus CAIUKX01. The sequence continues at coordinate 10,405 of CAZOLZ010000031.1, read as the reverse complement.
GATCATCAATGTTGCGCCTCCTGGATTTTTTTCTTCACCCGGCTGAAATATCAGTTTTACAGGTTGAGGTAGATGATCTTTTAATTCGAATAAAATTTCCGAAACCCCCAATAAAATTGAAGTATGAACATCATGTCCGCAAGCATGCATAACACCGTTTACTTCAGATTTATAATCAACTTCATTTTCTTCTTGAATTGGAAGCGCATCCAGATCCGCTCTTAAAGCAACACAATTTTGATTCGGTTTATGTTTGTGACCCAAAATTAATGCAGTAACACCTGTTCCCCCAACATTAATCTTAGGTTTTATCCCGATTTTAGTTAATTGTTCAGCTACAAAAAGCATCGTTTTATCCTCATGATAAGAGAGTTCAGGGAATTGATGAATGTGTCTTCTGTAATTAATAACTTTTGCATGAAGACTTATAGACTTCGACTTAATTAAATCTATGATTTTATTTTCCATTGTTTATCGCATTAAAACCAGACATGATGAGCTTAAATGACACAAAAGCCATTATTAAACCAAATACAAACTTTACTACACCAGGAGATAATCTCAATGACAATTTTGAGCCAAGATATCCTCCTAAAACAAAAGTTACTGCAATGATAATTCCATAATTCCAATTGATATGTCCTGCTTTAGCATAATTCATTACTGCTAAAATGCCGACAGGTAATAATAATATAAAAAGGCTCGTCCCTTGAGCTTGGTGTTGATTTAAACTTAAGAAATACATTAATGCTGGAACAATAATAACACCTCCTCCTACACCAACAAAACCACTTAAAACCCCTGCAGAAATACCGATTGTAATTAAAATTATAATTGTTTGTATTGTCATAACTCAATATTTTAGTATAAGGTATAAAAAAAAGGATGACCAGCAGTCATCCTCAAATATCTAGCGTATAAAAATTAATACTCATCATCATCTTCTTCTTCTTCAACTTCGTCATCCTCTTCATCATCATAATCTGAAGATTTTTTCTTTTTCTTAGGTTTTTCTTCCTCTTCTTCCTCCTCAAAATCATCCGGCTTAGCAATATCAATTAAATCATCATCATCTTCGTCAAGATTCAAAGCATTAGTAAGCATTGTTGTGATTTTAACAAGATAAATTATTTCATCTGTCTCCCACATTACAGCTTCTAATGATTCTCCATTAGGAGTTTTAATTTCTGTTAATGCACTACCAAAACCATCTGGAAAACTTTTTAATAAAGCTTTTCTTAATTCTGGCGATAATTTATCATAACTAACAATAGAGCGTTTTTTTGCCATGATTATTTATAATTACTCAAAAAAATATATGTTATTTGAATTACCTCTAAACTTAACTATAAAGCTAGATTTCGTAGCAAAAATATATTAAATGATAAATAAATTTTCATTTTTATAAAAATATTCATCAAAGTGTATTCATTTTTTCAAAACAAGCAAGTTAAAACATTAAATAACAATCATTTAAAAAATTTGATATTTTCAATTATAAAACGAATATTAACTAAATTATCGAACTTTATATGAAAATTCATTTTATTTAAATCCAATTAATGTTGAAACTTTAAAATTATAATTAAACTATACTTGTAAAGCGGTAAATTAAATATTAAAGGAACTGAGTTTAACAACAATTTAGTTATCTTTGTTAGTCATTAAAACAAATTAAAATGTCCCATAAAGCAGGGTTTGTAAACATCGTTGGAAGTCCGAATGTCGGTAAATCTACACTAATGAATCGCCTTTTAGGTGAAAAATTATCTATTGTTACTTCCAAAGCTCAAACTACACGTCACCGAATTTTAGGAATTGTAAATGACGAAAACTATCAAATTGTTTTTTCAGATACACCTGGTGTTGTAAATTCTGCATACAAGATGCATGATGCAATGATGGGGTACGTAAACACTGCCTTGCAGGATGCTGATATCCTGATTTTCATTACAGATATTTTTGAAAATGACATGAATCACAAAGAAACACTTTTAAAAATTCAAAAGTTAAACATACCTGTGATTTGTTTAATCAATAAAATTGATTTAGGAGATCAAGAAAAAGTAATGGAACGCATCACTTATTGGCAAGATAGATTACCTGATGCGTATGTATTTTTGATGTCTGCTTTACATGGATTTAATATTGATTTATTGTGGGATAAAATCCATCAACTATTACCTGAAAGTCCAGCTTACTATGACAAAGATTCAATTTCAGATCGACCAATGCGATTTTTTGTATCTGAAATAATTCGTGAAAAAATATTCATTCATTGTCAAAAAGAAGTCCCTTATTCTTGTCATATTGAGGTTGAAGAATACATCGAGGAACCTAGTATTATTAAAATGAGAGCTTTGATCATAGTAGAAAGAGACTCTCAAAAAGGGATCATCATTGGTAAAGGTGGAATCATGCTTAAACGAATTGGTCGTGAAGCAAGAATAGAAATAGAAAAATTTGTAGGTCAAAAAGTATTCTTAGAAACTTACGTAAAAGTTGATAAAGATTGGAGGTCTACTGATAACAAACTTAAAAGATATGGCTATTAGCCTAAAAGCATAAAATTATGAATAATATCGTAGCTATTGTTGGAAGGCCAAATGTAGGAAAATCAACATTATTTAACCGATTAACTGAGTCTAGAGATGCCATTGTAAAAGAAGTTTCTGGTGTAACTAGAGATCGATTATATGGTAGAGGTGAATGGTCTGGTTTCCAATTTTCTGTCATTGATACAGGAGGATACATTAGTGGGTCTGAAGATATATTTGAGGGAGAAATTCGTAAACAAGTTGAAATTGCTATTGAAGAGGCTAAGGTAATTGTCTTTGTTGTAGATGTTACAACTGGTATAGTGGACTTAGATCAAGTTGTTGCACATTTATTAAGAAAATCAAAAAAGCAAGTTTTAATTGCAGCAAACAAAGTAGATAATACTGGTCGTTTTGGTTTATCTTCTGAATTTTATGAATTTGGGTTAGGGAATGTTTACGATATTTCTGCTACTAACGGTGGTGGAACGGGTGAGTTATTAGATGATTTGGTTAAACATCTAGATAAGGAAGATGAAAGTGTAAACGAAAAAAATACACTTCCAAGAATTTCTATTGTTGGTAAACCTAATGTAGGTAAATCATCACTAGTAAATGCTTTAACTGGAGAAGATCGAAATATTGTAACAAATATATCCGGAACGACAAGAGATTCAATTAATACAAGATATAAAGCTTTTGGATTTGACTTCTTATTAGTAGATACTGCTGGAATTCGAAAAAAAGCAAAAGTTATAGAGGACATCGAATATTACTCTGTACTTCGTTCAGTTAAAAGTATTGAGGATTCCGATGTTTGTATATTCATGATTGATGCAGAAGAAGGAATTCAAAAACAAGATTTACATATCTATTACATTATTGAAAAGAATGCTAAAGGTGTTGTTGTAGTTGTAAATAAGTGGGATTTAATTGAAAAAGAAACCAATACAATGGTTCAATTTGAAGAAAAATTAAGGGAACAATTAGCGCCTTTTAATGATGTACCTATTGTTTTCACTTCTACAATCACCAAGCAACGTTTACACAAAACTGTTGAAACAGCAATGGAGGTATATAACAATAGAGTTCAAAAAATCCCTACATCAGTATTAAATGAAGTAATGTTAGATATCATTGACTCTACTCCACCTCCATCATTAAAAGGAAAGTATATCCGAATCAAATATGTACAACAATTACCTTCACATACACCTGCATTTGCGTTTTTCTGTAATTTACCACAATATATACCTGACAGTTACAAGAGATTTTTAGAGAATAGATTAAGAGAAAAATTCGATTTTAAAGGAGTACCAATAAGAATCTTCTTCAGAAAAAAATAGTCTTATCATGAAATATGGTGCAATTGATATCGGTACAAATGCTGCTAGACTTTTAATTGGAGAAGTTAAAAAAGAAAGTGGTTATTCGTATGTCAAAAAGATTTCTTATACCAGAATTCCTCTTCGTTTAGGTGAAGAAGTTTTTGAAAATGGTATCATAAGCCCCTCAAAAACTGAAAAATTCGTTAAAACCATTGAGTCTTTTCGTTTAATCTCTGAAATTTATGAAGTAAAACACCTGAGAGCCTGTGCAACTTCAGCAATGAGAGAAGCAATAAATGGATTAGAGGTTCGTGATTTAATCCAAGAAAAAACTGGTGTTGAAATTGAAATCATATCCGGCGATGAAGAAGCTAAATTAATTTTTGGAACATTTATGTTACTCGATTTCGAAAAGTCTAAACCTTTCATTGTTGTTGATGTTGGAGGAGGTAGTACTGAAATTTCAGTCTTTGAAAAAGGAGAACGTATTGCTTCAAAATCTTTTGAAATTGGCACAATTAGACTTTTGAAGAAAAAAGTTAAATCAAACACTTGGAAACATATAAACGAATGGATTGTTCAATACGTAGATTTGAGTAATCCCCATATAATTTTTGCAACAGGTGGAAATATCAATAGAGTCCTAAAAATTATAGGAGGCAATAATCTCAGTCCAATTCCACTAAAGAAAATAGAAAAATTAAGAACTAATTTAAATGAACTTTCTGTAGATGATCGAATAGCTAAATTTCAATTAAAAGCTGATCGTGCTGACGTAATCGTACCTGCAATGGATATTTATATATATATATTGAAAGAATTAGGTGCAGACTCTGTTATCATACCCAAAGTAGGATTATCAGATGGAATGATTTATGACCTTT
>CAZOLZ010000031.1:0-5556 GCA_964580965.1 uncultured Flavobacteriales bacterium | reverse complement strand
TATAAAATTTCGACTTTATAGAATCAAAGAAAGAACGATACAATTAAGTGAAATCAAACAAATTGATGTCAAATTATTTGAAATAATTATCTTATTAAAAAATGATGAAGAAATTTCAATTGATTTGAATCAAACTGATGATAATACATTGAAAAAAATTAAAAATAAGTTTAATCTAATTAATGAAACCGTTTTACCTCTAGAATTCTCTAATAACATTCAAGCTAACAACTAAAATATGTTTCCGAACAATAAAATTGACTACACTTTACTGGATAATTCAGCAAGTAATGAAGCAATTGAAAATCTTTGTGAAAAAGCTACTCAGCTAGGTGTTAAATCTGTTTGTGTAATGCCAAAACACGTTGGTCAATCAGCAAAATTATTAGCAGGTTCTAATGTATTAGTTTGTAGTGTTGTATCATTTCCTAATGGTGCTAATACGATTGAAGAAAAAATTGAAGAATTAAAAAAAATAGTATACCAAGGAGCTGATGAAATAGACGTTGTTTGGAATTACCATCGAATTAATGAACCTGAATATCTTCAATTGGAAATATCTCAAATCAATGAAGCTAGAAATCAATTGAAAACAAGTAAAGGAAATACACCTCTATTGAAAGTTATCGTTGAAAGTGGATTATTAACAAATGAACAGACTGCTTTAGCTACAAAAATCTGTATGGAGATAGATGTGGACTTCATTAAAACTTCTACAGGAAAGGTTGATGTTGGTGCAGAAGTAGATAAAGTTCAAATTATGGATAGAACCATTGGTAATCACACCTTAAAAATTAAAGCATCCGGAGGAATTCGTACAAAAGAACAAATTGATGTTTTTAATCCTTTAGTTGAACGTTTTGGAATTGGATATGCTTCTGTGGATAAAATGAATGGAATTAATAATTCTGAAAAGTCGAATTATTAATCTTGAACACAACGGATAGAAAATCCATAATTCTTATAATCATCATAACACAAAATAGATGAACTACTGTTGTATAAATAGCGACACCATGCATTTACTTCATTGTTTATAGAAGAGCTCCACCAATAACCATTTATACCCATCTTTGAAAAAGTTCCATTTAAATTTCTATTTCCACCTGGTAAAGCTGCAAATTGAAAGTTATCTGAACCGTTACCGTTTAACATTTCATAGTCATTCCAACCTTCCTTTGCTTTTAAAATAATCCCTTCTTCATTCACAAATCCTTGTTCTCCAATGAATGAACTTAAAACGTTCCATTCTTCATTAGTTGGAACATGAAAACCAGCTGGACAAATACCTCGTTCATCTTCAATCACATACCAATTGTATAATTTTCCGTAAATCGGATTATATTCTTCATCATTTTGATAATGAGACCAAGCACCAGATTGAAGACTAATCCATTTTTCTTTATTAATTATATTGGAAATTGAATCGCCATTTCCATATACAGAAGTTCTCAAATTCTCTGCCATCCATACCTGATTTCCAATTTGAACAGTTTTATATTCGTTTCCCTCAGAATCTTTAACGATATTAGGCTGAGCTAAAGCACTCATATTAATAAATAAAATAAATAACAGTCTCGTTATTTTTTCCATCTTAGCTTATTTTATTTTTATGTACTTAATCAAAAAATGATTTATCTAGAGATATTTGTAGTTACTCTTATAAGTTTAATGCTGTTTTCACTTTATCAACGTAATCTAATTTTTCCCAAGTAAATAATTCAACTTCTTTTTTGATTTCTGAACCATCTAAAGCTTTGAAAGTTTTAGTGACAACCTCATTTTTTCTTCCCATGTGACCATAAGCAGCAGTCTCAGAATAAATAGGATTACGTAATTTCAAACGTTGCTCGATGAAATAAGGTCTCATATCAAAGATTCCTGCAACAATTTTCGCTAAATCTCCATCAGACATATTAACTTTCGAAGTACCGTAAGTGTTGATGTATAAACCACAAGGTTCTGCAACACCAATTGCATAAGATACTTGAACTAAAACCTCATCACAAACTCCTGCAGCAACTAAATTTTTAGCTACGTGTCTTGTTGCATAAGCAGCAGAACGATCCACTTTTGATGGGTCTTTTCCAGAGAAAGCCCCTCCACCATGAGCACCCTTTCCACCATAAGTATCAACGATAATTTTTCTTCCAGTCAAACCTGAATCTCCATGAGGTCCACCAATAACAAATTTACCTGTTGGATTAATGTGATATTTAATTTGATCGTTGAATAGCGCTTGTAATTCTGGAGTTAATTTAGCTTTTACTCTTGGGATTACAAGAGTAATTATATCTTCCTTAATTTTAGCTAACATCTCTTCTTCTAAATCAAAATCATCATGTTGAGTTGAAACTACGATAGAATCAATTCTTTGTGGAACATTATCATCAGAATATTCGATTGTAACTTGCGACTTAGCATCCGGTCTTAAATAACCAATTAAATCTGGTTCATTATTTCTAATGTAAGATAATTCTTGTAAGATTTTATGAGCCATATCCAGAGCTAGAGGCATGTAGTTTTCAGTCTCACGAGTAGCGTACCCAAACATCATTCCTTGATCTCCTGCACCTTGATCTTCAGGATTCGATCTTTCAACACCTTGATTAATCTCTGGTGACTGTTCATGAATAGCTGAAATAATACCACATGACTTAGATTCAAACATATAATCTGATTCTGTGTAACCAATTTTTGAAATTACATCACGAGCAATTGATTGCACATCTAAATAAGTTGATGTGTTAACCTCTCCAGCTAATACGACTAAACCAGTAGTTACTAATGTTTCACATGCAACTTTTGATTTAGGATCAAATGCCATGAAATTATCAATTAAAGCATCTGATATTTGATCAGCAATTTTATCTGGATGTCCTTCTGATACTGACTCTGAAGTAAATAAATATGACATAACTATGTTAAAAAAATTTATGGTTTACGAATGTAAGAAAAAAATATTTGAATTCTATTAATCTATTCATAAAATAGAATATGTTTTGAAAGTAAGAAATAGCGTTTATAGTTGTCTTTCCATCCATTTGCATTGAGTAAGGTACTCTATCGTTTCCAAATGTCTTTTAGCTTCAAATAAATTCTTACCCCATGCATAAGTACCATGCTTTTTGATAATAAACGAATGATTTAAAAGTTCATTTTTCTTTTCTTTTAAAATTTTATCAAAAAACAACATATCCTGACTGTTTTCAAAGATTGGAATTGAGACTTTTGCTTCGTGAGAAGTTTGCCCTGCAAAACCTTTTTGGATTTCGTACCCTTCAAATTCAACTTGGTTATCGTAAGCTTGAGATAACAAAGCTGAATAGATTGAGTGGCTATGAAGAATGACTTGTGTTTCTGGAAACAATTCATAAATGACACAGTGAATCAATGTTTCAGCTGAAGGAACAGCATCAGGATTAGCAGCTGTTGGTTTTCCTTTAGTATCAACTAAAATAAAATCTTCAGCATGAAAATTTGCTTTATCTATTCCCGAACGAGAAACATTTATCTCTGTTGCTTCAGGACCTTCTTTGAACGAATAGTTTGTTGATGTTGCTGGAGACCAACCTTTGTGATGGTATGCTTTAATAGTTGCTGCTAATTCTTCCTTCATTTCCAGAAAATTAAACTAAACATCTCTCTGCATTACATACAATGCTAAAGATTTCAAAGGTGCTTTCTTCACGTCAGAAACAGATAATTGTTCTAATGATTTCAATGCTTTTTGATAATAGGTATCTTTAATAGACTCACAAGCTTGATATACACCAATCTCATTAAATAATTGTTGTGCATTCAACACTTTTTTAGTTGGATCTTTAGTTACTAATAATGCTTCTAAATCTTTTAATTGTTGTTCATTTGACATCTCAAATGCCTTTAACATCAATAACGTTTTTTTATTCGCTATAATATCTCCTCCTACTTGTTTTCCAAATTTTTCAGGATCGGCATATAAATCTAATATATCATCTTGAATTTGAAATGCAATCCCGATGTTCATTCCGAAATCGTAAATCAATTCTTTATCTTTTTGATTTGCGTTAGCTACAATAGCCCCCATTTCAAGAGCACAGCCTAACAAAACAGACGTTTTTAGACGAATCATTTCAATGTATTCTTCTATTTTAACTTCTTTTCGTGTTTCGAAATCCATATCTAACTGTTGACCCTCACAAACTTCAACAGCTGTTTTGTTAAACAATCCCATCAACTTCTTGAAGGTGTCGGCATCATAACTTGATAAAACTTGATATGCTTTTATCAAAAGAACATCACCCGATAAAATGGCAATATTTTGATCCCATTTTTCATGTATTGTTGAAGTCCCTCTTCGTAAAGGTGCTTCGTCCATTATATCATCATGAATCAATGAAAAATTATGGAAAAACTCAACTGCTAGTGCTGCATCTTTTGTTTTATGAGCTTCACAATCAAATGCTAAACCACCTAATAAAGTCAAAATTGGACGCATCCTTTTCCCTCCAATCTTTAAAAAATACCTTAACGGTTCATACAGATTTTCAGGTGAGCTTGGAAAAGAAAATTTTTCGATTTCTTTTTCAATAAAGGAAGTAAATGATTTTAGATCTTGCATATTATTTGATCAAATTCAACAAATAATTACCGTATCCACTCTTAACCAATGGTTCAGCAACTTCTTTTAATTGTTCTTTGGTAATAAAACCATTTCTATATGCAATTTCTTCAATACATCCAATCTTTAGACCTTGACGTTCTTCGATTACATGAACAAATTGCCCTGCCTGCATCAAGGAAGCATGGGTTCCTGTATCTAACCAAGCTGTCCCTCTATTTAAAATTGCAACTTGAAGTTTTCCTCTTCTTAAATATTCAGCATTTACGTCTGTGATTTCATATTCACCACGAGCAGAAGGTTTCAAATTTTTAGCAATCTCTATTACATCGTTATCATAAAAATATAACCCAGGGACCGCGTAATTTGATTTTGGATTTTCTGGCTTTTCTTCAATAGAAACAACCTTCATGTTTTCATCAAATTCAACAACTCCATATCTTTCAGGATCGGAAACGTGATATGCATAAACAACTCCACCATTTGGATCGACATTTTGTTTTAATAGATTACCCATCCCAACACCATAAAAGATATTATCACCTAAAATTAAGGCAACTTTATCGTTTCCGATAAACTCTTCCCCAATAATAAATGCTTGTGCTAAACCGTTAGGTTCAGGCTGAACTGCATACGAAAATTTACAACCAACTCTGCTGCCATCACCCAATAACTTCTCAAAGTGAGGTAAATCATGTGGGGTAGATATGATTAGTATATCCTTTATACCTGCATTCATCAAAACAGATAAAGGGTAATAAATCATTGGTTTATCATAAATCGGCATCAATTGTTTACTGATAGCAAGGGTTAGTGGATGTAACCTAGTACCCGAACCACCAGCTAATATAATTCCTTTCATAATTTTTGGGTATTTAGTCTAATTAAACTTTTGAAGCTTCTTTAGAAATATTTTTGTCTGAATCAACTTCCAAATCATCAAAATCAATATC
>CAZOLZ010000030.1:0-28577 GCA_964580965.1 uncultured Flavobacteriales bacterium | reverse complement strand
TCTGTTCGCTCTGGAAAGACAAGGGGGAGATTGTTACTAAAACCTTGATACCTTAAACGTGTTTTATCAATACCTCTTTTGATGAGTTCTTTGTAAATGTATTTCGCTCTTTTTGTACTTAAGTTCATTTCATTTCCACAGCAAACATGCCCTCTAATAAAAGCTTTTAATTGAGGATTCTCGTAGAGGAAGGTAAAAATATCATTTAATTCTTTACTTGAAATATCATCTAAAATAGGTTTGTTATGTGAAAATTGAATTGAAAGTGTCACCAAAAAGATTGACTTATCTAATTTTCGGACATCAATTCTTGCTAACTGTTCTTCTAGAGATAATGATTTATTATTTCTTTGTTTGTATCTAGATTTTTTAGCTCTAACCTTTAAAAAATCAATTTCAACTTGTGATCTACCTTCAACATTGATCAATCCATTCATGTCATCTTCTAACTCCACAGTCAAACTGGTTAAAGATTTTTTGTTGTCTGCTTTTTTACTGTCTGAATTTTTACTTTTATCTTCGAAAACTTCAGCAGCTTCTTTTTCTTTTTTGATATTAAGAACCTGTGACCTATTTACTGTTGTATCAAAAGTTTGAACAATAGTTCTGTTATTGTTACCAGAAAGAATAACATCAACTCTTCTGTTTCTTCTTCTGTCTGCTTCATTTCTTTCAGGAAATACTACTGGTAAAGTATTACTGAAACCGTCGTGTCTTAAACGTTCTTTATCAATTCCTTTTCTGATTAGTTCAGAATAAACATGTTTTGCTCTTTTTCGCGACAACCCCATTTCATGACCGCAACAAACGTGACCTCTAATAAATGCATCAACGCTAGGGTTAGACTTTAAGAATACAAATAAATTAGTCATTTCTTTCAATGAACCAGAGGTAATAATAGGCTCATTTCCGACAAACTGGATATTTAACGTTATTAAAACTACATTTTCTTTTAAAGATTTAATATTTACACGATTGAGTTGTTCATCAAGGGTTTCTACTTTTTGATTTTTTGAATAACCTCTAGATCTTATAACGATGTTATCAATTTCATCTTGTGATTTATTAGAAATTGAAATAGGTAAGTTTTGATTGTTATCTTTTACCTCAATAATGGTAATTGTTTTTTCACCATTACTAGTCTGTTTTGTTTCTTTTATCTCAGTATAGTTTTTTTGCTTTTGTACAGAATAATTCTCTTGATTTTTTTTATTCTTCTTTAATTTGTTTCTTCTTTTAGAATCTCTAATTTCTGATTTTTGATTGTTAACCTCTTCTTGTTTTGCAGATGCATCATTTGATTTATTTTCTTCATTATTAGCGTCAATTGTTGAGTTGAGGTTACTATTTTCAACTAAACTATCAGAAGCAAATAATTCGATTGAATTATTGTTACTTATAGTTGAAGTAGAATCTTTAAAATTCTTATCAAGATAAGGTTCATCAAATAAATCAGTAGAATCAGAATTTATTATTCTTTCATTTTTTATGGTGTTATTAGCAAGATTACCATTTATTATTGAATCGCTTGTGTTATTGTTTAATTGTTGATTGTTGTTCGATAGATTAGTATTAGCTTCTTCATCTATTTGATTTGGATTATTGGAGTCATTGTACAAATCCTTTTTATTAAACAACCTTTTGAAAAAGCCCGCCTCATTAATGGGGGGCCTGTTTTGTGCTTCAATGTTTTGATGGTTGATGATAGTTGATTGGTTTTCATTTTCAGATCCTTGATAATGTTGAACAGAACCATCATTAGAATCGATTTTAAATTCAGTTGAATTTCTTTGCGTTGTATCTGTTTTTTTATATTTTGAGTTATTAGAAGATAGTTTATTTAAGGTGTTGTTATCAATAGCAATATTTTTAAATATGTAAATATGTCGATATGTGATATCAACACGTCTAAAATTAAAACCATCATCATAACTATATAAAAAAGCTGGAGCAAATTCAAGATTTAAAGGTTTGTATTGTTGGATAACTAAAGCTGTATCAAGGGATTGCTTTAAGTTTTCCATCCTTTTTTTTGATTTAATTTTGTTGTATGTTTCACCGCCTTCTCTTTCAACGTAACCAACGATACGCAAAATTTCAATAGGTGATTCTTTAACTTCTTGAACGAATGAAGCTAACAACTTCATTGATTCTGGAGTTAAGCTGAAATTATCTACATCATAGTAAAATGTTTTAACTTGTTGTGCTCCAAAAGTTTGCCCGTAAAGCCTAGTAGTCAATAATAATATTATTATGAAACAAAATTTTTTCATATTCAAAAATAATTAAACACTTTTAATAAAATACAGTCTGTGTTTGGACTTATTAAAAGTGAATTGTTATTATTTATGACTAATTCAAGATCAATTATTTAGATACTCTTGTTTTAGCTTGATTGTATTGGATGATTTCTTTAAGTTTTTTGATGAAATAATCGGTTTGATCAAACTGATTATAAGGCTTATTAATCATGTATTTAGGGGTAACACCATCAAGTTTATAATTTTTTGTGATGTTATTTTTTACTTTGATGTGGTTAATAGCAATGGTCATTTTTGAATGTGGTAACTCAAGGTAAAGTAAACCTGTATTACAACCTCTGTATCCTCCACCAGTTTCTTCTCCTATGGTGATAGCATTTGATTTTTCTTTAAGGTTTGAAGCTAAATTTGATGCTGCGGAGCCAGTTAAACCATTAATAAACACATATAGATTTCCCGGATAGTATGTTTTAGGTTTACAGTAAATATTTTGTTTTTTAATAAACTTAAAGCATCGAATTGCAAAATTATAATATGAATACCTTCTAGTGAAATATTTGTAGTATTTTGGTTTAAAGTGTTTTATGTTGCATGTTGCAGTTTCGAAAATATATTTGTCTTTTGTGAAAAATCCAGCAAGATAACTTTGATCTTTTCCACCTCCGTTATTCCTTAGGTCAATGACTAAATTGTTAAAATAAGTTGTGTCGATATTTTTGAAAAACTGTTTGATTTTATAATGGTGAAATAAGTTTTTAGGAAGAGGATAAGGAAGTTTTAAGTATACATAATGATGATTAGAGTCTGAGTAACTTACAAGATTTTTTTTTGCTTTTTTAAATTTTACTTTTTGTCTAAACTTATTTTGATTTTGAGATAATAATGAATCATAAGATATTGTATGAAAGAACTTTTCTAATGTATCATTCTTATGAGAATAAGATATTAATAATGAATCTTGTGGATGATACTTTAAATAATAATAATATTCAAATCGAAATCTAAGGTTTGCTTCTTTATAAGTTATATTTTGACCGTCTGAACTAATCATTTTGAATAGTTCAGTTTTTATATCTTCTATGGGTAAATTATTAATTTTTAGGATAACATCATTTGAGTCAATCAGCAAACATGAGTCTTTGGTGAAACTTTGTGTAGTTATTAATCTATTGTTTGAATAATACGTTCTAAAAGGGAGGAGAAAGTTCGATTTTTTTATGTCATTTTTGATTAATTTATTATAGCAAGTTGTGTGAATACAATTAATACTTGCAATAAAATTAGCATAAAGAACATATTGTTCAACGATTGAATATTCTGTTTGAAGAGCTTCTTTCAAATTATCAAACCGCTTGTATACTTCACTGCTATCACTATAGTCAAATAAACCTTGGTGGTATTCTAATAATGTTTTAGATAAAATTTCAAAATCTCTTTGTTGTTGACCTATTGTTAGTGTATCATGCATGGATTGGCTGTAATAAAAACCAAAAATGAATACATATAATAATGATACTTTGAAAACGCTTGTTTTAATTAATTTGATTAATGAAGAAATAATATTTATTCTGATTTTCTCATGGTTTATCTCAATCTGATAAAAATATGTAAGTTTGTATTTATTGGTTAAAGCCATTTTCAAATAAGTAAATTTTAAATTAATAAAATTTGATGGAATTACAAAATGATTTAATTCTAAGAGCTGCAAAAGGTGAGCAGATTGAACGATACCCTGTTTGGTTGATGAGGCAAGCTGGAAGGATTTTACCTGAATACAGAGCAGTTCGTTCTAAATTAAGTGGATTTAAAGAGTTGGTTGAAACTCCTGATTTTGCGGCTGAAGTAACAATTCAACCGGTTGACTTGTTAGATGTTGATGCAGCAATTATTTTTTCTGATATTTTAGTTGTTCCTGAAGCTATGGGACTTGAATACCAAATGATTGAAAAAAAAGGTCCGTGGTTTGAAAAAACGATTAAGTCTGAAGCAGATTTGAAATATGCTGAAACAGACTTTGATATTGAAGATCGTTTGGGGTATGTTACTGAAGCGATTAAATTGACCAAGAAAGAATTAAATGGAAGGGTTCCTTTGATTGGTTTTGCTGGTGCACCTTGGACCATTTTATGTTATATGGTTGAAGGTCAAGGTTCGAAAACTTTCTCTGAGTCTAGGAAGATGTTATATACACAACCTGAATTGGCACATAACTTGTTGGATAGAATCACAAATGTTACTATTAAATACTTAAAAGCACAGATAAAAGCTGGGGCTGATATGGTTCAATTGTTTGATTCTTGGGCTGGAATTTTAGGGAGGGAACAATACAATGAATTTGGTTTGAAATATATTCGAAAAATAACAGAGGAAATTACGGAAGTCCCTGTTACAATTTTTTCGAAAGGTGCTTATGCATCATTATCAGATATTTCAAATTCAATTTGTAATACAATTGGATTGGATTGGAATATGAATGTTAAGTCTGTTAGAGCTATGATAGGTGAAGAGAAGACAATTCAAGGAAATTTGGATCCTTGTGTCTTGTATTCCAATCATAAACAAGTAGAATTAAAAACGAATCAAATGTTAGATGAGTTTACAAGTAAAAGACATATTGTGAATTTAGGTCATGGTGTTTATCCAGATATTGATCCTGATAAAGTAAAAACGTTTATAAATACAGTTAAAAGTTATGATATATCCAAAAAGTAATTTCTTTAAAACAATAGTAGGGGGGCTGATTTGTTTTTTGATGATTCAAATTAATGCACAGGAGCCTGTTAACTTAGTTACTAACTCTAGTTTTGAGAATGTTGTTGGAAAGTTAAAAGGGTTGGGTTCGATTGAAAGTGCTGAAGGTTGGATGTCCCCAACTGGTGTTAGAGCAGATGTTTTTATGCCATCAAAGAAGGTGTTGTCTATTAATGTTCCTGAAAATCAATTAGGTAAAGAAGATCCTAAAGACGGGGATAATTATGCTGGTTTGACGGCTTTTTCTTTTGGAGACAAGATGCCAAGATCTTATATGATGATTAAGTTATCTTCACCTTTAAAAAAGGGGCAAAAATACTGTGTTAAGTTTTACGTTTCTTTGGCGGAGGGTTCTTTGTATGCCTCAAATCAATTAGGAGCACACTTTTCTTCTAAGCCTCTAGGGACGGATCAAAAGGTTTCTATTATTGAAGAAACACATGTTATACAAGCTGAAAATAAAGTTTTCAATGCAAAGTATAATTGGGATGAAGTTTGTGCAGAATACAGAGCACAAGGGGGGGAGAAGTTTTTAACTATAGGAAACTTTACCTCAAATGAGAATACAAAGTATGAAAAAATCAGAAAGGATAGGGGATATGATAAAGAGTTCTTCGCAATGGCATATTATTACATTGATGAAGTTTCTGTAATTATGAGTTCTGATTCAGAAATTTGTACATGTTTGGAAGAGAAGAAACAAGCTGAGGCATATTCAACATTAATTTACCAAAAGGTTGTTACTTTAAATGATGAAATGACAACTAAACAAAAAGTTGAAAAGCAAAATTTATATTTTGGAGCGGGGTCAGCTCGCTTATCTTTAGAAGCTAAAAAATCATTGGATATTATCATTGATTTGATGAAAGTAGACGAATCAATAAAATTAGAAGTTAAAGGTCATAACGATGCTATGGAAAGCAAACTTTCGATGGAGGAGGAGATGTACAGAGATATTGCAAACAAAAGAATATCGTCAGTTATTGAATATTTAAAAACAAATGGAATAGATGAGTCAAAAGTGATACCAACATTGATGGGTACAATGGAGGAGAGTTCTGAGATTTTAGAATCTGATGAAGAAGATTTAAAACTTGCTAAAAATCGAAGAGTATCGTTCAGAGTAAGATAATTAGACTTTAATTTGAATTTTAATTTAAAAGGTTGGTATGTACCAACCTTTTTTTGTAACCAAATAAACCTTTATATGTTACTTTACTAATTTTTTTTCAAAGTTATTAAAGGTTTATCGGTATATTGGCTGTTTAGATATTGGATTAGTATACAGGGGGATAAGCAAACAAAAAAGAGGTTGTCAATGACAACCTCTTTTTTCCAACTTAAAAAGGTTTAAATTAGTTTAAAATAGCATCTAACTTAGAAGTTAATTGTGCTTTTGGAACAGCACCAACAGATTTGTCAGTTACTTCACCACCTTTAACGAAAACAATCGTAGGGATGTTTCTAATACCAAATTTAGCAGAGATTCCAGGGTTTTCATCAACGTTAACTTTTCCTACGATAGCTTTCCCTTCGTATTCAGTATGAATTTCGTCAACTACTGGTCCAACCATTCTACATGGTCCACACCACTCAGCCCAAAAATCTATTAATACAGGTAATTCTGATTTCATTACCACTTCTTCAAAGTTTGCTTCTGTTATTTCTAAAGCCATAATTATTAAATTTTAAAAAGTTATATTCTCTATTTTGAGATAAAAGTATTCGCTATTTTTTAATTCACCAATTATTTTGCCATATAGTTATTCACTGTCAGAATGACATTTAAACATTTTGAATTGTGAACTTCTTAATGGTTTCCTGATTATCAGCCTTTAATTGATAGAAGTAATTTCCATTTTCAACGCTTAAAGTGTTGAATCTAACAATGTTTCCTCCTGGTGTGCATTCAAATTCACTAATGTCAGTGAAGTGTGACAGATCTTCTTTTAAAAGTGATATTTTGACATTTTTTTTCTTTTCAGAAGTAAAGTAAATTTCAATTTCTCCAACTGATGGTTGATTTTCTAATCCATATAATACACAATAATCTTCTTTAGAAATTATATTTTGTTTGAATTTTGTCAATAACCTTTTGTAAATTATAATTCCGATCAAAACAATTAAACTAATAGTTAAGAGTGTTAATAGTTTTGATGTTATAAATGAAACTAAAATCATAATGCCATTAAGCCTTTAATTGTTGTTGCTTTCTCGTATTTTTCAATAATAGAGTCAACGTTTAACATTAACTCTTTTACACTTACGCTTACAAATTTTCCTGTTTTAGACTCATGAAATTGAATGTCTGCTCCTGGATCAAATAGCGCTGTAGTTTTAGCTATGAGTTCAGGAGTATTAGGGACTATAAATTTGAACATATAAACATTGGGCCATTCTAAAAGCTCAAGTTGTTTTTTTAGTTTATCGTATGGGCTACTCATTTTTATTTAAATTTCGGCACAAAGATAATCTTTTGGTTTCGTTTAGTAATATTTCGGGGCAAATGTTTTGTTTTTTTATGATATCTTGAAAGTGAATTCCACCGTTTTGTCGAAATGTTTGGATTGCATAAAATAATTCCATAGGGTCTTTCTCTTTGCTGATAATGACTTCGTCAGAATATTCTGTTTCAGGCCATTTTTCTAAATATTGATTGTGCAGCATTAATAATTTTTCAATAGTGTAAATGAGTTGTGTTGTACAGTTAGCTTCATTAATCCACAGTTTGATTTTATTAAGTTTTGAATGGAAATCATTATATACTGTAATAATTTCATTATCTTCAATAAGGTTACATTGGTGTTTAGTTGGTGTTTTTAATTCTTTTTTACTTAGGATTGAATATGCTTGTTCAATTCGTTTTAATTTTTCTAAACGACTCTTGAATATCTTATCCAAAATCGTTTTTTGTAAAAAGAACATTTTGAATTCAAATAGTTTGTTTTCAAGTGCTTCTTCAAGCGATTCATCAAAACTTTTTGGTAAGTGTATTGTTGCTTCTGCTGTTGTCATTAATTATCAATTTTAGTTTGGTTTTTACGCATTTTGATATTTAAAAACTCTACAATTAAAGCGTAAGTCATCGCAAAATAAATGTATCCTTTTGGAACTTCTTCTCCAAAAGATTCTGCTACTAAAACTGCTCCAATTGTTACAAGGAAAGCTAAAGCAATCATTTTGATGGTTGGACGATTATTGATAAATTCACTTACTTGTTTTGCGAAAATTAACATGATAATCATTGAAATAATAACAGCTAAATAAATAATAATCATTGGGTCTCCACCGGTTTCACTTTTAATACTTTTAGTAAGACCGATAGCGGTTATGATTGAATCAAAACTAAAAACAATGTCAATCAGTATAATTTGCAGAATAATGGTTTTTAGCTTACTTTTTGTTTTTTTGAATTCTTGGGATTGACCTTTGATGGTTTCACGCATCTCTTTCGAACTTTTGAATATCAAGAATAATCCTCCAATTAATAAAACAATTTTTTGTCCACTAAAATCAAAATTGCCTACTGAAAAAAGTGTAGTAGTAAGTCCCATTAGCCAATTAGCGATGGTTAATAAAAAAAGACGAACTCCTAGAGCTAGAGTTAAACCTATTCGGCGGGCATATTTTTGATTTTTGGAATCTAATTTATTGGTTACAATAGAGATAAAAATGATGTTATCAATACCAAGAACAATTTCTAAGAGTGTTAAAATAACAAGGTAAAATAGACCGACTCCTGAAAATAATGCTGATAAATCCATCTTTTATTTTAATATTTTTGTCAAAATTAGTTGAAAAAATCAATTAAAACGAAAACAGGTTTACAAAAGATTGTTGATATTAATTAAATGTGAAATGTTAAAAACTTCTGAAAAAAAGGTCCTTTAACAACTTCTTATTTGTAGCTACTTTTCGATTTTTGTTTACTTTTGTTATACATTAATGAATTTATGGAAAGTACTTTACATCAAGAAGCAACATTAGAACAAGCTGTAGAACTTGGGTTACGTCCTGAGGAGTTTGAAATGATAAAAGAAGTATTAGGTAGAACACCTAATTTCACAGAGACAAGTGTTTACTCAGTAATGTGGTCCGAGCACTGCTCGTATAAAAATTCAATTTACTGGTTGAAGCAATTACCAAAAGAAGGTCCTCACATGTTAGTGAAAGCAGGTGAAGAAAATGCTGGTATGGTTGATATCGGTGGAGGGTTAGGTTGTGTTTTTAAAATTGAGTCTCACAATCACCCTAGTGCATTAGAACCTTATCAAGGAGCTGCAACTGGAGTAGGAGGTATCAACAGAGATATTTTTACTATGGGAGCACGTCCTGTAGCACAGTTGAATTCTTTACGTTTTGGAAATCCAGATTTAGATCGTACAAAATGGTTAGTTAAAGGTGTTACTAAAGGTATTGGAGATTATGGAAATGCTTTTGGAATTCCAATTGTTGGAGGGGAAGTGTTTTTTGATGAGTCTTACAATACTAATCCATTAGTAAATGCATTTTCGGCAGGTGTAATGGATGCTTCAAAAATTATTTCAGCTAAAGCGAAAGGTCCAGGTAATCCAGTTTTTATTGTTGGTTCAGCTACAGGTAAAGATGGTATTGCTGGTGCAGCTTTTGCATCAAAAGATATGACTGAAGAGTCTTCAGAAGATTTACCTTCAGTACAAGTGGGTGATCCATTCATGGAGAAATTATTATTGGAAGCAACAATGGAATTGTTGAATACAGATGCTGTTGTTGGGATGCAAGATATGGGAGCTGCTGGTATTACTTGTTCTTCATGTGAAATGAGTGCAGGAGGTGGAGTTGGTATGGATATCTATTTAGACAAAGTACCTACTCGTCAAGAAAATATGTTACCTTTTGAGATTTTACTTTCTGAATCACAAGAACGTATGTTAGTTGTTGTACAATCAGGTAAAGAGCAAGTTGTAAAAGATATCTTTGATAAATGGGATTTACATGCTGAAGAAATCGGTGTGGTTACAGATTCAGGAAGAGTAAGGTATTTCATGAACAATGATTTGGTTGGAGATGTACCTGCTGAGTCATTAGTTCTTGGTGGTGGTGCTCCTCAATACATCAGAGAATATAAAGAACCTGCCTACTACAATGAATTCAAGAAATTTAAAATTGAAGATGTTGAGCAACCTGCGGATTTAAAAGAAGTTGCTTTTAAGTTGTTACAACACCCAAATATAGCTTCTAAACGTTGGGTTTATGAACAGTATGACTCAATGGTTGGAACAAAAACAATGACTACAAATCGTCCCTCTGATGCAGGAGTTATCAACGTTAAAGGGACTGATAAAGGTTTGGCGATGACAGTAGATTGTAATTCAAGATATGTAAATGCAGATCCTGAAGTAGGAACAATGATTGCTGTTTCAGAAGCTGCACGAAATTTGACATGTTCAGGAGCTATTCCAAGCGCAGTTACTAATTGTTTAAATTTTGGTAACCCATACAACCCTGAATCTTACTGGCAATTTGTTGGTGCAATCAAAGGAATGTCAGCAGCTTGTGTTAAGTTTCAAACTCCTGTTACTGGAGGTAATGTTTCTTTCTATAATCAAACTGTTACTAATGGTGTAGAGACACCAGTTTTTCCAACTCCTACCATAGGTATGATAGGTATATTGGAAGATAAAAACAAAATGATGACATTAGATTTCAAACAAAAAGGTGACTTAATCTTTATTGTTGGAGAGTCTAAAAATGATATTTCTTCATCAGAATATCTTTATTCTTATCATGGTGTTAAAGCTTCTCCTGCCCCTTATTTTGATTTAGAAAAAGAATTTGCTGTTCAAAATGTTATCAAGTCATTAATTGAAGGAGAATTGATTAATGCAGCTCATGATGTTTCTGATGGAGGTTTATTTACAGCTTTAACAGAAATGTCAATGCCAAGAGAATTAGGTTTTGATATTGTTACAGATGCAGAAATAAGAGAAGATGCCTTCTTGTTTGGTGAAAGTCAAGGTAGAGTGGTTGTATCTGTAAGTGAAGAAACAGAAGAACAATTTATTGAACATATGATTGCTTCTAATGTACCATTTACTTTGTTAGGTCATGTCACAAAAGGTAAAATGATGGTTGACGATGAGCATTATGGGTTTATTACTGAAGCTATAAATTTATTTAATAATGCTTTAGGTGATAAAATAGAAAACTAAACTTTTGAATGGAATATAATACTACAAGAGACAAATTACTTTTACCTGAATATGGTCGAAATGTTCAGAAAATGATTGCTCACGCGATGTCTATCCATGATAAAGAAGAGCGAAATAGAGCTGCTCAAGCAATTATAGAGGTGATGGGACAATTGAATCCCCATTTGAGAGATGTTGATGATTACAGACATAAACTATGGACTCATTTGTTTGTGATGTCAGATTTTCAACTAGATGTCGATTCTCCTTACGATATTCCAAAGTCTGATGATTTATCAAGTGAGCCTGATAAAGTTGATTATCCATCCTCTCGAATGAAGTATGGTCATTATGGTAGATACACACAGGAGATTTTGGAAAATGCTTCTAAAATTTCTGATGAAGGAGAAAAAAAATACCTTGCTAAAAAAATGGCAAGCTTTATGAAGAAACAGTTCTTAGTATACAATAATGATGCTGTTGAAAATGCAGTAATTGCAAATCAATTGAAAGAATTGTCTAATAAAGAACTTTCTATTGAAGATCCTAATGAATTACCTACAACTAATTCAATTTTAAAGTTATATGGAATTCAAGCTAATCACCATAGGAATAATAAAAAATCAAAGAAAAAATTTAAAAAGTAAAATCAATGGCATCTTTTGAAATATATGGCGGTAAACCTTTGAAAGGTGAATTAGTGCCTCAAGGAGCTAAAAATGAAGCTTTACAAGTTATTTGTGCTGTTTTAATGACTCCTCAAAAAGTTACTATTTCAAATATACCAGATATTGTTGATGTCAACAAACTTATAAGTTTGTTACAAACAATGGGTGTTAAAATTGAAAAGGTTGAAAAAGGAACTTACATATTTCAGGCTAAAGATATTGATTTATCATATTTAGAATCCGAAGATTTTAAGAAAAGAGCTTCTTCTTTGAGAGGATCAATAATGATTGTTGGGCCACTTTTAGCACGTTTTGGAAAAGGTTACATCCCAAAACCTGGAGGTGACAAAATAGGAAGAAGGAGGTTAGATACTCATTTTGAAGGGTTTGTGAAGTTGGGTGCTATTTTTAATTATGATGCAGGTGATCATTTTTACTCTGTTGATGCAAAAGAATTAAAAGGTACATATATACATTTGGATGAAGCTTCAGTTACTGGAACAGCAAATGTATTGATGGCGGCGGCAATGGCAAAAGGAGAAACTGTAATTTACAATGCAGCGTGCGAACCTTACTTGCAACAGCTTTGTAAAATGTTGAATGCAATGGGGGCTAATATCAGTGGTATTGGTTCAAATTTGCTTACGATTCAGGGGGTGGAAGAGATGAGTGGTTGTTACCACCGTATCCTTCCAGATATGATTGAAATAGGTAGTTTTATAGGTCTAGCAGCTATGACTAAATCAGAAATTACTATTAAAGATGTAAGCTGGGAAAATTTAGGTATTATCCCATCAATATTCCAAAAACTTGGTATTAAGTTAGAAAGAAGAGGAGAAGATATTTTTGTTCCAGCTCAAGATTCTTATGAAATCGAGACATTTATAGATGGTTCTATTTTAACTATTTCTGATGCTCCTTGGCCTGGTTTTACACCAGATCTATTATCTATAATTTTAGTTGTTGCAACTCAAGCTAAAGGGAGTGTATTGATCCATCAAAAAATGTTTGAATCACGATTGTTCTTTGTAGATAAGTTAATTGATATGGGGGCTCAAATAATTTTATGTGACCCACACAGAGCTACAGTTATAGGAATGAATAACGAACACCCTTTAAGAGGTATTTCAATGACTTCTCCTGATATTAGAGCAGGTGTATCTTTGTTGATTGCTGCATTATCAGCTGAAGGTAAAAGTGTAATTCATAATATCGAACAAATTGATAGGGGTTATCAAGATATTGAAATTCGTCTAAATAATTTAGGTGCCGATATTAGAAGAATTGGTTAACTAAAATATCAAATATTGTGAGAAGATTTAATGTTTTATTTGCTGTAATTGTTGCAGCATTTTTTTCTTTTGGTGTAAGAGAAAAAGCAACACAGATTGAACTGACTAACCCAGAAGGAAAAGTATTGAAACTAACTAATTTAAAAGGAAAGTTAGTTTTAATTGACTTTTGGGCATCTTGGTGTGGACCTTGTAGAAGAGAAAACCCCAATGTTGTAGAAGCTTTTAATAAATACAATAATAAAAAATTTGTTAATGGTAAAGGTTTCGAAGTTTTTAGTGTTTCATTAGATAAAGCAAAAGAGCCTTGGAGAAAAGCTATTCAACAAGATGGTTTAATATGGAAGTACCACGTTTGGGATAAAGATGGTATTGCATCACGTAATTACAATGTTCAGTTTATTCCGACATCTTTTTTAATTGATGGAAAAGGAAATATCATAGCTCAAGGTGAAGAGCTTAAAGGTATTGGGTTACATTTGACTTTAGATAAGTATTTAGAGAAATAATTAAATAATATAATAAAGAAAAAAGCTCAAATTTAAATTTGAGCTTTTTTCTTTATGTTGAATATATTTTAATCTCTAATGATTTCATAACCAGGATATTTTCTTGTGTCGAACACAAATTTAACATCTTCTATGGTTTCATTTGGATTAAATTTTGTTATTGAATAAGTCATTATTGTAGCATCTTTTCCTTTTAAAATAACTTTTTTCAATTCGTTGTTTGTTTTAGAAATATACAAAATAATAGTGTGGTAATCAGCTTTATTAACTTCTTTAGGATAAAGATAAATTACATGTACAGATTTTCCATTTAAAGTCTCTTCTTTTTCGTAACGATTTTTAAAACCATTCTCCCAAATTGTTAACAGTTTTTTTGGATTGATCGATTCTTCGCTATCTTCATCAGTATCAGATTCATAAACAGACTTTTCTTCCTTTACTATTGTCCATGTTTTTAATCCATTTGATAAAATGGTATTGTCTCCGTAAGAGGCATAGAATTTTTTATCTTTAACCCAACCTTTTCCTGTTGAAGTTTCATTTACTCCAGTAGAGCTATTTTTGATATTAGCACTAAATTCTAAGTAGAAAGTTTTAATACCTTTCATTTTAGTAGATAGCTTATTCAAAATTGCTTGAGATTTTTCATCTTTAGACTCTTGAGCTAAAGTTGAAAAAACAGTAAGCATACAAAAATTGAAAATTAATAATTTTCTCATGTTTCAAATAGTTTTTTACTTCTTTAAAATTATTATCGGTATACAAATATCAGAAATTGTGCCAAACAAATAACTTAAGTTGAATTTAGTTTTCAAAATTGATTGTTGATATTTAGTTCTTCAAGCAGTGTTACAAGAAAATTAGAATCTATTTTGTGAGTTCCCTGGTACGTTCTAATGTTGTAGTTTTTTGATTCATATGTTGCTAATGCTTTTGATTTCTCTTCACCTTGAAAGTGTTCATCTTTTTTACCAACAACAAAATAGTATTTACTTTTAGAATCACTGTGTGAAGTTAGTTTTAAATCTGGAGGAAAAACAGCTCCCCATAACACAAGTGAAACATTTGAAACGTAATTTAATTGATTACTTTTTGATAGGTGATCATGCCATCTTGCAGCAGTCGCTCCACCTTGAGAAAATCCAAGGATAGTTATAGAACTGAGAGGGTGTTTATCTAAATATGATTGTAGAAGCTTAGTTAACCAAATGTTATTATCAGCTATGTCATTGAGTCTATCTTCTTTCGTCATCCAACTCGCACCAACTCGACCACTTGACCCTTTTAAATAGAAACGATGCATACCTTCTGGACAAATTATAAAATAGTCTTGTTCTAATTGTTGAAAATTACGAATAAAAAATTCAGCAAGTTGACCATAACCATGAAGTGCGAAAATTAAATGTTTGGCTTTCGTGATTTCTCCATGCATGTAATACCTAAACTGTTTAATAGCATCTATATGACCTTCTTTTGTTATCATTTATTAGTGAAGTATTTAAACTGATTATCTAAAAAGAAAAAACGATGTTTAGGCTCTTTGCTGATTTTTTTAATTTTTGGATCAAAATGATAAATGTCTTTGATTTCGTCATGATTGGTGATTTTCCCATCAAAAATTAAAATATCTTTAACTTTAGAATAACTGCCAATATCAAATGTCAAGTAGTTAACTTCTTCATTATCTTCTTGAAGGTAATCGTATATTTTCCATTGAAATACTCGAACAGGGGAATGATTTTGAATTATGTAATAATTTCTAAATTGCGAGTTTCTAATAGTATAATCAATCGTGAAGTCAGAACAGCTTTTGCCTGAAAAAGAAGCGAAGTTTAATTTTAACAATGCGTGTGGGCTAGACGGAATAGGTATTTCAGGAGAAATTTTATTTAATCCTCCATCGAAATAAAAAATTGAGTTATACCTTCCTGTAAAACCAAGATGTGCTCTTTTTGCACTATTGTTTGATTTTGCAGCTTCATCAAGAGCGAAATTTAATCTATTAACTAGAATGATTGCATCAACTATACTATCTTCGTCGAGATGTTTTTTATGAATTGTTAAAGTGTATTTTTCATTGAAAGGAATATTTAAATATGTTTCAATATGTCTTTTAGCTAATTCTTCAAGAGATAAATTGGTTCGATTTTTCTCTTCAAGATTAACTTCTTTTCCCTTTTCATCTGAACAACTAATGACAGAAAGAAATATACTTAAAAGTATATATATAGTTCTATTTTTCATTTCATATTTGTAATAATACAAATATAAAGTTATTCTATCGAAAACTAGTTTTTGTATTAAAACACAGTTTTATTAATTTTGAATAGCAATTATAAGACTCAAGAATAGATAATGGAATTTAATGCACCATCTTGGAATGTTAATTTAAAAGAAATCTTAGAATCTGATTCATTCAAAGAATTGAAAGTTTTAATCAAAAAAGAACGTTTAAATTATAATGTGTTTCCAGATGAAAAAAATGTTTTTAAAGCATTTGAAAGCTGCTCTTTTGAAGATGTTCGTGTTGTGATATTAGGTCAGGATCCTTATCCAACAGCTGGGCATGCTAATGGTTTGGCTTTTTCTGTAAAATCAAACATTAAACCTTTACCCAAAAGTTTACAGAATATTTTTAAAGAAATTGAAATTGAATATGGTTTCAATGGTATACAAAAAGGTGATTTGACAAAATGGGCTTGTCAAGGTGTACTCCTATTAAATAATGTTTTAACGGTTAGAGAGGGGAGCCCTGATAGCCATAAAGGTATTGGTTGGGAAGTTTTTACTAATAATGTTCTAAAGTTGTTAAATGATTCAAAGGAAGGAATCGTATATATGCTTTGGGGTAAAAATGCTCAAAAAAAAGGAGCGCTGATTGATGAATCTAAAAATTTAGTCTTAAAATCAGTTCATCCTTCGCCTTTATCAGCTTACAGAGGTTTTTTTGGTTGTAATCACTTTAAATTAGCAAATAATTATCTATTGAAAATGGAAAAATCACCTATTAATTGGATAGATGAAAATAACATGGAATCAATCCAAGGGACCTTAGAGTTTTGATTCTTTATAATACATGGGTCAATTATTTAGTTGAAAAATGCTATTGAACTTTTCAACTTTAGGTCTAACAAAAAATTGACAATAAGGATTTTGAGGGTTTAATTCAAAGTAATTTTTGTGATAATTTTCTGCTGGATAATAGTTGTTGAAAGGAGATACTTCTGTTACTATTGGATTTTCCCAAACTTTAGCCTTATTTAATTCGTTGATATATACTTCTGCAGCTTTTTTTTGTTCTTTATTGTGATAAAAAATTACAGAACGATATTGAGTACCAACATCATTTCCCTGTCTGTTAAGTTGAGTTGGGTCATGAACAAACCAAAACATTTTTAAAATCTCGCTAAATTGAATGACTGAACTGTCAAATGTTAAATGTAAAACCTCTGCATGACCAGTTTGGCCACTACAAACTTCTTCGTAAGTAGGGTTTTTAATCTGCCCTCCTGCGTATCCGGGTTCAAGACTTAAAATACCTTCAATATCTTTAAAGCAAGCTTCAATGCACCAAAAACATCCTGCCCCTAATGTTGCTTGTTCAATCATTTATTTTAATAATACAAATAACATTCTGAAAATAACTTCTGAACTAAAATAACGATTAATTTTGTATCAATGTTTCAGTATGGTAAAAATTTTTGGTTGGTCTGCTTTTCTATGTTTCTTTTCATGGCAAGTTTTAATCTAATTCTTCCTGATATGAATGATTTTATAACGATTCTAGAAGGAGCTCATTTAAAAGGTTTAATTATTACTTTGTTTACAATTTCTTCAGCGATTGCTCGACCATTTTCTGGGAAATTAGCTGACTTAGTCGGTCGAAAAAAAGTAATGATAATAGGTATGGGAGTTACTGCAATTGTGAGTTTGATATATCCTTTGTCTTTTTCTGTTTTGTTTTTTCTTTTCCTACGATTTCTTCATGGTTTCAGTGCAGGTTTTTTTCCAACAGGAGCAACAGCTTTATTGACTGATATTATGCCAAGTAATAAAAGGGGAGTTGGTATGGGTATATGGGGAACATTTGTATCGTTAGGTATTGGAGCGGGTCAAAGTTTAGGTTCATTAATTAGTAAACAATTAGGGCTTACTAATTTGTTCATGATTGCTTGTGGGGTAGCGATTATATCAGGAATTCTTGTTATAAATGTAAAAGAAACCTTAGAAGAAAGAGAAAGTTTTTCGATTAAACATTTAAAGCTAAAATGGAATGATATAATAGAACCGAGTGTTTTTCCTTCTGCTGTGGTGATGTTTTTGACAGCTTCATGTTCAGGAATTATATTTGTATTATCACCTGATATATCTAATTTTCTTAAGATTGAAAATAAAGGGTGGTTTTTTATATTTTATGTTTTAACAACTATTATTGTACGTTTATTTTTAAGTTCTTTATCTGACAGAATAGGACGCAGAAAGACCCTACTGATAGGGATCACATTTTTGATTGCAAGTATGCTCATTGTAGGTTCTGCCAGAGATGTCATAATGTATACATTAGGTTCAATAATTTTTGGAATAGCAACTGGAATTTCAAGTCCTACATTATTTGCATGGACTGCTGATTTATCACACCCAAAGAGAAGAGGAGTAGGTGCTGGAACATTATTTATAGCTTTAGAAGCAGGAATTTTTTTAGGTTCAATTTTAACTTTGATTACCTACGATAATGATTTTCCAAGTGTTTTTAATTCTTTTTTATCTGGATCATTAGTTGCAATTATAGCATTTGCATATTTAGTATGGCATTTAATGTTTAAGTCTTCAGCAACATGACGTATTTAGATCTTAAAAAAAGAATCTTTAAGTCTTGGAAATGTACTTTATGAGTTTAAATTAAGGAGTTTCTTTTCCAAAATTCATTCAAATATCCAGAGTTATCGATATCTCTTGTTGAGATTTCCATAACTTTAGGTCTACCACTTGATTCATAGTTGAAGAAAGATTCCATTTGATATTCAATTGCTTCGATACTATTTGCTTCAAAATATTCTATATCAAAAGCCTCACATAATTGTTTTGCTCTAAATCCATGAGGAGCAATGAATCTTTTGTATTGAGGAACTGATTTTGGTCCTGGTATAATGTTAAAAATATCTCCTCCATCATTATTTATCAAAAAGATTCTGAGGTTTGGAGTGAGGTGTGAGTTCCAAAGAGCATTACTATCATAGAAAAAAGAAATATCACCAGAAATTAAAGTATGCCATTCATCCTGTTTAGAAATTGCTGCTCCTGCAGCTGTACTAGTACATCCATCAATACCACTAGTACCTCTATTACTCCAATACTTAACTGATTTAATAGGGTCAAATAGTTGACAATATCGAACAACAGAACTATTTCCCATATGAAGGTGACTGTTTTCAGGTATGTAGTCTAAAATTGTTTCAAACACTTTTAAATCGCAATAAGGAAGCGACTCATAAAAATCAGGTAATGAATTTTGAGCAATAAAATCTTTTTGTTTCCACCTATTCCCAAAAGTTGAAACATGTCTTTCAAATTGTATTTGATTTATAAAACTAAATACATGTTCAGGATGAGCTTCAATGCTTTGAGTAAGACATTGATAAGTATCCATGTATGGAAATTCATACCCTATTTTCCAATGGTGTTTCGGTTTGTTTTTTCTTAAAAATGATTTTATTCTTTTAGAAACAACAGCTCCCCCTAAAGTGATTAGTAAATCAGGTTTGTATGATAAAATTTCGTCTTCTGAAATTTCATTTAATGTTCTATCAATACAATGTGAAAAAGATTGGTCAAATAGATTAGAGGTGTTTTCGACTAAAACGGCAACGCTAGTATCTCTAGCCAGTTCTTTAAGTTGATTTTCAAGAGCAATATTTTTTGGGATTTGTCCACATAGTATTAATCTTTTGGATGAGTTTTTCCAAATGCTTCCAAGTAAGTTTTTCTCTTCAGTAGTTGGGTTAAAACTACTTGAAATTAATTCAAAATGATTACTTGTCTGATGTTTTTCGTTTATTGTTTCATAGAGTGGTTCAGATAATCCTATGTTAATGTGAATAGGACCTTTCCAGTTATTATTACAGTGAGAAAAAGCAGTATCTAATTCACGTTCAATTTTCCAAAAGTAATTTTCATGTGAAGAAGAGTCATTTATATTTACACTATATCTAATATGATTTTTGAAAACTTCATTTTGAACAATTGTTTGACCATCACCTTGATTAACCCATTCATCAGGTCGATCAGCAGTAATTACTACAAGGGGAAGACTTTGATAATATGCTTCAGCAACTGCAGGGTAATAGTTTAAAGCAGCAGATCCTGAAGTGCAAATAATAGCGACTGGTTCATTTAGTTGTTGAGCTATTCCTAAAGCAAAAAAAGCTGCAGAACGTTCGTCATGAATAGTGTATGTTTTGAAATCAGAATCATCATTAATACTTATCACAAATGGTGCATTTCTTGAACCTGGAGAAAAAACTAAGTTTTTAACTCCGTGAGAACTACATTTTTGCATGATCAATTGTACACCTATTTTGTTACTATATTGCATTTCAATAATTCTTTTACAATTGTAAAGTTAGTAATAAGGATGTTTAATTTGTAAAATTATGCTTAATTTAGTTTTGAAAGTCATAAATATGAACAAGTATATATTTGGTATATTTTTATTTTTTACACCCAATATTTTTGGACAAGATTTAACTTCAAGTTATAAAAAATCATTTATTCTTGAATTAGGTATGCCTATAGCTCTAACTAATAAGGCTTTTAATAATCTAATGAAACCGATTATTTATTTTTCTCCAGGTTATCAATATAAGCTTAAAAGTGATTTTAGAGTTGGGGGGGGATTTCACTATACATATTGGCAGATTAATGAATTTAGAGTACCTCCTGATGAGCCTGTTAAAGGAGGTGTTCATAGTGTAGGAGCTTTTATAAAACCAACTTTTGAAAAATATTACTCTAATACCTTTGGAATTGATGCTGGAGTTAAATTAGGGTATTCTCAAACATTTTTTATTTCTGACTACAATAAACAAAATGGTATTTCTCAACAAACCGATGCACTTCATATTGCTCCTTCTTTTTCATTGGTTTTTCCAAATGAAGAAAAAGGAGCGGTAAGGTTTTCTATTGCCTATCATATTCAAGGTTTTGGTTTTTCTCCTAATAGAATAGGTATTCAGTCAAAAGCAGGCTATGAAGAGTCTTCATTTTCAAATCCATCAACGTATATATTCATAGGTTTTGGTTATTCGTTTTTTCTAAAATAATATGTTTATAAAATCAAATACAATTGAAGAAATATCATCTTACTTAAAAAAAGGTTTAAAAGACATCTTTTCCGAAAGGGAGGTTTCAATTATAACTCAAGAATTAATATTGAAACGATTTAATTGGAACAAAACAGATTTTATTATCAATAAACAAAATAGGCTTTCTGAATCTGATTTGTTATTTTTCAGAAGTTCATTAAAACGTTTACAAGCTAATGAACCCTTACAATATGTTTTAGGTTCAACTTTTTTTTATGATTTAGAAATTAAAACAGATAAGAGAGGTTTGATACCAAGACCAGAAACGGAAGAGTTAGTTGATTGGGTTGTTAATTCTTATAAAGAAAATTCTGAAATAAAAGTTTTAGATTTATGTACTGGTTCAGGTTGTATTGCTTTAGCGATAAAATCTCAGTTGCCAAAATCAAAAATCTCTGGTGTTGATGTTTCAAAAGAAGCGCTTAGTTTGGCAAATGAAAATGCCTCTAATTTAGATCTTGAAGTTACTTTTTTAGAACAAGATATTCTTGAATCAACATTAAAATTATCAAAAACAAAATTTGATTGTTGGGTTTCAAATCCACCCTATATTCCTGAATCAGATAAAGCCGATATGGCCGATAATGTATTGAAATATGAACCAGGTTTAGCCTTATTTGTTGATAATCATCTTCCGATTATTTTTTATGAACGTATTGCTGAACATGGTTTAAGGCATATTAAAAAAGGAGGGAGTTTGTTTTTTGAAATCCATGAATGTTTTGGACAAAAGGTTACTTTTCTTTTGAAAAATAAAGGCTATGTTGATGTTGAGATTCGAAAAGATTTACAAGGAAAAGATAGAATGGTGAAAGCAATTTTACCTTGATATAGATAACAACCTAAAAGCTATACTTTAATGAAAAAAGAACAAGTTAAAAATCAAATTTTAGCATTAATTAAAGAGGTAAATCACCACAATGATTTGTATTATATTCAAAATAAATCTGAAATATCTGATTATGATTTTGATATGTTACTTGAAAAACTACAAAAATTAGAAGCTGAATACCCTGAGTTTGCTTTTGATTATAGCCCTACCAAACGAGTAGGTGGAGATATTACCAAAAAAACAGAAGCTATAGAACACCGTTACCCGATGTTATCCTTATCTAACACATATTCAGAAGAAGAAATTATTGATTGGGAAAACCGTATAAAAAAAATGGTTTCAGGAAATATTTCATATGTATGTGAATTAAAATATGATGGAGTCGCAATAGGTATCCATTATCAAGATGGATTAATTCGTCAAGCATTAACTAGAGGAGACGGAACAAAAGGTGAGAATGTAACTACAAATGTCAAGACGATTAAAACTATTCCATTACAGTTAAAAAATGATTTTCCGTTGGATTTTGAAATTCGAGGCGAAATTTTTTTTCCATTGGATAAATTTCAAACCTTAAATCAAGATCGTGAGAAAAAAGGGGAAGAACTATTTGCAAATCCAAGAAATACAGCTTCAGGTACATTAAAAATTCAAGATTCTAAAATTGTAGCCGAAAGAGGATTAGATTGTTATTTGTATGGTGTTTATGGAGAGGGTTTAAATATAGATTCACATTATGAAGCTGTTCTAAAAGCGAATGAGTGGGGGTTTAAAACACCTACCGAAAATTTGAAGTTAATTCATAAAACATCTTCTATTGAAGGAATAATGCAGTTTATTTATCATTGGGAAAAAGAACGTCATAATTTACCTTTTGAAATAGATGGTGTTGTAATTAAAGTTAATGAATATGCACAGCAAAAAGCTCTTGGTTTTACAGCTAAATCTCCGCGTTGGGCTATTGCTTATAAATTTAAAACTGAACAAGTAGAAACTTATTTAAAATCGGTTGACTATCAGGTTGGAAGAACTGGTGCAATTACACCTGTTGCTAATTTAACACCTATTCAACTAGGAGGAACAACTGTGAAACGTGCTTCTCTTCATAATGCTGATCAAATTGAAAAGTTAGATTTATACTTTGGAGATTTAGTTCAAGTAGAAAAGGGTGGAGAAATTATTCCTAAAATTGTTGGTGTAAATTTAGATTTAAGAACTTCTGGATTAGAAAAAATAAACTTTATTTTAAATTGTCCGGAGTGTGGAACACAATTAATAAAAAGAAAAGGGGAGGCGCAACATTTTTGTCCTAATGATGTAAGTTGTCCACCTCAAATAAAAGGACGAATTGATCATTTTACAAGTCGAAAGGCGATGAATATAGAAGGTATAGGTTCGGAAACTATCGAAATGTTAGTCGATAAAGGACTGATAAGTTCTTATGCTGACATATATGATTTAACTTTTGATCAGGTTGTTTCATTAGATAGAATGGCAGATAAATCTGCTGATAATTTGATTAAAGGGGTTGAAGCTTCTAAAACTGTTCCCTTTGAATGTGTTTTATTCGCTTTAGGAATTCGATATGTTGGTCAAACAGTTGCTAAAAAATTAGCAAAATATTTTAAAAATATTGATGCGATTGTTGCAGCTAAATATGATGATTTGGTTTCAGTTGACGAAATTGGAGAAAAAATTGCAATATCTGTTCAACAGTTTTTTTTGAAAAAAGAAAATTTAGTTCTAATTGAACGATTGAAAAAAGCTGGTTTACAGTTTGCCATAGAAGAAAAAGAAAATAAGTCATCAAAGTTTGAAGGGGAAACCTTTGTTGTTTCAGGGGTCTTTGCAAGTTTTTCAAGAAATGAAATCAAAGAGTTGATCGAAATAAACGGGGGTAAAAATAGTTCTTCCATTTCATCAAAAACATCTTATGTTGTAGCAGGAGAAAATATGGGGCCTGCAAAATTGAAGAAAGCTACAGATCTAGGAGTTTCAATTATAAGTGAGAGTGAGTTTGTTAAGATGTTGGGGGAGAATTATTAAAAATTCCGTAAGTTTGAATTCAATTTGAAGTCGTTTAATTAATTATTGGAAATGGAAAATATGTTCAAAGGTGTGGGTGTTGCTTTGGTAACGCCTTTTAATTCAGATAAATCAATTGATTTTAAAGGGTTAAAAAGGTTAGTTCAACTTCAAATCGAAGGAGGTACCGACTATCTTGTAGTACAAGGAACTACAGGGGAATCACCTGTTTTATCTCTAGAAGAAAAGAAACAGATACTTCAGACCGTAATTGACGAAAATAATGGTAAACTTAAAATTGTATATGGTTTAGGCGGAAACAATACAATGGCTGTAGGTGAATTGTTTAAGCAAATTCCTTCAGGTGTTGATGGGATTTTATCTGTTTCTCCATTTTATAATAAGCCAACTCAAAAAGGTATTATAGATCATTTTAAATATCTAGCATCTTGTACTCGATTACCTATAATACTATATAATGTTCCGGGAAGGACAAGTTCAAATATGGCTGTAGAAACAATATTAGAATTAGCTAAAATTAATAACATTGTCGGAATCAAAGAAGCTTCTGGAAACATTGAACAAATAACTGACTTATTACGATTAAGACCAGAAGGTTTTGGAATTATTTCAGGTGACGACCCTATTACTTATCCAATGATTACGATGGGGGCGGATGGTGTAATTTCAGTAGTTGCAAATGCTTTACCTGAATTATTCAATGATATGGTTCATTTAGCAATGAAAGGAGATTTAAATAACGCTTTGCAAATTCATTTCGATCTGATTCAGGTTACGAAATATTTTTTCCAAGAAGGAAATCCATCAGGTGTAAAAGAAGCTTTGAAATTAAGAGGGGTTTGTGAAAAGAATCTTCGCTTACCGTTAGTTGAAGTTTCCTCTGAATTATCAGGAAAAATTAAATCAGAAGTTACGAGATTGACAAATTAAGAAGTTATGCAAATTTACGAAGAAGTAGTTAAAGCCATAAAAGAATCAAATTCTATTGTTATTACTGCTCATAAATCTCCAGATGGAGATTCTATCGGAAGTTCTTTAGGAATGTATTTTTTTATCAAAAAGTTAGGTTTAGATGCTACTATATGTCATCCAGATCCAATTCCTGATTTTTTATGCTTTTTAAATGGTGTAGATAAAATTTACAATTTTATAGATCATCCTGAATTCGTGAAAAATAAAATGAATGAAGCTGATTTGATTTTTTCATTGGATTACAATGCTAAAAATAGATTAGGTGAAGATATGCAATTATTATTGGAGCAAAGTTCCTCCAAAAAAATAATGATTGATCATCATTTAAATCCTGAGGATTATCCTGATATTAGAATTTCAGAAACTTCGGTTTGTTCAACTTGTCAACTAGTTTCAGAAGTTATTTTACAATCAGGAAATGAAAGTTTATTAAATGAACAAATTTGTACACCATTGTATACAGGTATACTTACAGATACTGGTTCATTTCGATTTCCTTCAGTACAACCAAGGACGCATGAAATTGTTGCTAAATTATTAGCTTCTGGTGTCAAACATTCGGAAATACATGAAACATTAAATGATAACTCTTCATTAAATCGTTTAAAACTTCAAGGATATACTCTAGCTGAAAAAATGGAGTATATTGAAGAGTATAAAGTGACAATTATGTATTTAGATGAAGTTGAGTTAAATCGTTTTGGTTATCAAAAAGGTGATACGGAAGGGTTCGTTAATATTGGTTTATCAATTAAAGGAGCTATTGCTTCAATTTTTCTAGCAGAAAAAGATGGTAAAATAAAAATGTCTTTTCGTTCAAAAGGAACTGAAAACCCAGTTAATGGGTTAGCTTCTGATCATTTTTCTGGAGGTGGGCATATGAATGCAGCAGGAGGTATAAGTGACTTATCGATGATTAAAACAATTATTAAATTAAAAGAGTTAATACCAAGCTATTTTAAAATGAGTTAATGTTGATATCATTTATTTTAATATCATTTATTTTTGTTCTCATTTGGAGTAACTATTTTCGTGAGATTGAATTAGCTCCAAAAGAAAAATTCCCTTTATTAATTTTCTCATTTTTAATGGGGTGTGTTGTATTTTATCCATTTCATTTAATTAATGAGTTTTTACCAGTTAGTTTCTGTAACTGTAATGAAATTGTTAATCATGCATTAGTTAGTTTTATTAAAAAAGGATTATTAAGTGAAATTTTTAAACTTCTACCAATCTACTTACTATATCTGTTATTCAGAAAAGAGATTAAAGAGCCCGTTTCAATATTTTTATTTTTCTGTATAACTGCTCTAGGTTTTTCGTTTTCAGAGAATATTTCTTTTGCCTTGAAAACCAATGCTTTAATTGTTGATGAGCGTGTTTTGTTAACTTTTTTAAATGAAATGTTTTGTTCGTCATTGATTTCATTTTCAGTTGTAAATTACCGCTTTTATTCAAAAAAGATTTCTGATATTATTATAATGCTATTCTTATCAGCATTCTTATCTGGTTTTTTTGATTTTTGGGTTTATTATGAACGTTTGAATCCATTTGGCTTTTTATTTACGATATTTTATTTCTTGATAATGGTTTCGATTTTTGTTCAAGTTTTGACGAATAGTATTAATGTCTCATCTGATTTTAGCTACCTTAGAATTGATTCAAAAAAGAAACTTGTAAATAAATTCAATCGTTTTTACCTACTGATATTTGTTTTACAATTTTTAATATTAGCTTTTCAGAGGAATATTTTAAATGCTTTAGAAAATCTAGGTAAAACTTTATTTTTTTCAGGGTTGATTTTGTTTTTAGTTTCGTTAATCGTTTCCAAGTTAAGATTAATTGAAGGTAGATGGACTCATCCAAAGCTAAAATTACCTTTTAGTTTTTATTATTCAGAGCAATTTAACGGTAGAAAGCCAAAGTTGAAGATTAAGTTGATTGGTGAGACGTTTAATGAATCAGCTATAGATTTTTATTTAGAAAATGTAGCAAGTATTAATCCTTTATCAAAAAGGAATTCATTTATAATCTCTTCAAAAAATGCTCGTATAAAGCGCAAACTATTTTTAAAAAACGATGAAGTTTTTTATGAAATTGAAATCTTAAATGACAGTAATTTAAGGACAATGTTGCTGAAGCCAAAAACTTCAGGTAAAATTTTTGTAAAAAGACGTCATGCAATAGCTGCTTTATTATCTATACCTGAGGACTTAGAAGATTTTTCAAACAAAAAGAATACAATTCAAGATTTTGTATTTAGAGAGTGGGTTTATATAAAATATCGTTAAAAAAATAAAAATGGCACATTTAATTTCTCCTTCAATGTTATCATGTGATTTTGCTAATATTCAACATGATACAGAAATGATTAATAGTTCAAATGCAGATTGGTTCCATATTGATATTATGGATGGTGTATTTGTACCAAATATATCTTTTGGTTTTCCTGTTTTAGCTGCAATTAAAAAGTATGCAACAAAACCTATGGATGTTCATCTAATGATAAACAATCCGGACCTTTATGTTGACGAATTCAAAAAGTACGGAGCTGATATACTTACAGTACATTATGAATCATGCATTCATTTACATAGAACGATACAAAAAATTAAAGAAGCAGGAATGAAAGCTGGTGTCGCATTAAACCCTCATACTCCTGTTTCTGTTTTAGAAGAAATACTTCCTGAGCTAGATATGGTTTTAATTATGTCTGTAAATCCTGGTTTTGGAGGACAAAAGTTCATAAATGCTACTTTGGAAAAAGTAAGAAAGTTAAAAGCAATGATATCTGAAAAGAATTTAACTACATTGATTGAGGTTGATGGTGGTGTAAATGATAAGACAGGTAAAGAGTTGATAGATGCAGGAGCTGATGTTTTAGTTGCTGGGAGTTATGTTTTTAATTCTGAAAATCCATCGATTAAGATTGACTTATTAAAATCCTTATAAGAAGTTAAACATGCATTTTTATGCTGAAAATTCTTTCTTTTGGGTGTTACCAATTGCAATCTTCGCTTTTGGTGTTAGTCTATTTCTATATAACAAACAGACTTGGCTAGAAGAACTAAGCTTTAAAGGATGGAAATGGATTCTTGTAACTTTAAGATTTATTACGATTACTATTTTGTTTCTTTTACTTCTTGATATTTTTGTAGAGAAAAATGAAAAAGATGTTCAAAAACCAATAATTATAGGCCTGATTGATAATTCAACCTCAATTAAAAATTATAAAGATAGTTTAAAAGTAAAAACAGAAATCCAAAAATTATTAAACCAATATGAGTTATCATTTAAAAATGATTATGATTTAAGGTTTTATACGATAGGGGATAGTTTAAAGTTTGGTCAAGAGTTAGACCTGAAAGATCCATTAACGAATATATCTGAAGCTATTGAAAATGTTTATGATATGTATAACGGTTCAAATTTAGGGGCTGTTATATTAATTTCAGATGGAAATTATAATCAAGGGATGAACCCTTTTTATTCAATTAATAGGTTTGTCAATACTCCTTTCTATACAGTTGGTATTGGTGATTCTTTAGTTAAAAAAGACCTATTTATTAAATCTGTCAGTCTTAATAAAGTTGCCTACTTGGATGATAAGTTTCCTGTTGAAATAGAAGTAGGGGCTAATAAATTTTCAAATCATTCAGCTTTTGTTCGAATATATGAATCGTCTGAATTGTTAGCTGAAAAAAAAATCAAAATA
>CAZOLZ010000029.1:0-28964 GCA_964580965.1 uncultured Flavobacteriales bacterium | reverse complement strand
TAAGCCTTATTTTCACATTTTCAAATTAACTCATTTTCAAATCAAATTTCGTATTTTTGCAACGTTTTACAAACAATAAGGTTTTAACTTAATTTTTATGCAAAATTCTTTAACAAATTCTTCATTTAATTTTCCTGGACAAAAAGCTGTATACAATGGAAAAGTAAGAGATGTTTATACTTTAGAAAACGATATTTTAGTTATGGTAGCATCAGATCGTATTTCTGCATTCGACCATATATTACCGAAAGGAATTCCGTTTAAAGGTCAGGTGTTGAACCAAGTTGCAACGATGTTTTTAAATGCTACAAAAGATATCGTTCCAAATTGGTTAATAGGGATTCCAGATCCATCAGTTGCTGTTGGTTATGCTTGTGAACCAGTTAGAGTTGAAATGGTGATTCGAGGATATTTAGCTGGACATTCAGCTAGAGAGTATAAAGCAGGAAAAAGAATGTTGTGCGGTGTTGAGTTACCTGAAGGAATGAAAGAGAACGATCGCTTTCCTGAGCCAATAATTACACCAGCAACAAAGGCTGATGAAGGTCACGATGAAGACATTTCAAGAGAGGATATTTTAGCAAATAATATTGTTCCAGAAGATATCTATGTTCAAATGGAGAAATATACTAGAGCTTTATTTCAAAGAGGAACCGAAATGGCAGCTAAAATGGGCTTGATATTAGTTGATACGAAATATGAATTTGGTATTAGAAATGGAGAAGTTGTTTTGATTGATGAAATTCATACTCCAGATTCATCACGTTATTTTTATGCAGAAGGATATGAAGAACGTCAAGCTAACGGTGAAGCTCAAAAACAATTGTCAAAAGAGTTTGTAAGACAATGGTTGATTGAAAATGGATTTCAAGGATTAGAAGGACAAAAAATACCTGTTATGCCTGATGAATTTGTAAATATTGTTACTGAAAGATATATTGAGTTGTACGAAAAAATAACTGGTGAACAATTTCAAAAATCTGATACTTCAAACATTACTGATAGAATTGAAAATAATGTCAAAGCATTTTTAGCAGAGGTTAATGTGTAAGATGTAAAAGGTTTGACTTAGTTAAATATTAAAATAAAAAAATCCCGCTTGTTTCTCAAGCGGGATTTTTTTTGTGTCTATAAATTGAATTAGAAAATTTCGTTTGCAGCGAAATGGAATTTTCCTTCTATTTCAGCATTTTCATCAGAATCAGATCCGTGTACGGCATTTCTACCTTTGCTTTCAGCGTAAGCAGCTCTGATTGTTCCTTTTTCAGCTTCAGCAGGATCAGTAGCACCGATTAATTTTCTAAAATCTTCTACAGCATTATCTTTTTCTAAAATAGCAGCAACGATTGGTCCAGATGACATGTATTCAACTAATTCTCCGTAGAATGGTCTCTCAGCATGAACTTCATAGAATTTTTTTGCTTGATCTTCAGAAAGTTTCGTGTGTTTCATTGCTTTGATTGAGAATCCAGCACTGATAATCATATCAATAATTTTCCCTGTATGACCGTTCTCGATTGCATCAGGTTTTAACATTGTAAATGTTCTGTTTGTTGCCATTTTATTTATCTTTTATTCTTAATTAATTCTTCGCAAATATAAGTAATAAATCATGAAAAGATTTTGATGGCGTGTAAAATAAAAGTTAAGAATCCATGTTTGTAGAAGTATAATTTCTTAATTTTAACATAGAAAAATAAATGAATGCGATTTTTTGTTCTAATAGTCACATTACTTTTAGTATTTAAGGTTCAAGCACAATGTGAAAAAGTTTTATTGTACGGTAAAGTCGAAGACTCAACCATGTATCAAGGATTTTATAATTTAATGGTGATTAATCAGTCTACAGGGAAAGGTGTATTTGGTAGGCCTGATGGTTCATTTTCTGTATATGTTAATAATAATGACTCAATTTCTTTATCTGTAAAAGGTTATCATACAGTTAGTTTTAGAGTAAGAGCGAATGATGATTGTCAATTTAAATTTCGTTCCTTTATTGAGTTAAAAGCACAAGAAATGAAAGAGGTAGTCATTCATCCATTAAAAAGTTTGAATCAAATTAAGGAGGAGCGTGAATCTCTTGTTATGCGTGAAACAAGAGAAGTAACAGGTATAGAAATGTTAGGTAGTCCAATTACAGCTCTTTATCAAACTTTTTCAAAAAAAGAACAAAATAAACGTTGGATTGCAGAACAAGAATTTAAGGATGATCAACGCAAGGTTGTAAAAGAGTTATTACGTTTATATGTTGCATATGACATAGTTAAATTATCTGAAGATGAGTTTAATGAGTTTATTTCTTTTTTAAATATAAATCCTGATTTTTTGAAAACAGCTACTGAAATGGAGTTGGTGCTTTACATAAAAGGTAAGTACTTGCATTACAATAGTATTCACCAACGAACATTATTAAGTTTGGGAAATTGGAGGATGTCTTATATTTATTCAACTAAACAAGATGAAAAGCTGAACGAATTATTTCAATTATTAGAAGCAAAACAAATACTTTCTATACCAAAAAATGAAATCAAGCGTTTTAAACGTTTTTTAAATTTAAAAGCTCTAGAAGTAGAAAATCTTTCAGATTCAGATTTGGTTACAAAAATTTGCGAGAAGTTTGAACGTTATAAAGAATTTTATAAAATTGATTTAAAATGAGAAGGATAGGACTTTTATCTGATACTCATGGTTATGTTGATGAAAAAATTTTCACTTACTTTAAAGATGTTGATGAAATTTGGCACGCAGGTGATGTTGGTGATTTAAAAGTTATCGATGCGTTAAAAAGCTTTAAACCTTTAAGAGGTGTTTACGGTAATATTGATGATGCAATAATAAGAAGAGAGTTACCAAAATATCTATCTTTTGAAGTTGAAGAATTAAAGGTCTTGATAATACATATTGGAGGAAGACCTGGTAAATTTGTACCTGAAGCTCAAAAGTTAATTTCAGATTTTCAACCAAAACTGTTTATTTGCGGACATTCACATATTTTGTTAGTTAAAATGGATCCTAAAAGTAATATACTATGCATGAATCCAGGGGCTTGTGGTAAAAAAGGTTTTCATAAAGTAAAAACATTATTACGTTTTTCAGTCACAGGTGATCGAATTCACGATTTGGAAGCAATAGAAATTGGAAAAAGAGTTTAAAGTTATGATAAAAAAATATAGTTGGTTTATCTTTTTAATTTCCTTTAGTTTAAATGCTCAAATAGGAGGTAAGCATTCTTTTGCACTTTTAGATTTACCTTTCAATGCAAGGTCAGCTGCATTAGGAACAGATTTTATAACTGCTAAAGATCAGGATTTAAATTTAGGTGTTTCAAACCCTTCTTTATATAATTCTGGTATGAACAGAAATATTGCTGTAAATCAAGCGTTATTGAGCGCTGGTATAAATTATGGAATGCTTGCCTATGCTCACAATATTGATTCAATTTATAATCTATCAGGAAATATCAGATATATTAATTATGGTCAAATTATTCAGCGTGATGAAGCTGGAAATGAAATTGGTAAAATGAATCCAGGTGAATTTATAATTGGTTTAGGTGGATCTAAGCAATTAGACAAACGTATTTCTGTTGGAGTAAATACAAGTTTTTTATATTCTGAATTAGCAGGATATCGTTCATTAGGTTTTACTTTTGATTTTGGTGGTGCATATTTCAATGAAGAGAAGAGATTATTAGTAACAGCTTTAATAAAAAATGTTGGTGCACAGCTGACAAAATATACATCTGATCAAAAGGAATGGTTGCCTGTTGAAATGCAAATGGGAATTTCACATAAGGTTGCTCATGCACCCTTTCGATTTTCTTTATTAGCACATCACTTAAATATTTGGGATTTAACTTATTTTGATACTTCTAAATCGACAATTACGAACAGTTTAACAGGAGAAGTGCAAACGATTCAACCTCCTAGTTTTTTAGAAATATTAGGGAGACATTTTACTTATCAATGTGAACTTTTAATGACAGATAATTTTCACATAAGATTTGCTTACGATTATCACAAAAGACAAGAGTTAAAGTTAGATTCTAGACCAGGCGCATCTGGTTTGTCTTTTGGTTTAGGCTTTATGTTTAAGCGTATAAATATAGATTATGGGATGTCGGTTTATTCAAGTGCAGGATTTAATAATATGTTAAGTTTAAGAGCTAATATTGATAACTTTAAACGTTGATTTTAAGTTTAAGTTTAGATTATTTAAAATTACTCAACTTATAATTTGCCAAAAACAAATCAAAAGCCTAAATTTGAAATCCAAATTATAAACTGAATTTTTTCAGAAATTAAACATAAATAAGAATGAGCGTACTTGTAAACAAAGATTCAAAAATCGTAGTTCAAGGATTTACTGGTAGCGAGGGAACATTCCACGCTGGACAGATGATTGAATACGGAACAAATGTAGTTGGTGGTGTAACTCCAGGAAAGGGAGGTTCAACTCACTTAGATAGACCTGTATTTAATACAGTTGTTGATGCAGTTACTGAAACAGGTGCAGATACTTCTATCATTTTTGTTCCACCTGCTTTTGCTGCAGATGCTATTATGGAAGCTGCAAATGCTGGTATTAAAGTTGTTATTTGTATTACAGAAGGTATTCCGGTTGCAGATATGGTTGTTGCAAAAGAATACATTAAAGGTTTTGATTGTACTTTAATCGGGCCAAACTGTCCAGGTATCATTACAGCTGATGAAGCTAAAGTTGGTATCATGCCTGGTTTTGTTTTTAAAAAAGGTAAAATTGGTTTAGTTTCTAAATCTGGAACTTTAACATATGAAGCCGCTGATCAATTGGCGAAAGCTGGTTTAGGTATTACAACAGCAATTGGTATTGGTGGTGATCCAATTATTGGAACAACAACAAAAGAAGCTGTTGAGTTATTAATGAATGATCCAGAAACTGAAGGAATCGTTATGATTGGTGAAATCGGAGGGAATTTAGAAGCTATTGCAGCAAGATGGATTAAAGAAAATGGAAACAAACCAGTTGTTGGGTTTATTGCTGGAGAAACTGCACCAAAAGGTAGAACAATGGGGCACGCGGGTGCAATTGTTGGTGGAGATGATGATACAGCTGAAGCTAAGAAAAGAATTATGAAAGAGTGTGGGATTCATGTTGTTGACTCTCCAGCTCATATCGGTGCTAAAATGGCAGAAGTATTAGGTGTAATCGCTTAATAAATTTTTTTATATATTTAGAAAAGGTTGTCATTTGACAACCTTTTTTTTTGCTTCACATTTTTGATTGATTTATTTATTCTAAAAATAGATATTGTAACACGGAATATTTTTTTCAAAAAAAAATAAATATTTTTAAACTATGGTTATCAGTATGTTAACTAACAGTCAAAAAATAAATCTAAAAAAAGTATTTTTTTGATTTGTTTAAACGAATAAAGTGTATATATTTGCACTCGCAACGGCGAAACAAAAAAAAAAATAATTGAAATATTAAGATTCCGTAGCTCAGTTGGTAGAGCAATACACTTTTAATGTATGGGTCCTGGGTTCGAATCCCAGCGGGATCACTTTAAAGCCTTTCTTCGGAAAGGCTTTTTTTGTTTATACCCTTTTTGATAACATATACCTATATTTGCTATAAATTTTTGTTTATATGTTAATTAAAAACTCTAATATAATTCTAGTTGGTTTCATGGGCTCTGGAAAAACATACTGGGGTATGCGGTTAAGTCAAATCCTAAACCTCAATATAGTTGATACGGATAGATTAATTGAAAAATGTGAAGGTAAACCTATTCCATCAATATTTGAAGAACATGGAGAAACTTACTTTAGAGAATTAGAGAGAGAAAGTATTAAAAAAATTCAATCTAATTCAAGGTTGATTATTTCTACAGGTGGAGGTATGCCATGTTTTAATGATAATATGTCTCTGTTAAATACTAAAGGATTGACAATTTAT
Organism: uncultured Flavobacteriales bacterium; assembly: GCA_964580965.1. Taxonomy (GTDB): domain Bacteria; phylum Bacteroidota; class Bacteroidia; order Flavobacteriales_D; family Crocinitomicaceae; genus CAIUKX01. The sequence goes on along the minus strand of CAZOLZ010000029.1, from coordinate 23,024 downwards.
TTAAAATGCAAAGTTGAAACGCTAACTAATCGCTTAATGAAGGAAAAATTAGATCGACCCTTAATTAAAGATAAATCTGAACTTGAATTAAGTGAATATATTCAGAATTCATTAAATGAAAGAGATTTTTTTTACAGACAATCTAATATCATTATTGAAGAAGAATATCAAAATTTAGATCAAATCATAAACCACATCAAAAATGCAAGAATATCTTAAAGAAACGCCTTTTTTAGATTTTAATGATCCAGTATATGATGCTTTTTTAGATGATATAGATACTAATTATTCAAATAAAGAGTTAGCGATTGCCCTTTACTATAAAGTTAGGGATTCATTTTTGTATGATCCTTATCATTTAAATATTACAGAAGATGGATTAAGAGGAAGTAATATAATCTTAAAAAAGCGTGCTTGGTGTGTTGAAAAAGCAATTGTTTTAGCATCATTAGCAAGAAAATATGGGATTCCATCTCGATTAGGGTATGCAATTGTAACAAATCATATTGGTGTTGAAAAGTTAATCGAATACCTAAAAAGACCAGAGATTGTCTTTCATGGATATGTTGAATTGTTTATTGATGATAAATGGATTAAATGCACGCCTTCGTTTGATAAAAGAATATGTAAGGTAAGTCGAGTGTCCACCTTAGAGTGGGATGGTCAAAATGACTCAATGTTTCAAGAATATGACAAAGGTAAGAGGTTTATGGATTACATTCTTTATTACGGTGAGTTTTCGGATGTACCTCTAAAACTTATGAATAACGAGATGAGAAAATATTATCCACATTTATTTGAAACGGATTATAATTCGAAAGCATTTTCATTTATTCATTCGTGAAACTTTTTCGGTCTATTTTTTGATATATTTGCATATGTTTTAGAATTATGAATACAGTAATTAGTACAGTAATACTCTCTACATTTTTTTTAAGTGCTATTCCTTACACAAAGTATGAAGAAGGTTTTAATTCCAATTCTCCAAAGTTAGTAATTGAGGGCTCTTTAGGTAAAATAATGTTGAATGTTTTTGGTGTTGAAGGGATCTACAGCAAGGCCCAGGCGGAATTAATTTTAAAAGATTTTTTTAATAAAAAACCAAACGGGAATTTTCATTTTATTTTTAAAGGTAAAGAGTCTGAACAAGAAACCTTTGCAATTGGAACTTATGAAACAGGTCAGGAATCTTTTAGAATAACTTTCCAATTCAAAAATCAAAATCAAAGTTATTTCCTTGAAAGTTTAGCTATTGAGAAAGATTAAGAACCTCAATTAGACATCTATTGATTTATCAAATAAACATAACTTAACAGTTTATTTGATTTTCTTGACGTTCTATATTTTTGATGTAAAATCATTTAATTTAATATTACTTTTAAAATTCTACTAAATACGAAATCAACAAATAGATATATTTTTAAATTTGATATAACTGTTTTAATGGAGTGAAATTTCATACTCTAAAAACGCACCTTATACTTAAAAAATAATTTTGACTTTGTTTTATTATTCGAACTGAGGTTATTTGAATTTTATATATTTGTATGTTTATAAATTTCAATTAGTGGAACTCAATTTAAATATATCTCTGGTAATCCCTTTATTTAATGAAGCTGAATCTTTACCAGAATTACACTCTTGGATTTGTAAAGTTATGACTAATCATAATTTTACTTATGAAGTTATTTTTGTAGATGATGGAAGTAAAGATGATTCATGGAATGTGATTGAAGAACTTAGTTCTAAATACAGTGAGGTCAAAGGAATCAAGTTTCAACGTAATTATGGAAAGTCTGCTGCTCTTCAAAAAGGGTTTGAAAAAGCATTGGGAGAAGTTATAATAACGATGGATGCAGATTTACAAGATTCACCAGATGAAATACCTGAATTGTATAGAATGATTATCGAAGATGATTTTGATTTGATTTCTGGTTGGAAAAAGAAGAGATATGATCCTTTATCAAAAACTATTCCTACAAAATTATACAATTGGGCAGCAAGAAAGTTAACTGGAATTTATTTACATGATTTTAATTGTGGATTAAAAGCATATAAAAATGCTGCAGCAAAAAGTATCGAGCTTTATGGTGATATGCACAGATATACCCCGCCATTAGTCAAATATGCTGGTTTTACAAAAATTGGTGAAAAGATAGTTCAACATCAAGCGCGTAAATTTGGTTATTCAAAGTTTGGTTTAAACCGATTTTTAAATGGTCCCCTTGATCTTTTATCTGTTGTTTTTATGGGAAAGTTTGGAAAAAAACCAATGCACTTTTTTGGAGCAATCGGAACTTTTTTATTTATAATAGGTTTTTCCTTTGCTTTTTATTTAGGTATAGATAAATTATTTATTGATAAAACATCTAAGTTAATTGCTGATAGAACTGAATTTTATATCTCTATTGTTGCAATGATTATCGGAAGTCAATTTTTCTTAGCTGGTTTTTTGGCTGAGTTAATAGGTAGAAACTCAGCGACTAGGAATCAGTATTTAATCGATAAAACCATAGATTAATGCATTCAGATTGGGGTATTGATAATGATTGGACACTTTTTTTAGATCGTGACGGCGTTATAAATCATCGTATAATTGATGGTTATGTAACTAAAAAAGAAGATTTTAAGCTGTTGGATGGTGTTAGATTGTCTATGGAAATGTTTAGAGATTTATTTAAGTATATTTTCGTAGTTACAAATCAACAAGGTATAGCTAAAGGGTTAATGTCGGAGCGTAACCTTGAAGAAATTCATCGTTATATGATTGATTCTTTAGGAGGGGAAGATTTGATAGATCAGATTTATTTTGCTCCAGAGTTAAAATCAGACTCAATGAATACTCGAAAGCCAAAACCAGACATGGCATTAAAAGCGCAGTTTCAATATAAAGATGTTGATTTTAGTAAGTCTATTATGATCGGTGATACAGATTCAGATATTGATTTTGGCAAAAATCTTGGTATGAAAACTGTTAGAATTAAAACGGATGAAAAAATAGGTGTTGAAGCTGATTTAACTTGCAATGATCTGTTTGAGGTTGCTAAATTGTTTTACAATAATTAATCATAATATGAATATTACACGTTTAAAGATTTTATTTTTTTTATTTTTTCCTTTAGTATTTTCAGCTCAAAATAATATTGATGCTTTAGGAAAAAGACAAGGAGCTTGGAAAAAAAAATATCCAGGGAGTAGTGTGATTCAGTATAAAGGTCAATTTAAAGATGATAAGCCGATAGGTACTTTTAAATATTATTACACATCAAAAAGTATTCGTGCTGTTATTATACATGATGATAATTCAAACCGCTCTTACGCTGAATTTTATCACGAAAATGGTAATATGATGAGTAAAGGGATTTATCGAAATATGCTTAAAGACAGTATTTGGGTAAATTATGCTCCATCAGGAAGAATGAGTTCTAAAGAAACCTTCCGAAATGACACTTTAAATGGTTTAAGAACAATTTACTATTTGCCAGAAGATTTGTACAACAAAAAGATAATGATTGCTAGTGAGACTAATTTTAAGAATGGAAAAGTAGAGGGAGAGCAGGTTGAATATTTTGATACTGGTAAAATTAAATCTAAAAAATATTACAAAAATAACGTCAAACATGGGGAATGTTTTATCAATCATCCTAACGGTAAAGTCATGAACTATGAACGTTATAAAAATGGTGTATTACACGGATGGTGTTATGTTAAAGATCAGAATGGAAGTGAAACAGCACGCAATTATTATTTTAAAGGTGAGTTATTGCAAGGTAAAAAGTTGGAACAGAAACTTCAATATTTAAAAAGTAAAGGGTTGAATCCAAATGAATAAGTTTTTTTTCATACTAACATTCATATCATTTCTTTTTAGTTGTAAGAAGAAAGAACAAGAAGTTTTCTCTTCTAATCAAAATTATTTTGGATTAGAACAAGGACGTTTTTGTATTTATGATGTTTATGAAATTAATCATGATGACGCTATTAATGTTCATGATACTTTACATTATCAATTAAAAACTTGGATTGATAGTATTTATATTGATAATGAAGGTCGAACAAACCACCAGTTTAAACGTTTTGTTAGAGAAAATGATTCTTCAAGCTGGTCATTAATAGATATTTATACAGCATTGGTAAATGGAAATAATGGTGAATTGGTTGAAGAGAATCAGCGAAAAGTTAAATTAGTTTTTCCTATTTCAGCTAACTCATCATGGAATCCAAATGCTTACAACAATTTAGGTGAAGAAAGTTCAGCATATTCAAGGGTTCATCAATCATTATCACTGAATGGTTATAATTTTGATTCAACTTCAACTGTTTTACAAAAAGACTTTTTTTCATTGGTTGATTATAGAAGACAATGGGAGATTTATGCATCAAATGTTGGGTTAATTTATAAAATGTATAAAGACTTGGATATTGAAAACTTTGATACACTAAATGTAGTTAAAGGGAATGAACTACATTATTCACTGATTAAATATGGAGCTGAATAAAAAAACAAGATTTATTGTTTTCTCAACCTTTTATCCATTTAGAGGTGGAATTGCTCAGTTTAGCGCTTTATTATATCGTGCTCTTGAAAAGAAAGGCACTAATGTGAATTCAATTACATTTAAACGTCAATACCCTAACATATTATTTCCTGGTAAAACTCAATTTGTTTCTAAAAGTGATAAAGTAGATCCAATTCCAGCAGTTCAAATTTTAGATTCTATTAATCCATTGACCTATCTAAAAACAAGTAAATTTATAAATCGTATTAAACCAAATGTTTTTATAAGTAATTACTGGATGCCTTTTTTTGCACCTAGTATTGGTTTGGTTAGTTTATTTCTTAAAAGAGGTATAAAAAAGATTGCAGTTTTACATAATGTAATCCCACATGAGAAACAGTTTTTAACTAAGTTTTTAACTCTTTTTTTCTTAAAAAGAAATGATGGTTTTGTTGTGATGTCAGATGCTGTTGCTAATGATTTAAAAACAATTTATCCTAAAGCAAAATACATACAAATCAATCATCCAATTTACAATCAGTTTGGAGCAAAAATTGAGAGAGATAAAGCTTGTTCACTATTAAAAATTGACCCAAACAAAAAGACAATTTTGTTTTTTGGTTTTATTAGAACATACAAAGGTTTAGATGTTTTAATAGAAGCTTTTAATGATTTAGGTGATGGTTATCAATTAGTTATTGCCGGTGAGGTGTATGGTAATTTTAAGGTTTACGATAATTTAATTCAACAAGCTAAAAACAAAGAAAATATTTATCTATTTACAGATTACATTGAGGATTCTAAGGTTTCAAACTTCTTTTCTGTAGCTGATGTTTGTGTTTTACCATATAAGTCTGCAACTCAATCAGGAATAACTGCCATTTCTTTTCATTTTGATTTACCCATTATTGCTACTGACGTTGGTGGTCTTAAAGAAACGATTAAACATGGTGAAACTGGTTTGATTGCTTCAAAGGCAGATAAAAATGAAATAAAAGATTTAATTTTGAAGTATTTTAACGATAATAATAAACTTAAATTTGTAGAAGCAATACAAGCTTTTAAAAAAGAGAATTCTTGGGATAATTTTGCTCAGAAAATTATAGATTTTTCAAAAACACTTTGATAAAATACAAGCCCAATCTAACGATCACAAATTGCATTTAAAGTTAAAAATACAATTACCCACAGCTAAAATGTTGATAAACTAACCTAATTAGTAAAAAAGTTTATTGATAGAATTGATTTGAAATTCTATATTTGCGACTCATTTTATAAATTAATTGACTTACGAACATGCGTAATAAAGGATTTTTTTGGTTTTTGACTGTCTTATTAACTGCAATTTGTGTTTATCAGTTATCTTTTACATGGGTAGCTTCTAATACAGAAGAAAAAGCGAATAAAGAGGCTCAACAAAGATTAGAGGCATTAAAAGAAGAAGCTACTAAAAATAATGGAGTAGCTTATTTACCTAACAATACTTCTGTTGATTTCAATCAACCTGATGCAGAGGAGATTGCAAAAAGTGCTTTCATTAATCAAATTTTAAAGGAAAAAGCAGACAAAAAAGTTTATCCTGTTTTGGGTTCAACTTTTAGTGATGTTAAAACTAGAAGTTTAGCTTTTGGTTTAGATTTAGTCGGAGGAATGAGTGTAACTCTAGAGATTTCTATTCCTGAATTAGTAAAGAGTTTTGCTCGAAATGAAAGAGATATACATTTTAAAAATCCTTATGAAGCTGCTTTAGCTACATATGCGAAAAATGGAGGTGATTTTATTTCATTATTCGTTGAGGAAAATCAAAAAATCAATGGTGATTTTCAAATAGTACGTTTATTGTCAATTGAAGAAATTAGTACGTTAAGTATTAATTCAACAAATGACGAAGTTGTTAGCTTTTTAAGAGAGAAAGTTACAAGTTCAATGTCTGGTGTTGAACAAATTATGGAAAGACGTATAAACCAATTTGGTGTTGCTCAACCTAATATTCAAAGGGATGCAACTAAAAACAGATTGTATATTGAATTGCCAGGTGTTCAAGATGAGACGACTGTTGCAGAAAGATTACAATCAACTGCCAACTTACAATTTTTTGAAACATACCAATTAAAGGAAGTTGGAGCTTTTTGGCAACAAGCAATTGTGTTATCTAAACAAGTTGAGGTTGAAAAAGTTGACACTAATAAAATTCAAAATTTAGAAACTTTAACTGCAGAGAATTCGAATGCAAACAACGGTTTAGGAGAATTGGTTCAAACAGCTGGTGGTTATTCTATTGGATATGTTAAGCCTGAAGACAAAAGTAAAGTTGATGAGATTTTAAGGAGAGAGGATATTTTATCAGTTTTTCCTGATGACCTGAAATTTATGTGGTCTTCGGAAATGGAGCCAATGTCAAAAAATGCAAAAGAGAAGTTCTTCTCACTTTACGCAGTTCGTCTCCCTGCTAATGGAAAAGCTAAGGTAGGAGGGACTGATATAAAATCTGCATCTACAGGTTTTAATCAAAACAGTGCATTGATTACTGTTGATTTAACAATGTCCCAAACTGGAGCTGAAAAATGGGCTTTAATGACTGGTGAAAATGTTAACAGAGTAATTGCTATTACAATGGATAATGTTGTTTACTCAGCTCCTAGAGTAATGGATCAAATTACAGCAGGAAACACTCAAATTTCCGGAAGCTTTACAATTGAAGAGGCAAGAGATTTAGCTGGATTGCTAAATGGAGGAGCTTTACCTGCACCATGTGTAATCAAAGACCAATCTAAAGTTGGACCTACAATTGGTGCTGAAAACACAAAATTAGGTTTAGTTTCATTTGGAGTAGCTTTATTATGTATTTTCATATATATGTTCTTCTACTACGGTAAAGCAGGTATGGTTGCTGATATCGCTTTAATTGCTAACATGATATTTATTTTTGGAACATTAGCATCTTTCTCAGCTGTATTAACATTAGCAGGTATTGCAGGTGTTGTTTTAACAATTGGTATGGCAGTAGATGCTAACGTAATCATCTTTGAAAGAATTAGAGAAGAGTTAGCTGCAGGAAAAGATCAAAGAGCTGCGATAGGTGAAGGTTTCAAACGTTCATTATCTTCAATTATTGACGCGAATGTAACAACTTTATTAACAGCAATCATTTTAAAGGTGTTTGGTTCAGGTGTTATTGAATCATTTGCGACAACTTTAATTATTGGTTTATTTACATCTCTATTCTCTGCTTTAGTAATCTCAAGATTAGTAATGATATGGATGATGAATAAAAGAAAGCAAATTAACTTTGATTCTAAACTAACTAAAAATGCTTTCAAAAACTTATCTATTGATTTTGTAGGAAAAAGAAAAACTTATTACGCAATTTCAGTTGTTTTAGTTATTGTGAGTTTAATTATGTTATTCACTAAAGGTTTAAATCCAAGTGTAGAATTTTCTGGAGGTAGGACTTATGGAGTTAAATTCTCTAAGTCTGCTCAGAACAATGTAGAGTATTTAAGGGGTAATTTAGAAAAGTCTTTTGTAGAAAATGGAAAATCTGCATCTATTGATGTTAAGACTAAATCGACAAACTTCTATGTTGAAATTACTACAAACTATTTACGATCTGATGAATCAGCAAATAATTTAGTTAAATCTAAGTTAATTGAGGCATTAAGTAATTCTAAAGAAAAATTAGGAAATTTCGAGATTATGGAGTCAAGAAGTGTTTCTCCAACTGTTTCTCAAGAATTAATCACATCATCTTCTATCGCTATACTGTTATCTATTATAATGATTTTCGCATATGTTTTATTAAGATTCGGTAAATGGCAATACTCTGCAGGAGCAATATTATCTTTAGCACATGATGTAACAATTGTTTTAGGATTATTCTCAGTATTAAATGGTGTTTTACCTTTCAATATGGATGTTGATCAAGCTTTTATTGCTGCGATATTAACAATAATTGGTTATTCGATAAACGATACAGTAATTGTATTTGATAGAATAAGGGAAACAATAAGATTTAGACCAGCAACAAGTTCAAAAGATAATATTAACAAAGCTTTAAACTCAACTTTATCAAGAACTATAAATACATCATTCACAACATTCTTTGTTTTGTTAGTAGTATTTATATTTGGTCCAGCTGTGATCCAAGGGTTCGTATTTGCAATGATGATTGGTGTTTTAATTGGTACATATTCATCATTATACATAGCAACACCATTTTTAGTTGATTTATCAAACGACAAAAAGAGATAAAAATTAATAAAAAATTTTAATCATATATATAGGGCTTTCAGATGAAAGCCCTTTTTTATTTAATCTTATCTAAAAGTATTTTGTTTACGTCCTAACCAAATGTTATACAAGAAAGAGAAAGACAGATTACTTCAAAAATTAAACCCTAGGAAGTTTTTATGAAAAAGTAATTTATTAAGGGACTTAATTAAAAAACAGGAAATAAAAGTTTGAAAAAACTGAAAGTCGTAATAAATATATTTAATAACCAGTGATTATCAATCCACTTTCTTAAATGAAATAAATCGTTGAGTCAGATAACTAAAAATTACAATTATTACAGTTGTAAATATTTGGCTTGGCATAGCCCACCAACCAAAGATTTCAATCATTAACTTCAAAAGTCCGTAATTCATAACTGTTGCAATTATTAGAAATACAAAATGCCTAAAAAATTGCTTTTTTGTTTCTAAATTACTTTCACTCCAAACAATATATTTAGTTAAATAAAATCCTATTGGAAATGTTATAGCTGTTGTTGTAAACATTGATAAAGTGTAAGGTTCAAATGTATAAAAGCCTAAGTCAACCACTTTCATTTTGAAAATATAATGGTAGTTAAAATAGAAAAGGAATAAGGCGAAAAGAGTGTTTCCACCACCACATGCAAGGTAATAATAAGTTTGTTTATCAAAAAAGGGCTTTAAAATTGGATAGAAGAAATCCAAAATTGTAGTAATTAACTTGATTAACTTGTCGTTCATAGGGTGCAAATATAATTATTTTAAAAAAATAGAATCATAACTAATTTTGTAGTGGATTATTTCTTAAATTTAATAACCTTATTAAACTTAATTATTAAATCATGGAAACACTAACCATTAAAGATTGGTCAATTGATGATCGTCCTAGAGAAAAGCTAAAATTAAAAGGAAAGAAGTCACTATCAGACGCCGAATTATTAGCGATTATTATTGGTTCTGGAACAAAAAAGAAATCTGCTGTTTTATTAGCTCAAGAATTATTGGCTTCCCAAAACAATAATTTCAATCAATTAAGTGAATTGAAATATAATGATTTAATAAAATTTAAAGGTGTAGGAGAAGCTAAAGCAATTACGATTATGGCCGCAATGGAAATTGCTACAAGAAGAAGAGAATCAAAAAAAGAAAAGCGTTTTAAAATAACAGCTCCTCAAAATGTATATGATTTTATATATGATGATTTAGTTCATTTGAAACACGAAGAGGCTTTTGTTTTATTATTGAACCGTAACAATGAAGTTATATTAAAAGAACAACTTTCGAAAGGAGGTAGGGCTGGAACCATAATTGATGGAAAGATTGTTTTTCAGTTAGCATTGCAACAAGGAGCTTCATCTATCATTTTAATTCATAATCATCCAAGTGGTAACAAATTACCCAGTGAACAAGATTTAGTTTTAACAGAAAAATTAAGTTCCTATGGTAAAATGATTGATTTACCAATTACAGATCATTTAATTTTCACAGATTATGGTTACTTTAGTTTTTCAGAAGAAGGAAAGTTAAAATAATGAAGAAAATAATTACAATTATTGGGGCTAGACCTCAAATTATTAAATCCTCAGCAATTAATAGGGCTATTAGGAATCATTTTATTGATCAACTTGAAGAAATAATTGTACATACAGGTCAGCATTATGACGAAAATATGTCTAATGTGTTTTTTGAAGAAATGGAAATCCCTAAACCAAATTATAATTTAAATGTTGGTAGCGGAAGTCATGGTGCACAAACTGCAAAAATGATAGAAGGCCTAGAAGAGATTTTTGTCAAAGAACAACCAACAGCTGTCTTAGTTTATGGCGATACTAATTCGACAATTGCTGGTGCTTTAGCTGCAGTTAAGATTCATATTCCAGTTGTTCATGTTGAAGCTGGATTGAGAAGTTTTAATAAAAGAATGCCAGAAGAAATCAACCGTATTTCTTGTGATCATATGTCAACATTGTTATTTACACCAACTGTAACGGGGGTTGAAAATTTAGCTAAAGAAGGTTTTGATATAAATAATCGAAATGCCTCTTTAGATACACCTTGTGTTTATCAATGTGGAGATGTTATGCATGATAATAGTTTATATTTTTCAACTGTTTCAGATGAGAAGTCAACTATTTTAGACAAAATTGGTGTTGAAAAAGGCAAGTTTATTTTATCAACCATTCATAGAGACTCAAACACAGATGTTCCGGAAAACTTAAACGCTATTTTTAGAGCATTAGTTAAAATTCAAGAAAAAAGTGGTTTAGCGATTGTTTTACCTATTCACCCAAGAACAAAACATAAATTAAAAGATCAATTAGAGTCTGATTTGTATAAACAAGTAATTGAGTTAACTGATATTAAAATTATTGATCCTGCTGGATTTCTTGATATTATTGCTTTAGAAAAACATTCAAGGTTAATAATTACAGATAGCGGTGGTTTACAGAAAGAGTCATATTTTTTCAAAAAGCCATGTGTTATCTTACGACCACAAACAGAATGGGTTGAGATTGTTAATAATGGGAATGCTTTGTTGGTTGGTGCTGACTATGATAAGATTATTTCAGCTTTTGATCAATTGTATTCTAAAAAGGATTATACTTATCCGAGCTTCTATGGTGACGGAAAAGCGTCTGAATTTATTTGCGCTAAAATTATAGAACATCTGTAATGATTATTATTTTCGTTGAACAAGTATCGGAAAGATTAATTTATTCTTTAGAATTTATATTCAAAGAACGTGACATTATATATGAAATCACTAACGATGCTAGTTTATTCGAAAAGTCTTCATTTTATAAACTCAATTATTCGAATTTAAATTTTGAAAATGTTATTCAAATTCGGCCTTCAAGTTTATTATGGGATGAAGATATTAAGTTGTATGAAGTTACATTAGCTAAATTCAAAAATGAACCTTGCTTAGCTTTTGATGGATGTTTGGATCCTTTATCATCAATATTTTATGTTTTAGCTAGAGTTGAAGAGTATTTATCTCAATATGAAGATATTCATGGTAGGTTTTTAGCAAAATATAGTATTCAATATAAGTTTCAATTAATTGATAGGGTAGTATGTGATCGATGGGCAATGAAAATTATAGAATCCATTTGTGAATTCTATAAAGTCAATATAAAAATAGAAAAACCTCAAACAATTATTGTTCCCACTTTTGATATTGATAATACTTTTGCTTATCAATGGAAAAAAGGAGTTCGTAAATGGTTGTCAGTTATTAGGGATTATATTAAAAGGGATCGATTTAGAATCCAACAACGTAAAAATGTGTTGGCAGGAAATGAAAAAGATCCATATGATACCTTTGATCAAATTTTATCTATTTCTAATCGATTTAAAGTTTATGTTTTTTGGCTAATCGGAGATTATGCACGTTATGATAAAAATATTTCTTATTTAGATACGAGGCACCGAAAATTGATTAATAATATTTGTAAAAAAATAAAGCTAGGTTTACACCCAAGTTATAAATCAAATTCATTTTATAATTCAATTAAAACAGAGAAATCACGATTAGAAGAGATTATTGATGATGATATTGTATATTCTCGTCAACATTTTTTAAGACTAAAAATATCTTCAACTTATACGAGTTTAATCAAAGCTGGTTTTAGACATGATTTTTCAATGGGGTTTTCAGATCATGTTGGATTTAGATGTGGAACTGCTCGACCTCATTTTTGGTTTGATTTAAAAAAAAATCGAATTTCTAATTTAATGGTTCATCCATTTGCATACATGGATGGGACTTTAAATGAATATATGGGACTTTCTATTGATGATTCTAAAAAACAAATTTTCGAATTATATAAAGAGGTTGAAAATTTTGGAGGTGAATTTCTTTTTATTTGGCATAATGAGACTATTGGTAATTATGGTAAATGGAATGGTTGGAATGGAGTATTAAAATATACATTAAGTTTAGGAAATAATGAATAATAAACAAAAAAGATATTTTATCATAGGAGGTATCTTAATTGCATTAAGTATAATATTGGGTGCATTTGGAGCGCATGCGTTAAAACAATTATTAGTTAATTTTCCAGAGAAATTAGTCTCATTTGAAACAGGTGTGAGATATCAAATTTATGTTGGTTTTTCGTTTCTTTTTTTAGGTCTTATTGAATCAAAAATTAATGTTAAATTAATTGCTTCTTTTTGGTTGATTGGTATGATCTTTTTTTCTTTATCTATTTATTTATTAGCACTGAATCCTTTATTCGGAATAAATCTTGGGTTTTTGGGGCCAATTACACCAATAGGAGGTTTATTTTTGATAATTGGCTGGGTGATTTTGGTGCTTAAATTAATAAAGCATAAATAATGGAGGTAACAATTCTAGGTTCTGGTACATCTCAAGGAGTTCCTGTTATCGCTTGTGACTGTGAAGTATGTTTATCTTCAGATCCAAATGATAAAAGACTAAGGAGTTCAATCATGATTACATTAGATAATCAGAATTATGTTATTGATGCAGGCCCTGATTTTAGGCAGCAAATGTTAACCCATAAAGTCAATTCCTTAGAAGCTGTTATATTTACGCATGAACATAAAGATCATATTGCAGGACTTGATGATGTTAGAGCGTTTAATTTTAAACAACAAAAAGACTTTGATGTGTATTGCAATGAATCTGTTGAAAAAGCACTTAAAAGAGAATATCATTATGCTTTTTCAGATGATAAATATCCAGGTATACCACTATTAAAGATACATTTAATTGAAAACAAACCTTTTGAAGTAGGTAATAAATTAAATGTTCTACCTATTCAAGTTATGCATTATAAAATGCCAGTTTTTGGTTATCGTATTGGAGATTTTACATATATAACAGATGCTAAAACTATATCAGAGAAAGAGATTGAAAAAGTAAAAGGTACTAAAACACTAATTGTTAATGCTTTACATGAAAACAAACATATTTCACATTTTAATTTAAAAGAAGCTTTAGCATTTATTGATTTAATTAAACCAGAAAAAGCCTACTTAACACATATTTCTCATTTATTTGGAAAGAGTGAGTATATTAACTCAATATTACCAAAAAATGTATTTTTAGCACATGATGGTTTGAAAATAACGGTTAACGCATAAAAAAAATAGTTTTTTATCAATTTACCCCCCTATTTCAACAGGGGGTTATTAAAAAAAATATAGATTTTAAATGTTTTAATTAAAGTTAAGTATTAATTTTGCGTCATAAATTTTGAATTATGGCAACTAAAAGAATGCAAGCTTATCACGATGTGTTGAATAGAACTCCTCGTAAAATTGATTTTAACGGTAAAATTTCCGAAGTATTTGGAGAAAATGTTTTCCATGCAGAGGTAATGAGAGAGTTTTTACCATCTGATGCTTATAAGTCTATGATGGATTCTGTAACAAAAGGAACAAGATTAGACCGTAAAATGGCTGATCAAGTAGCATCATCAATGAAAGACTGGGCATTAACTAAAGGTGCAACACATTATACGCATTGGTTTCAACCATTAACAGGAACAACTGCTGAAAAGCATGATGCCTTTTTTAAACCTGTTGGTCCAGGAAGATCTATTGAAAGATTTGATGGTGAATTATTAGTACAGCAGGAACCTGATGCCTCATCATTTCCAAATGGAGGTATAAGAAATACATTTGAAGCAAGAGGTTATACAGCTTGGGACCCATCTTCACCAGCTTTTGTTATTGATAAAACATTATGTATTCCAACAATTTTCATCTCTTATACAGGTGAAGCTTTGGATTATAAAATGCCTTTATTAAAAGCCCTTCACGCTGTTGATGAAGCAGCTACATCTGTTTGTCAATATTTTGATAAGAATGTTACTAAGGTTAATGCAACATTAGGATGGGAACAAGAATACTTTTTAGTTGATTCAGCATTGTTCAATGCGAGACCAGACTTAATGATGACAGGTAGAGCATTGTTTGGTCATGCTCCAGCTAAAGGTCAACAATTAGATGATCATTATTTTGGTTCAATCCCTTCAAGAGTTTCTGCATTCATGCGTGAATTTGAGATTGAATCAATTCGTTTAGGAATTCCTGTTACAACTCGTCACAACGAAGTGGCACCAAACCAATTCGAATGTGCACCAATTTTTGAAGAGTGTAATTTAGCAAACGACCATAACTTATTGTTAATGGATTTATTAGAAAAAGTTGCTAGAAAACATAATTTTAGAGTTTTATTACACGAAAAACCATTCGCTGGTGTTAATGGATCTGGTAAACACAATAATTGGTCTTTAGGTACTGACACAGGAATAAACTTATTAGCACCAGGAAAAAACCCTAAATCTAATCTACAATTCTTAACATTCTTTGTAAATACAATTAAAGCTATTCATGATCAAGCTGACTTATTGAGAGCTTGTATTGCAGGGGCTGGAAATGATCACCGTCTAGGTGCAAACGAAGCACCGCCGGCAATTATCTCAACATTTATCGGATCTCAATTATCTCATTTGTTAGATGAAATTGAAAAGAATGTTAAAGCTGGTAAAATGACACCAGAAGATAAAACTGAATTGAAATTAAATATCGGTAAAATCCCACAAATCATGCTGGATAATACTGATAGAAATAGAACTTCACCTTTTGCATTTACAGGAAATAAATTCGAATTTAGAGCTGTTGGTTCTTCTGCGAATTGTGCATCTGCTATGATTGTAATTAATACAATTATGGCCAACCAATTACAAAACTTTAAAAAAGATGTTGATGCAAGAATTGCAAAGGGAGAAAGTAAAGATGAGGCTATCTTAAAAGAACTTCAAAAAATGATTAAGGAATCTAAAAAGATTCGCTTTGAAGGAAATGGTTACGGTGAAGAATGGGTTAAAGAAGCTGAAAAAAGAGGTTTAAGAAACCTTAAAGATACTCCAAGAGCATTAAAAGTATGGGGTGATAAAAAAGTAGCAGATTTATTTGATAAACAAAGCGTGTTAACTCCAAGAGAACTTCACGCACGTCAAGAGATTGAGTTCGAGAGTTATATACACAAAATTCAAATCGAGGCTAGAGTAATGGGTGACTTGGTAAATAGTCACATTATTCCTGCTGTTGTGGATTATCAAAATAAACTAGTAAATAACATTCAAGGCTTAATTAATGTTTTAGGTGATAAAGAAGGAAAAGATTCAGCTAGTGGTCAAGTCGACTTGTTGAAACGAATTTCTACTCATTTAAATAAAATGAAAGAAGCTAATGACAGTATGTTAGAAACTAGAAAGAAAGCAAATAAGATTGATGATATTGAGAAAAAAGCAATGGTATATTGTGACGATGTTAAATCTTATTTTGATGAAATTCGTTACCATGCAGATAAATTAGAAATTTTAGTAGATGACGAAATTTGGCCTTTGCCTAAGTTCAGAGAAATGTTATTTACAAGATAAATACTTTATTTTTGAAGGGTGCTTGATATAATTGAAGCACCCTTTTTTTTGTTTATTGAAAAATAGATAAGACTTAGTAAGTTATTTTAATTTGAATACATTAGACAACGAATCCTGTCTAACAATTATTTGCAATCATTTTTTTTTAACTAGTTTTGTTTTTTAAATCACTAATATTCAACTTTTATTTTTATCATGAAAAAAGTAGTCAATACATTATTTTTACTTTTATCACTTAATGGATTTACCCAAACTCAAAGTATAGCTTATCCAACTGTTGGTAAGGGGGCTGCAACAACTTTTGTTACTGATTACCATTGTTTAGGAATTAATAATTCTGCATTAGGTTGGGGGACAGGTTATGAAGGGTTAAAAAAAACTTTAGGGTCCAGTGAGTTTGCTTTTGGTATCTATTCAGATTCTTTAACTTCTGATAAGCTTAAAAATTTATATAAAACAAGTAAAGATCGTTTTTTTGGGAGAAGCACTGAAAACTTTACACCTGAGCAAAAGAAAACTACTGTTGCAGATTATGCACAAGCAGGTATTTCTGTTTTTTACGATTACAATTGGGCAGGTTTTTCGTACCAAGGTAAAAAACTAGGAGGTATAGCTTTCAATATTAATTCTTCATATCAGTTTTATTCAAAATTTAACGATCCAGTAACAGATATACTTTTCAGAGGAAATACTTCAAGTTTATTTGATTCACTTCAAGTTGTAATGAATGGAGATACAACCATGATTGCCAATAGAGAAAATATATCAGCTGATTCATTAGAAAATGTAACATTAGGTTCTCTATCCATACCTTTAAATATTAGTAAGATTACAAATGGATCTAACATTCGTATGGTTTGGAATCGTTCATATAATTTTGGATATGGTAGAAAAATAGTAGGAAAAGACTCTGTTTTTGCCATTTACGGAGGAGTTGGGGGTAGATTCATTCAATCTATGGCTATGTTTAACTTAGAGTCGGACGAAAATGGATTAAGAATGTATTCTTCAGTTTCTTCTACAAACGGAATTAATTATGGTGCTGTAGCTTCAGCGAACCCTTCAAGTTTTAGTGAGCCAGATGGTTTTTTACCAAAAGTATTAGGTAACGGTTATGGATTGGATTTTTCGGCTAGCGTGATATTAATGGGGAAGCTAAAGGTTGCTGCGGCTGTAAATAATCTTGGTCAAGTTACTTATAAAAGAAATGTTTATTCTGTAAAGGATACATTAATGACCTCGTTATCATTAGATGGTTTAGCGAATTACGATATCACACAATCTGTTAATCAATTATTATCAACAGGAGGTTTATTAACATTAGAAGGTGAGGAAAAATACACCTTGAAAAATGCTGCCAACTTCAGGTTTGGAGCAAGTTTTCAACCATGGGAATTCTTGAATTTTGGTTTCGATATGGTTGCTCCTTTTGATAATGAAACTCCTGGAAGTATCCAGAATGCTGTTTATGCATTTGGTGGTGAAATTAAGCCTTTTAAATGGTTAGCTCTAAGTTGTGGTTACTACGGTGGTGGTGTTTATGAAAGTAATATTCCTGTAGGTGTCAATTTTATCTTGAAGGATGGCGCATACGAAATGGGGATCTCATCAAGAGATGCTGTTAATTTCTTTAATAACAATGGACATTCAATTTCAACAGCATTTGGATTTGCTCGTATGAGATTTTAATCATTTGTATACATTTTATTGTTTAAAACATTAAGTTGTTTTATTGTTAACATGTTGAAATAATTTATTCTTTTGTAATAGAGTGAATTATTTCAGTATGTTAGTTCTGTATAGATTTAAAATAATTTGTTTTGTTACTTTTATTTGTCTTCTAGTTAGTTTTCAAACTTCAGAAGATCAGATTTTTCTTTCTGAAAATGAATGGGTTGAGACTAATTTAGAAAAATTAACTTTTGAAGAACGGATTGGACAGTTATTTATAGCGAATTATTCATCTTCCGATTCAAAGAATAGTTTAAAAAAACTTAAAAAACTATTGAATGAAAATAAAATTGGAGGTGTTTCCTTTTCAGGTTTTTTAGTAGAAGAATTAAAAAGTAAAATTGACTCTGTAAATTCTTATTCATCTAAAACCCCTTTATTCATTGGTTTTGAAGATAAACTTGAAGCTTTCTCAAGTAATATTGATAGTCTAATTTTACCTCAAAAATTATCTCTTGCTGTTGCAAATGATTTATCAACTTGTCGAAACTATCAAAAAACAGCAATTCAATTTTATCGCAATTTAGGACTTGATATTGAATTTAAGTTTAATGTAAATATCGATAATGAAAACAAAACATTGTACGCTGATGCTTTAGGTACTAACCCTCTAGAAGTTAGTAATATTATTAAAGGAATTCTTCAGGTTAACAAAACTGAAAACTTCACAAGTAGTATTGGTTTGTTTCCAGGATACGAAAATATAAATAACAAAGGATTAAAATTGAATTTAACAGCTCCTAAATCTTTCGATGCAGTTGATATTCTAACTTATCGTCAAGCTATAAAAGAAGGTGTTAACTTAATTCATGTAGGTAATATTGGTGTATATGCTATTGATTCAACTTTAACACCTCTAACTATTTCAGATAGTACAAATAAATACTTTCGTGAACACTTAAAATTTGATGGATTATTAGTTACTGATAATTTAAGTTCAGTATCATTGAAGCAATTTGGAAAAGAACATGAAATTGCTTTATTAGCTTTTAAATCTGGAATGAACTTTTTGTATGGTGTTAACAACATCGAAAAAGCAATTAAAACGATTGAACTAGCAGCACTTAATGGTGAAATTGATATTGAAGATTTAAATAATAGAGTTCGAACGGTACTGCGATTTAAATATAACAAACTGATCAATCAAAATCATAAAAGATTAACTGAGGATGAATTTAATTGGGGGAAAAAAGCTGTTTATGAAAAATCATTTGTTGTATTAAAAAATGAGCAAATGTTTCCTTTTGGTGATTTAACGAAAAGATATTTACACATCAGTATAGGCGCTCATGGTCAATCATTTTCATGTGGTTTAAATCGTTTTAAAAAATTGAATCATTATGATTTTTATGATTTTCAAGAAGCTAGAGAAATGTTGTCAGATTCGATGAAAAATTATGATAATGTTTTATTTTCAATTCATAAAAATACAATTGAAAACTCTGATTATCTGTTTTTTCAAAAATGGCTTGATGAGTTTCCTGAAGATGTAAAGAAAGGTATTGTAGCTTTCTCAAATGAAGAAAATTTAAAAAACAATCAAGACTTTATGTTTGGCGATGGTGTTGTTTATGCTTTTGAGAATAATACAATTATTCAAGAACAAATATCTCAATTTATTTTTGGAGCAATACCTTCAAATTCTACTTTACCTTTTTCCTACAACAACAAATTGAAGAAAGGTTTTGGAGTGAATGTTGAATATGGTGGTAGACCTAAATTTGCATCGTTAGTTGAACTTAATATGGTTGAATCAGATTTATCCAAAATTGATTCAATTGTGGATAAAAGCATCAAAGGTAAAGCTTTTCCAGGTTGTCAAATTTTCATTAGTGTGAAAGGAAAAATCATATACAATAAAAGTTTTGGTAAACCAACTTACAGTGATTCAAATTTTGTATCAAATGATAAACTATACGATATCGCATCAATAACTAAAATTGCCGCTTCAACATTAGCATTGATATATTTGGAATCTCAAGGACGTTTTGATATATCTAAAAAATTAGAAGACTATATACCTGAATTGGTTAACAACACTAATATGCAACACATTTGTTTAAAAGACATGATGGCTCATCAAGCTGGACTTCAATCTTGGATTCCCTTTTATTATAAAACTGTAAAAGATGGAAAATTAGACACAACTATTTATTCTCGTTTTCAAAAGAAAGGGTATTCGACTAAGGTAATGGATGATATTTGGATATTAGATTCCTATGCAGACACCATTTACAATAGAATTTTAAAATCAAAACTTAAATCAAAAAGTTATAAATATTCTGATTTAGGTTATTATTTCGTAAAAAAAATTGTTGAAAAAATTACACAATTGCCTTACGATAAATTTCTTCAAGACAGTATTTATAAACCAATGGGATTGAGTAATATGACATATAACCCTTTGGTATATTATGATTTAGCTGAAATTATCCCAACAGAACAAGATAAAGCTTTTAGAGGGAAGTTAGTCCATGGTTATGTACATGATCCTGGTGCAGCTATGTTAGGGGGCGTAGGTGGTCATGCTGGTTTGTTTTCTACAGCAACAGATCTTGGTAGCTTAATGCATTTATTTATGAACAAAGGCAATTATGGGGGAGTTCAATACTTATCTCCTGAGATAGTTAAAAAATACACTTCTTGTCACTTTTGCACCACGAATAGGAGAGGGTTTGGCTTTGATCGTCCAACAAAAAATGGTGGAGGTACATGTGATAAAGTTTGTTCACAATCTAGTTATGGACACTCTGGTTTTACAGGTACTATAGCTTGGAATGACCCAAAACATGAAATTACATATGTATTTCTTTCGAATCGAGTTTATCCAGATGCTGAAAATTGGAAGATTGTTAAAGAAAATATTCGAACAAATATTCAACATGTTATTTACGATGCTATTACAGCTTCACAATTAAGACAATAAAATGAAAATAGGAATTGTATTATATCCAACATTTGGAGGGAGTGGAGTTGTTGCTACTGAACTAGGAAAAGGTCTAGCATTAGAAGGTCATAAAGTCCATTTTATTACTTATTCACAACCTGTAAGGTTAGGAACTTTTAGGCAGAATATATTTTACCACGAAGTGGCAATTAGTGATTATCCATTATTTGATTTTCAACCCTATGAAACTGTTTTGACAAGTAAAATGGTTGATGTTGTTAAATATGAAAAATTAGACATCCTGCATGTTCATTATGCTATTCCTCATGCATCTGCAGCTTATTTGGCAAAAAAAATATTAAAAACTCAAGGGATTGATATTCCTATTGTAACAACTTTACATGGAACAGATATCACTTTAGTAGGGAAGGATCCTTCTTTTGAACCAGTTATTTCATTTTGCATCAATGAATCTGATGCTGTTACAACAGTTTCAGAAAGTTTAAAGAAGGACACTTTTACACATTTTGAAACAAATCGTGAAATTCATGTTATTCCAAACTTTATCAAAACGAAGAAAGAGTTAGAACCAATCAACCTTAATAATCGAAGAAGATTTGCTAATGATGATGAAAAAATCTTGTGCCATATTTCAAATTTTAGAAAGGTAAAAAGGGTAGAAGATGTTCTAAAAATGTTTGCATTAGTAGCAAAAGAAATCCCTTCTAAGATTTTGTTTGTAGGTGATGGTCCCGAACGAAATAATTTGGAAAGAATGACAAGAGACTTAGGTTTATGTAAACAAGTTGTCTTTGTAGGGAAAGTAAGAGATACAAAACATGTATTAGAAATTGCTGATTTATTTATTCTTCCATCAAAAACTGAAAGTTTTGGTTTAGCAGCTTTAGAAGCTATGGCATGCGGTGTACCCGTTATTTCATCAAATACAGGTGGAATTCCGGAAGTTAATCGACATGGAGAAACAGGGTTTCTATCTGATGTTGGTGACTTTGAAGATATGGCAAAAAATGCAATTCATCTATTAGAAGACGAGAAACGCCATTTACAGTTTAGAAAAAATGCTTTTAGTCGAGCTAAAATATTCTGTATTGAAACAGTATTACCTCAATATGAAAAAATCTATGAATATTTGACTAAAAATAAATAAACAAGTTTTTTTAATATGTTTATTTATTAATAGTTCTTAATAATTTCTTCTATTCTTTTCTACTGCACAGATTAAATTCCATAAAGCTCTAGCACCAACATTAGCATCCCAATCACCTTCATTTCCTGGCGCAACTTCATTCAGATCAAAACCAACTATTTTTTTACCACTTTTAGCTAATTCAAAGAATAAATAATTAATTTCCTCCAGTTTAAAACCTCCTGGTACTGGAGTACCTGTATTTGGGCAAAGTTCTGGGGAAAGACCATCAATATCAAAAGAAATATAAACTTTATCTGGAAGTGAAACTATAATATCATCCACTTGTTTTTTCCAAGTTTTACCTTCAAATTGCTCATCTTTTAATTGCCAATCAAAAAATGTTTTAATTCGTTCATTGTTATTGTTAATTATTTTAACCTCAGAATCTGCAATATCTCTGATGCCAACTTGAACCAATCTTGTTAAATTTTTACAGTTTTTAAAAGCATTAAACATAATACTAGCGTGAGACTGTTCAAAACCTTCATATGCATCTCTTAAATCAGCATGAGCATCTATTTGTAAGATTCCAAATGATTCATTTTGAGAATCAATTGCTTCAATTAAACCTAATGGTACAGAGTGTTCTCCTCCTAAAACACCAACAATTTTCCCTTTACTAAAAAGAGTTGTAGCTCTTTCTTTTAAATTGTTTTTTAAAGCAGTTTGAGCTTCATTGATTTGTGATACAACGAATTGAAAATCTGAATTATCTTTTAAATTACCACCATTTTCTAAAAATTGAATGTATTCGATAGATTGAATACAAAGCTTAGTGTTAATCTCAGACCATTCATTCGAAATTGGTGTAAGAAAAACTTTTGTTTCCCATGCATTACTCAATTTTGGATGAAAAAAATCAAGTTGTGTAGATGCTTCTAATATTGCTTCAGGCCCTTCACTTGTCCCTTTTCCATAGGATGCAGTTACATCCCAAGGAACTGGAATAATAACGATAGATGCTTCTTCTTCGGTAACTGGAAATCCAAATAAATTTCCGTTGGCAATACCTACACCGTTTGG
>CAZOLZ010000028.1:0-29996 GCA_964580965.1 uncultured Flavobacteriales bacterium | reverse complement strand
ATTGGTGTTATCACCTTACTTTCATTGTTCAAAACCAATTTGTATGATTCTGATTTGTCATCATATTCGATCTTGTATTTTTTGTTGGAATAATCAAGGATAAACTGATTGAAAGCAATAAAGGAAATGCTATTCTGAAACTCAGGGAAGCCCCATTGCGTTGAGAAATAAATATACTTTTGGTCAAGTATTTCAAGATTTTCAGCAAAAAATCTTAACGTATTTGATGTTTTTAAACTATTTTCTGATTGCTCATCAGTAAATGAACCTAAAATTGGTTGGGTTTTGAAATAATCAGGAAAAATAAAAGCTTCGTAATTTATGTCAGATAATTTTCTTTTTGCTATTGCTGATTTCTCAATAAGAAATTCATCTCCAAATTCATTATGAACAAACTTAAAAACACTAAAAACAAACTCTCGAATTTTCTTCGACTCAATAAAGTTCTTTTCTTCTATAGTTGAATTTTGGATAGCTGAGTCGGATTCGTTAATTATAACTTCATGATTATTGTTTTTCAAGATTTCCTTGTAGCTATTATATGAATTTGAAGACTTAGGAATAAAATCAAACTCAAACAAATCATCTTTTTTGTATTTAAAAACAATTATGTCTCCAATAGCCGCATTTAGATCATTTCTCAGAAAATGTTTTAATTCTCCATCAATTCGTGATTCACTTCCAGCTGCATATAAACGAGTAGTTATTGTTTCACCGCTTTTGCTTCCAAATTGAGAATTAGGATCTTGTACTTTATATTTGAAAGCGATTTGTCTATCAGGGTCTGGTGTGCTGTAATTGAACTTGAAAAATACATTTGAAGTTTCTTTTGGGAAGGCAATTTGTTTACCGTCTCTTAAATCTTGTTTGAAAATATTTCTGATATAAATCATGTTCTCATTTGTTTTAATTTGTTAATCCACTATAGACACTTTCTGCTATTGCTTTTGCCATTATAGGAGGTACCGCATTACCTACTTGCATATAAGTTTCTTGCTGATTACCCACAAAAACGAAATCATCCGGGAAAGATTGAATTCGTGCAGCCTCCCTAACAGAAAGAGTGCGCAATTCAGTTGGATGTATATACATATAACCATCCATACCAATATGTGCTAAAATCGTCCAAGAAGGATTTTTCAGCACCAATCGTTTTAATCTATCCTTGAAAATATCTTCACGGAAAGGCAAGATTTGACGCACTTCTTTGGGTAAATCCATATAAATATCCCCTTGTTTCATATGACCAAACACTTTTTTTGCCCTTTCATTGGACATTCTGCAGATATTATTAGCGACTAATCCATTTGTGTTTTGACGCATAAGTTTTTGATATGTATCAAGATTCTCATGTTTGGAATATTCACACTCATTAATTCGCCAATTATCTGTGATTTTGGGCAAATCAGAAATGGCGCTTTTTACATTAACATGAGGTTTTAGTTTAGTAGAATCAACATTTTCATCATTAGGATCAATATTATAATTAGAACCTTCAAACCAATGAGTTATTTTTGGATAATTGAAAGTGTGATTTTTTAGATGGCCAACTAATATCATCCTTCTTCTATTTTGAGGGACTCCATAATTAACGCTATTTAGGATTTTAACCTCTTCAACAATATGATATTCTGGTAAATCTCTTTCAATAATTCTTTTAACCTCTTTGTATGTTGCTCCTTTATATTTTGTAAGAAATTGAGGGACATTTTCCATTACAAACATTTTGGGTTTGAAATAATTTACATATTCAAGGTAATCCATGAACAAAATATTTCTAGGGTCTTCCGTAATACAATCGCCTTTATCTTTATTAACGGATTGTATTTTTGCATGACCAATAGTGCTAAAGGTTGGGCAAGGAGGGCCACCTATTATAACATCAACTTGCTGCTTGTTAATTAATTCATGAAATTTTTGAGGCGGTAGTTCTCGTATATCAGCATGCACTGACACTGAATTTTTAAAATTTAATTTATGAGTTTCAACTGCTGCTTTTTTATTGTCAATCCCACCAATACAATTGAATTTATTTGACATTTCAAAGCCTTTTGCAAAACCTCCAGCCCCACAGAATAGATCGATAAAATTGTATTTTTTGTTTGCCATCTTTATTTTAAAAATTGTTTAATTGCTTTTGCAATTTGTTTTGCCATTAATGGTGGTACCGCGTTTCCTACCTGTTTATATTGATTTGTTCTTGACCCAACAAATTTGAAATCATCAGGAAAGGATTGTACTCTTGCCGCTTCTCTAACTGTAAATGTTCTCTTTTGCTTATGGTCTGGATGAATAAATAGGTTTCCATCTTTATATAAGTGAGCCACAACAGTTCTACCTGGTTTCTCTGCTACTTGAACAGTGTATCTGTTTCCGAAATGTTTTGGATCATGATGAATTAAATCAGGTCTTGTTTTAGCTAGATCTTTTAATTGCCATTTGTTTTTACTCAAGAGTTCATACCGCTGCTGGTCCATGTTGTTGTGTTTTCGGGCAACATGGTTATAAAGTTTTGAAAACCCATTAGGTCTAACTATCTCTGTAAACGAATTCTTAATAGCAATTTCATGTTCAACTTCTTCTTGCCCTTCACCTGGTAACAATTTTGGTAAGTCCGAAATCGCATCCTCAACTGTCAAATATTTTTGAAGACCTAAAGTTTCATTATTAACTTCCATATCTGGGCTGTAATGAGTTTTTTCAATAGCCTTGTAAATATCTAATGGATTTATTTTAAGGTCTTTTCTAACACCAATTAAGATTACTCTTTTTCTTATTTGAGGAACTCCATAATGCACCGAGTTCAAAAGTATTGTATCCCTATCATCACATAAAGAATAGTACTCTGACATATTCTCAACTATTTCAGGAAATATGTAGTTGCCATTAGGTTTAGCGGAAAGCAACCCTGAGACATTCTCAAACACAAATATCTTAGGCTTATGTTTCTCTAAAATTTCAAGATATGAACGGAAAAGATAATTTCTAGGATCATTCCTCATTGAATTTTTATCTTGTGCTCTTCCAACGGATGAGAATGTTTGACATGGTGGTCCACCTACTAAAACATCTATTTGTCTATTTCCGATAACACTATCAATCTTGTTATGCACATCTTCAGAAGTGAGGTCTCCACATATAACTGCATTTTCAATCGCCTTCTCCGAGTAATTGTAATAGCGCATCCTTTCCTTAACGGTTTCACAAGCTGGCGCATCAAAGTCAACATGAACTACAGACTCAAATTTTTCTTGATAAAATCCTTCACTAAATCCACCGCAGCCGGCAAATAGGTCTATAAATGTATATTTCTTACTCATGTTCAACTAAAAGTTCTTTTACACTGATGTTTAATATTTCAGCAATTTCATAAAGGCATTCAATACTTGGTTGCCTTCTGTTTTGGACATATGAGTTTACCATATTGTAACTCTTACCCAATTGTTCAGCTAACCAAATTTGTTTGATGCCTTTTTCTTCTAAAACCTCTTTTATTCGGTTCATTTTTTGAATTGTTTAATTCAGTCCGCAAAATAGGAATAATAATTTATTGTCTCATTAAATGAGTATTAAAATAATCATTCAGTTTGGGTGGAGGAGGGGGAGTGAAAGCTCTTTTGTTGCTGAGGCACGAAGCGACAAATGTGCTTGAACGTGCCGTGAGCTATTCTTTTTTCCAATGGCATACAACTAGTATATAAACGACATTCGTATATATCCACTATAGCTTAATTTATTTAACTCTTTATTATTCAACGAACTATCCATTTTTTGTCGTTTGTATGTCGATTTGAATTATAATCGAAATCAAATAAAATCCTACCTCACCAAATTTCTCACACTCTCAGAAAAGAAAACCTTATCTTCATTGACAATCGCTTTTAATTCTTGAACGAAATTTGATTGGTCAGCTTCTGGAATACAGTTTAACGGAAAGTGTAATTGTAGGTCTTTAATGTAATCGAAATAAATGCTTTGTTGGTGAACAGAAACTTGTCGTAAGCCTGATAAATACAATACTTTCACATCACGGTCAGCTACAACAACAGCTTTAGTTGTCAAGCCAACTCGATAAATGTTTTTTGATTGACCTAAAATGGCGAATAAAACATTATCTAGAAAACCAAAAACTAAAGCTAAAGCAGGTACAATAGCTTCTTTAGATAAAATATAAAATCCAATTCCTACAATTAGCATTGTAAATGCTTCTAAGTATTGGTACAAGTAAACGTACTTTTTACGCTCTTTTCCCATTGCTACATTCCATTTGTATTTGGCTTTTTGTGCAACCATTTTTATTCCTGTCCAACGTTGAACTGAACGACGAATGATAACAACGAAAAATATAATTCCAAGTACTAAAAAAGCTTCAGAACGATAAGGTAATTGTGCTCCTGATGTTTTTAAAAATTCTAGAGGTAAATCAAATCCCACAAAAATCGATAAGACCATTGTGGGGAATGCTATTAAGAGCAATAGTATATTGATAAATTTATTCATTCGGAATCAATTGTAACTTGCGTTTGATTTCCTCGATTTTAATTTTTGATTGGTTGATTTTCTTCTCCACATCTTGAATCAAAGGATTTGCTTTCTTAGCGTTTGAAAAGAATCCCAAATTATTTTCATATTGAGTCACATTGCTTTTCAATTCGTCAATTTGTTTTCTTAACTCAACTTTTTCTTTAGCTAATAATTTAACGGCATTAGGACTTGCCTTCAATGTTTCAATTCTAGCTTCGAACATGATTTTTTCTTTCTCTTGTCCTTCAATGTTCAATTGTTCATACTTAGCATCAATAGCTGTTTTAAATGCTTTAAAGACCTTATCTTTTTCAGTAATAGGAACATGACCGATAGCATTGAATTCGTTAGAAAACTTTTTCAACGTTTCTAATGCTTCTGTTTTATCTTTAGGTAATTCAAAACCAGCAATTTTTTCAATTAATGTTTGTTTAATCGTTAAATTTCCTTCAAACTCTTTTTCTTTTTCAGCATAAAAAGCAGATTTCGCATTGAAGAATTCATCACAAGCAGCTCTAAATGTTTTCCACAAACGTTGTTCATTTTTCTGACCAGCACTTCCAACAGATTTCCACTTCTTTTGAAGTTGAATTAACTTTTCTGTTGTTTTTTTCCAATCTGTGCTTGTCTTTAAGGCTTCAGCTTGATCAACAATTTTTTGTTTTGTTTCTGCTACAGCATCATACTCATCTTTGATAATAGTATAAAAAGCTTTCTTCTTTTCGAAAAAGAAATCACATTCTGATCTAAATGCCTTCCAAATTTCTTCATTTTCTCTTTTAGGACCAAAACCTACTGTTTTCCAAATAGCTTGAATTTCTAGAATTTCAGCTGTTAAGTTTTCCCAAGTTTTAGTATTGTTTGCTGTTTCTATCTTCGCAACAACTTCTTTACTTTTCTCAACTAAAATCTGTTTTTTTTCTAAATTATCTTTCTGAATTTGACGTTTTTCCTCATAATGGGCGTGAATTCGTTCATAAATTTTCTGAACAATTTCATTGTATTTGTTCTTCAAATCTTCCCATTTGTCTTTCGAAACGGGACCTGTTTCAGCCCATTCGTTCTGTAAAACTTTGATATTTTTCTCAACTGTTTGAATAGAAGTATCTTCAACTAATTCGATTAATTTTTGAATAACCTCTTCTTTTACTTGTTGATTGCGGTGTAAATCATGATCTTGTAATTCACGGTAAATCTTCATGTTGTAGAAAAAGTCTTCCAATAACCTTGAATATTCAGCCTGAACTTCATCTCTTTTTTCTCTTGGAATATCTCCTACCTTTTTCCATTCTTCATGAATTGTCTTAAACTCTCCAAAAGCAGCACCGATATTTTCCTCGCTCTCAACAACAGTTTTTAAACGTGAAATCAAAGATCTTTTTTGTTTTAAACATTCGTTTTGAATCGATTTTTTCTCTGCTACAGCTTCACTTCTTTTCGCTTTGTAAGCACTATAAATCTCAAAAAACTCATTACGAATTGGATCAATTTCTTGCTCAAATTCTGCTTGTTCGCCTCTTTCACGAGCCTCCAAAACAGCAACTTGCTTCTTACGATCTTCTTCTAATAAAAAATCATCAAAACGTGTTCTCAATTCATTTACATTACGACTTACAGCCATCACGTCTTGATTTTCAACTAATTCTTTTAATTCATTTAAAAAAGTAACTTTTTCCATAACGCAGATTTTTAGGATATTCCTACAGATTTATAATTTAATTATACCGTTTGTAAAATTTCGAAACTTGATAACGCTACAAATTGATCGATGCGCTTTTCAACTTCTTCTTTTGTGATTTCCAATAATTTTTCAGTTCCAAATTTCTCTACACAGAAAGATGCCATTGCTGATCCATGAATGATTGCTCTCTTCATGTTTTCAAAAGATGTATCATCAGTACTTGAAATGTACCCCATAAAACCACCAGCAAATGTATCTCCTGCTCCCGTTGGGTCAAATACTTCTTCTAATGGTAAGGCTGGTGCGAAGAAGACTTTATCTTCATTGAACAATAAAGCACCGTGCTCACCTTTTTTGATGATTAAATATTTTGGTCCCATTCCACGAATCACTTTTGAAGCTTTCATCAATGAATATTCTCCAGATAATTGTCTTGCCTCCTCATCGTTGATTATCAATACGTCAACCATCGAAATAGTCTTTTTCAATTCATCTAAAGCAATATCCATCCAAAAGTTCATCGTATCCATAGCAATTAATTTTGGACGTCTTTCTAAACGTTCTATTAATGTACGCTGAACTTGAGGACTTAAATTTCCAAGCATTAAGTAATCAGATCCTTGATAGTTAGCGGGAATGATTGGGTCAAAATTTTCCAATACATTTAATTCAGTAACTAATGTATCACGAGAGTTCATATCGTTGTGGTATCTACCAGACCAAAAGAATGTTTTTTCACCTTGCTTGATTTGTAAACCATCTAAATTTACACCTCTATTTGATAATGTATCTAACATTTCTTGTGGAAAGTCATCACCCACTACAGAAACGATTTGTTGATTTTTTTCATAGAAAGATGCAGATAAAGCGATATATGTTCCTGCACCACCAATAATTTTATCAGTTTTCCCGAAAGGTGTTTCTATTGCATCAAAAGCAACACTACCTACTGTTAATAAACTCATTTTTTGTAAATTTTGTATGCAAATTTAAGGAATTTGTAGTTGTGAAACAAAGGAGAAATAAAGTTAGTTTTTTAATTTTCTTTTATATCATGACAAAAGAAACAAAAGGTCAAGGCTTAGTATTTCAGTTGAAGCACTAATTTAACTTTCTTTTAATGTTTTACTTCGAGGGTGCTTCACTTTGTAATCTAAAACTTGAAGGACATTATTTCAATATAGAGTCCTATTAGCTTTTATGTACTTCCAAATTTATTTTGAATTCTTTATTAGAAATTTAATCATTGATTCTTCCTCATCACCATAAAAGTAGTTATCCTTAGGTATATAATATGATTTGTTCTCAAAAGTAATAAGATAATTTTCTTCAAGCATTAATTTGGTTGTTTCTTTGCTATCATTCAATTTTAATTCTGTTCCAAAGTCATTTACAAATTTTCTTAGCTTTTCCATTTTTAAATTTTTGTTGTTTCAATATTACGTTCAAAGACTTGACCAAAAGAAATAAACGAATCTGTACTTCCTACCCCTTCAATCGTATGAATATGTTTGTATAAAATTTCCCTCAACTCGTCATTGTTACGCGCAACAATCTTAATTAGTAACGCATATTTTCCAGAGACTAAATGACATTCAACAACATTTGAAACTTTTTTCAAAGCTTCTGCAATTGTATAAGCGTGACTTGCTTCTTTAGTAACAATCCCTGTGTATGTATGTGTTTGATAACCAAGTTTTATTGGGTCAATATTGACAGAATATCCTGAAATTACACCTGATTCTTGTAATTTTCGAACACGCTGATGAACCAAAGAATTAGATATTTTTAGTTTCTTCGCTAATTCTGAAAAAGGTAAACGACCGTCTTCTGATAAGTTTTTAATAATTTGTTGATTGATGTAATCTAAATCGTTTTCTTTCATTTTGACATAATTTTGAAGAAATAGAGGTAGTTATATTGTAGAATTGACACAATATACGGATTAAAATACGAATATATTTAAAATCTAAATATTTTTTTGTCAAATTGATTTAATATAGCCTAATTTTGTGAAAAATTTAAATTCATGGACAAAGAGGTTTTATTATCAAAATTATGGGAACAATATGCTGCAATTACTCCAACAGCAGATAAAATTCAAACAATCCTTAAAGAAAAAGGAGAGAATGTATTGAATGACCATATTGCAATCAGAACTTATGATGACGAAAGAGTAAATATTTCTGTACTAGAAAAACCATTTCTAGCTGCTGGTTATGTGGCAAAAGGGGAATATGTGTTTGAAGCAAAAAAGTTATATGCAAAGCACTATCAACATACAACAGATAAAAACGCACCAAAGATATTCATTTCTCAATTAGAGTTAGGTAAATGTTCCGGTTATGTTCAAGAAACTGTTCAAACTTTTTTAGATCAATGTGATCAAACAATTTTCAACGATGCAGAATTGATTTTAAAGGGGCGTGTTTGGGGAACACCATCTTATAATAAATATTTAGCAATGCGAGAGGAATCTGAATATGCAGCTTGGATGTATGTTTATGGATTCAGAGCAAATCACTTTACTGTAAACGTTAATGCTTTAACAAATTTTACAACTTTAGAAACATTAAATGATTTTATAGAAATTTCAGGTTGGAAATTAAATACTTCAGGAGGTAAAATTAAAGGAACTCCTCAACAACTTTTAGAGCAATCAAGTACATTAGGAGATGTCCTTCCAATAACATTTGAAGAAGGAACTTACGAAATACCAACGTGCTATTACGAATTTGCTTTAAGGTACACTGATCAATCAGGAGAATTATATCAAGGGTTTATAGCAAAATCAGCTGATAAAATCTTTGAAAGTACAGATGCAAAATTACAAGAAGCATATTAAAATTTATAGAATATCAATTACTCAACCAAAAGCCGTTAAATTAATTTTAACGGCTTTTTTTCTTTAAATTTTTCATCAAAAACAATAGCTTTTTTAGCTTCGCCGTTAATTGGTGGTGTAAACATTTTTGGTTTCAAAAAAAAGCATGAATATTTTCTAATTTCCTCTTTTTTCGACTAACTTTTCGTAATTTTGCACTTTAAAATTATTCAGACAAACATACTATAAATGAAGACTCAAGAGACTTTTATCTTTGATTTTGATAGTACTTTTATTAAAGTCGAAGCTTTAGATGTTCTTTGTGAAATTATCTATGAAAATAATTCTACAGGACAACAAGTTTTAACTGAAATTCAGCGACTAACAGACTTGGGGATGGAGGGTAAACTTTCATTAAAAGAATCTTTATCTAAAAGAATCGAATTGCTTCAGGCAAATCGAGATCATTTAGGTCGCGTAATTGAATCTTTAAAAGCAATGGTTTCTGAATCTGTTATGAGAAATCGTAATTTCTTTAAAGTAAATGCTGAAAATATTTATATTATTTCAAATGGATTTAGAGAAATTATTGTTCCTATCGTTCAAGAATTTGGAATAAAAGCAGATCACGTATTAGCTAACACTTTTCGTTTTGACCATGATGGAAAAATCATTGGGTTTGATGAAAAAGATGAATTGTGTGAGAATCAAGGAAAAGTAAAAAAAATTAAGTCGCTTCAATTAGAAGGTGATGTCATTATGATTGGTGATGGATATACTGATTATGAAACATTAGAAGGTGGAGTTGTAAGTAAATTTTATGCGTTTACAGAAAATGTAAGCCGATCGATTGTAATTGAAAACGCTTCTAAAACAGCCCCTTCATTAGATGAAATTCTTTATGATTTATCCTATAAAGCCTCTGTTTCCTATCCAAAGAATAGAATCAAAGTTTTGTTGTTAGAAAACATTCATACAGATGCTAAACAGATTTTTGAACACGAAGGTTATCAAGTCGAAACAGTAAAAGGATCTTTAAGTGAGGAAGAACTGTGCAAAAAAATAAAAGATGTTTCAATTATCGGGATACGTTCTAAAACACAGATCACAAAGAAAGTCATCGAAAACGCAAAAAAATTACATGTTATTGGAACATTCTGCATCGGAACAAATCAAGTTGATTTAAAAGAATGTTCAAAACGAGGAATAACTGTTTTTAATGCACCATATAGTAATACACGTTCAGTTGTAGAGTTAGCGTTGGGCGAAATGATTATGTTGATTAGGAATACCTTTGAAAAAAGCACGAAAATGCACAAAGGGATTTGGGATAAATCAGCAAATAGCAGTGTTGAAATTAGAGGAAAGAAATTAGGAATCATTGGTTACGGAAGTATTGGTGCGCAATTTTCTATCATCGCTGAAGCATTAGGGATGCAAGTTTATTTCTACGATGTAGTAGATCGTTTAGCATTAGGTAATGCAAAAAAATGTTCTTCATTAAAAGAATTACTTTCACTTTCTGATGTGATATCATTACATGTTGACGGAAGAAAATCAAACACCAATTTGATTGATGAAAATGCTTTTGAATATATGAAAGATGGTGTTGTTTTTATGAATTTGTCTAGAGGTCACGTTGTTGATATTCCAGCATTGATTAAAAACTTAAAATCAGGAAAAGTAAGAGGTGCAGCATTGGATGTTTTCCCCGAAGAACCAGCAAGTAACGAAGAGCCATTTGTTTCAGAATTAATTGGGTTACCAAACGTCATTTTAACACCTCATATTGGTGGTAGTACAGAAGAAGCACAATTAGATATTGGTCATTATGTTTCTAAAAAGATCATTAATTATATTAACACAGGAACAACATTTGGAAGTGTGAACTTGCCAGAAATTCAATTACCAGAATTCCCTAGTGCACATCGTATAATGCATATCCACGAAAATGTGAAAGGAATCATGGCACACATCAATAATATTTTATCAGAATTCGATATCAATATTGTTGGTCAGTATTTGAAAACAAATGAAGATTTAGGTTATGTAATTACTGATATTGAGAATTTACATAATAGAGATTTAGAGAAAAAATTAAAAGAAATCCCAAATACGATTAAGTATAGGATATTGTATTGATATGAATCTACAGGTATTAGCACAATCTATAGAAGGTGTTCTTCATACGGATGAAATCTTAAGAACTCTTTATGCTACTGACGCTTCAGCTTATCGTGAAATGCCATTAGCTGTTGCAATTCCAAAGTCGAAAGAAGATATTCGAAAAATTATTGATTTTGCACGCGAAAATAAAGTGGGAATTATTCCTCGTGCTGCTGGCACTTCTTTGGCAGGACAGGTAGTTGGAAATGGAATCGTGGTAGATATTTCGCAGAATTTCACTGAAATTATTGAGATTAACAAAGAAAACCACTTTGCGATTGTTCAACCTGGAGTAATTCGGGATGATTTAAATTATCATTTAAAGTCTTATCAATTATTTTATGGACCGGAAACATCTACAAGTAATCGTTGTATGATTGGAGGAATGGTAGGTAATAATTCGTGTGGTGCGCGTTCTGTAGTTTATGGTTCTGCTCGTGAACATTTAATTTCAATCAAAGGATTTTTGGCTGATGGAAATGAAGCTGAATTTGGTCCTTTAACAGATGAAGAATTTGAAGCAAAGTGTGCAGGTCAAAATGTTTCTGGAGAATTAGAACAAGCGATTTATCTACAGATTAAATCGTTATTAAATAGCGATGAAAATAGACAACTATTTGAAGAGAATTATCCGAAAAAAAGTATTCCAAGAAGAAATACAGGTTACGCCTTAGATCTTTTGGCACAAACTAACCCTTTTGAAAAAAACGGAGAAAAATTTAACTTCTGTAAGTTAATAGCTGGTTCAGAAGGAACATTGTTTTTTGCTACTGAACTTAAAATCAATTTAGTTCCAGCTTTAAAACCTCATTCAGGTCTTGTTGCTGTTCATTGTAACAGTATCAACGAATCTTTAAAAGCAAATTTGGAAGCATTAAAGTTCAATCCAGATAGTGTTGAGTTAATTGATCATTACATTTTAGAGTGTACCAAAGGGAATATTGAACAAAAGAAAAACCGTTTCTTTGTAGAAGGTGATCCAGCGGCAATTATTGTAGTTGAATTCTTGAAAGACACAAAAGAACAAGTTGAAGCTACTGCCAAAGCATTAGAAGAACAATTACGTAGTCTAGGGTTGGGGTATCATTTTCCGTTAATTCAGGGTGAAGACACATCAAAAGTTTGGAATTTACGTAAAGCAGGCTTAGGGCTATTGTCAAATATTCCTGGTGATGCAAAACCAGTTGCGGTAATTGAAGATACAGCTGTTGATGTAAACGATTTACCAGGTTTTATAGAAGACTTTAATCAAACACTTGCTGAAAGAGGTTTACATTGCGTACATTATGCACATGCAGCTACAGGAGAGTTACATTTGAGACCGATCATCAATTTAAAAACGCAAGAAGGGACAGATTTATTTAAAACTGTCGCTACAGATATAGCTCATTTAGTTAAGAAATACAAAGGTTCATTGAGTGGAGAACATGGAGATGGACGTTTAAGAGGAGAATTCATTCCTTTTATGTTGGGAGATCAAATCTACGATATGTTTAAGCAGGTTAAAAAAACATGGGATCCATGGAATATTTTTAATCCAAGCAAAATCGTTGATACACCTTCTATGAACACGTTTTTACGTTATACTCCTGGTCAAAACACGCCTGAACCTGAAACAATGTTTGATTTTGCGGATACCCAAGGGATATTAAGAGCTGCTGAAATGTGTAACGGTTCGGGAGACTGTCGTAAAACAGAGATTAGTGGTGGTACGATGTGTCCAAGTTACATGGCAACAAGAAAGGAACAAGATACGACCAGAGCTCGCGCGAACATCTTGAGGGAAACGATGACAAACAGTTCAAAAAATAACTCTTTTGATCATAAAGAGGTATTAGAAGTAATGGATTTGTGTTTGAGCTGTAAAGGGTGTAAATCGGAATGTCCTTCAAATGTAGATGTTGCTAAATTAAAAGCAGAAAGTCACTATCAATATTATAAAGTAAATGGTGTTCCTTTAAGAAATAAAATTATTGGAAATACCACAAAAGTCAATAAATTTTTCAGTAAAACACCTTGGCTTTATAATGGTTTAATGCAAAGTCCAATTGGTAATCTAATTAAGAATTTGAGTGGATTTTCTACAAAAAGAACATTGCCTAAATTAGCGAACCAAACTTTTGAAAGTTGGTTTAAAGGTTATCAGCAAAAAGGGGACTTGACAAAAGGAAAAGTGAACTTATTTAATGATGAATTTTTAAATTATAACGATGTTCATATTGGTAAGTCAGCTGTTCAATTATTGAATAAGTTAGGTTATGAAGTTAAAGTGCCAAAATTAAATGAAAGTGGTCGAACATATTTATCCAAAGGTTTATTGGACGAAGCGAAAAAATTAGCAAAAGAAAACCTTTCAAAATTAAAAGTATTTGCAGATTCAGATGAGGTTTTAATAGGAATTGAACCATCAGCGATCTTAACGTTCAGAGATGAATACATTGATTTAACAAGAGGAAAAGAAAAAGAATTGGCTCAAAAAGTGGCTTCGAAAGTATTTTTAATTGAAGAGTTTTTAGCGAATGAAGTTGATGCAGGAATAATAACTGCTGAACAATTTACAGAAAATACAGAACGAGTAAGAATGCACGGGCACTGTTTCCAAAAAGCTTTATCATCACTAGTTCCTTTAAAGAAAGTACTATCCTTACCAAAGAACTACAATGTATTGAACATTCCAAGTGGATGTTGTGGTATGGCTGGATCTTTTGGTTATGAAAAAGAGCATTACGATATTTCAATGAAAGTTGGAGAATTAGTATTATTTCCAACGATTCGTCAGGAAAATGAAGCAACTATTATTTCCGCATCAGGAACAAGTTGCCGCCATCAGATAGCTGATGGAACTGGAAGAAAGGCAAAGCATCCTGTTGAAATATTACTTGAAGCGGTAAAATAAAGAAAACTGTCCAAAAATAGGGTAAACAGTTCCAACACCTTTTACTCCGTTTCCAGTGATTAAATTTAACCCACCCGATAGGGTTAAACGCCAAATTTCGGAAGCTTGATAACTTATTCCTGTTTCCAAAGAGAAAATAGGCATAAAAGAAGGTAAACTTGAATAGGCATTATTGTAATCTGCAAAAGCTAACCCACCATTAATTCTTGCTAAAGGTTGAATTTGCTTATCCATTCGCCAGTAGTATAATGCTGATAATTCAATGTTATATGTTGGAATAGCATTTTTTAAAAAGGCAGTACCTAAAATAGAAGTTGTAAAGTTTGCTCCAAAATGTAATTTGTTTTGCATTAAGCTTTCACTAGAAATTTCACCTGTTAACCCATTTTCCCAATAGAATCCAGCAAACTTTTTAGCCCTAATTCCAACTTCAATATTCCATTTAATAGAATCTTCTTGGGCGTGTATTAGGCCACAAAAAGAGAACAGTAAACAACTGATTAATAAATTTTTCATTACATCACTGAATTAAAACATTTTTAATTGCTTCAAACGCGTTCGTTTGATTCAATTGATCTTTTTCGGTTACATCTAATCGACCTTTCAACCTTGTAAAAACATGTAAATCCGAATCTATCATTCTTATATTAATTTTTTTGTCACTATTAATTCCTTTTTCAATTAAAACAGCACTAATCGGGTCAGCTGCATTATCTTTTTGGGCTTTATAAACAATAATTTGCATAGTTGAAGGGAACTCATCAATACCCTTCTCAAGTTTTTTTCGCACTTTCTTTGTCAATTCGTTAAGTTGATCTAAAGCTTGATAAGGTCTAAAACGATACCAAAAACCTACTTCATCAGGTGTAAAAGTAGTTTCTGTGTAACTCAATAAAGGACCTAATACTTTTACCAAAGACAACGATTTATTAGAGGGTATCACAATAGGATCAATCAAGAAGACAGAATTTAAAAAACCTGTATTTAATTTATTTTCATAAAGAGCATCTAAAACCAAAGCTGCGCCTGTTGAGGATCCAACAATTGAAACATTTGTGAAACCTAAATCTGTTAACTTGTTATACTCTTCAATGATTGGTTCTTGCCAATCTTCCCATCTAGCATCTTTAAAATCATTGTAGTTTGTTCCATGACCACCAAGAAGAACTAGAGAAGTATAAAAACCGTTTGATTTAGCATAATCTCTCATTTCCAACCATTCAAATGTAGTAGCTGAAAAACCATGTGCACATATCAAAACAGGTCTATTTAAATCTGGATTTAACATTTTAGGCATTGCAGCTGACAGTAAAAAACGTTCTGGATAAACTATACTTGAATCTTGAATTATTGTACCATCCAAATCTTTCTGGTTATCAATTGGAGGTTGCTTTCCCTCCTTTGAACAAGATATCGCAAGAAGTAATATCGTGCAAACAAAAAACAGTTGTTTCATAGCAATCATTTTCACCTTAAATGTAGAAATAAATAAATTTAAAGCATAAAAAAAGGGCAACTTTTCAGCTACCCTTTCATATAATTAGATTTTAAAATCTTATTCTACCACAAAATGCTTATTTACCATTCCTTTAGCAGATTGAATTGTCAACACATAGTTTCCAGATGCTAACTCTTCAATTGGTAATTGAACCAATTGTGTTCCATTAGAGTTTTCTAATACATGAGTGTAGATAACTCTTCCGGAAATATCATTAATTAAAATTTTATAATCAGCATTATCAGCTTCAAAAGACACATTCAATACTGTTGAAGCAGGGTTTGGATAAACTTCAAATAACATTTCATTTTCTAATTCAGCAACACCAGCAGTAGTTGTTAAATTGATAATACCTTCAACTAAATCCCATGAAGTTGATGAATTTGAAGATGTCATAGAATATGCATCAGCAGTTTTGTAGTAAATTGTTTGAGATCCTTGCTTTACTTTGAAACCAAAATTACCATAAGGGTTTGTTCCTGTATTAAGTCCGTCTCCGTATGAATCATAAAGCTTGAAGCTATAACAATCTGATTGATCTAATTGAATATCGTGTGTTTTCACTTTTAAAGCATCTGCTCCACCAGAAGAGTTTCCATTACCTTCGTAAGGTCCACCAGATGCAACAACCTGATCCGATGAATTTAACATTTCCCAAGAAGTTTCACCTGGGTAGTTGTCAGTATATACCTCAACAGTAAAATCATAACCAGTAACATCTTTTGCCATAGCCATATATGATGTCAAGTTATCAGTTGAGATGATTTGACCAGTTCCACCTTCCACAGATTTAATTGTTACAACAACTTTATTGTTTGATGATAAAGGTGAGAATGCAGGAATGTTAGTGATAGAAATATATTCACTTTCTAGAGGTAAAATTGACCCAGTCCAATCAAATGTAACAGGTGTTTCATTATTAACTTGAGCTTCAAATTTGATAGATGTAATTTCAGCACCAGAGTTGTAAACTTTTACAACTGGAGTTACTGTTGGGTTTGTTTCACAAGCAATATTTAAGTCATCAGAAATTGATTTCATCTGAGCAGATGGAAGAGGATCTGTAGTTACTACAGGCGCAACTTCAGCTCCTGTAAAGATATTACTATTAGAACTACTGTTTGCTCCTTCACTTACAAAAGCATAGAATTTTAAATCTTTTAATTCCATATCAACTCCTTTGATATTTGCAGGAATTGTGTAAGTATAGTTTTTTGAAATTACACCAGTAGATGATGCATCAATTTGATCACCAGAAACACCACCAGTATTTACTAGACCTCTGAATACGTGATTGTGTTGGTACTTTCCGTCAATGATATTCTCTGGATAAAAAGTAGAACCACCAGACTGTGGACCTTCTATATTATCTTGTAAAATTCCAACATAAACATAATGATTAGTTCCTGAAGTATAAGGAGTTGTGTAGAAAACTTCAACATCAACACTTACTTCTCTTGTTGAAGCATCAATTGAAGCATCTAAGGCAATATTTACTGGAGATGCCTCAGAAAGAACAGTGTTAGACATTGATGACCATTCTGATCTACTTACAGCTAATTCTCCTGATATCTCTCTTCTTTGAACCATACCTGCAGGGTATCCTTGAACAACAGCCCAAGAGTTAATTGCATCACCATGTGGAGTTCTCAAGTCAGGATCTGTTCCTGAAGCTGCCGCATAACCACCAGAATGTATATTAACTAAAATTACTTTGTTAGGATTAGAAGTTGCTATCGTATTTGCAATTTTGTGCCCATCAGGACAATAACCACAATAGATACCTGTAAACTCCTCTAAAACAACTGTTTTGTTTTCAACAGTTTGACTTACAGGAAGATTTTGAGCGAATGTAAAAGTGCTTGATAAAACAGCACCAAATAAAAGTAGTCTTTTCTTCATAGTTTACTCTAATAAAATTTGATTTGACCAAATTACAACATTTTATTCATATTTAGTTAATATTCAAATAAAAAGTTGATACAGTTTAATCAATAAAAACAAAAATAGGTAGCCCTAGACTACCTATTTTTTTTTAAAATTATGTAAATGATATTATTTCTTTTTGTTTTGATCTTTAACATAAATCTCAATCGCACCAGTCATTGATGGAGCATTAGGCATAGGCGCTTGAACATCTAGTCTTAAGTTATTCTTCATTACAGCATTAGCAGTAGTTGGTCCAAAAGCAGCGATTTTAGTCTCATTTTGTTTAAAATCAGGAAAGTTCTTTAACAAAGACTCTATACCTCCTGGACTAAAAAAGACTAACATATCATAATAAACATTCTCTAAATCTGATAAATCAGCAGCAACCGTTCGATATAATACAGCTTTAGTGAAAGGTATTTCATTTTGCTCTAATGTCATCGGAATTTTGTCCCTCAAAATGTCTGTACAAGGTAACAAAAATGTTTCTTTTTTGTGTTTTTTTATGACACCAACCAAGTCATCAATCGTTTGTTTTCCGAAGAAAATTTTTCGTTTACGATAGTTAACATATTTTTGAAGGTAATAAGCAACTGCTTCTGAAATACAAAAATATTTCATTGAGTCAGGAACTGTATATCTTACTTCTTCAGCTATTCTAAAAAAGTGGTCAACTGCAGCTTTTGAAGTTAAGATTACAGCTGTATGCTCAGAGATATCTACTTTTTGTGATCTAAATTCTTGAGCATGAATACCTTCAACACGTATAAATGGTCTGAAATCAATCTTCAGTTTATACTTCTCTGCCAAATCAAAATATGGCGACTTAACTCCCTGCGGCTTTGGTTGAGAAACCAAAATTGTTTTTATTGCCAATGTTCAATAATTTAAAGTAACACTTAAACCTTGAAATTCCTCTGAATGTATAATACTACCAACAATACAGGTAAAATTTCAAGGGTACAAAGGTACAAAATAATATAATACCATGATATACCTCTTAAGAAAACATTAGAAATTGACTTTACAGAGCGATAGGTAAAACCAATTATTGAAATCCAAATGAAAAAGTAGTAGAAAATTTGATCAAATTGAGGATTTAAAATCCAAACTAAAGCTAAGAAGAAAAAAAGAAGTCCCATTAATTCAATCATCACAAATGTTTCATGAATAGGTCTTAGTGTAACTTTAGCTTCTTTAGAAATCCATCCGATAAACCAATAATTCATTAGTTGAAACCCTATAATGATAATTGGAACAACTAAAGAAAAACTCACTAATTGAAACTTTGACCAATTAAAATCATTGTAAATACTTAAAAAAACACAGCAAGTTGTTATACAAAAATAATTAACAATCATGGTGATAGAACTCAAGGAACTAATTCGCAATTCCTCTCGCATGATTTGATCAAAGTTTTTAGAGGAAAAGAATAATCTTGAAAGAGATCTGAAGATTGAACTATTGTAATATTTAGAAAATGATAGTAAAAAAAAGGAAAAGATTAACAACGGAAGAATCAAATGAGATAAATTTTCTTGTCGCAAACCTAAACGTGCTGGAATTCCAACAAATTCATTACTTCCAAATATATGTTCAGCTAAAATAAACAAGTGCAATATTTTCTATTTTCTACAAAGTTAACATCCTAATTCATTCAAAATTTCATGATTGAAAAAAAAAGATATATTTTTGTAAACGAAAAAGTTTGCAATAGGTTATTACAGATTGAATTATTGCATTGATTTTTAAAATAAATTATAGACATATGAAAACAGATTTGTACGTACACCCAGATTATTATGCTTTAGATGATTTATTAACTGAAGAGCACAAAATGGTTCGTGATGCTGCACGAGCTTGGGTGAAAAAAGAAATGTCTCCAATCATAGACGAGCATTATGAAAAAGCAACATTTCCAATGCATATCCTTGGAGGATTAGGAGAAATTGGGGCTTTTGGACCTTATATCCCTGAAGAATATGGTGGACCAGGTTTAGATCAAATCTCGTATGGATTAATTATGCAGGAGTTAGAGCGTTGTGATTCAGGTTT
Source organism: uncultured Flavobacteriales bacterium (assembly GCA_964580965.1). Classification (GTDB taxonomy): domain Bacteria; phylum Bacteroidota; class Bacteroidia; order Flavobacteriales_D; family Crocinitomicaceae; genus CAIUKX01. The sequence continues at coordinate 10,423 of CAZOLZ010000028.1, read as the reverse complement.
ACGTTCAACTGCATCAGTTCAAAGTTCTTTAGTAATGTATCCAATTTGGAAATATGGTTCTGAAGAGCAAAAAAAGAAATACCTTCCAAAGTTAGCTACAGGAGAAATGATAGGTTGTTTTGGTTTAACAGAACCTGATCATGGATCAAATCCAGGGGGTATGATTACCAACTTTAAAGATGCAGGTGATCACGTTATTCTTAATGGTGCAAAAATGTGGATTTCAAATGCTCCATTTGCTGATATTGCTGTTGTATGGGCAAAAGATGAAAATGGAAGAATTCATGGTTTAGTTGTAGAAAGAGGAATGGAAGGATTCTCCACACCAGAAATGCATGGAAAGCTTTCTTTAAGAGCATCTGCTACAGGAGAATTAATTTTTGATAATGTTAAAGTTCCTAAAGAAAATATATTACCAGGAAGAACAGGTTTAGGTGCACCATTAAGTTGTTTAGATTCAGCTCGTTTTGGTATTGCATGGGGAGCTTTAGGTGCAGCAATGGATTGTTACGATCAAGCTGTTAGATATTGTGAAGAAAGAACACAATTCAATGTTCCAATTGGTGCCTTCCAATTGCAACAAAAGAAGTTAGCTGAAATGTTGACAGAAATTACAAAAGCTCAGTTATTAACATATCGTTTAGGTCAATTAAGAAACGAAGGTAAAGCTACATCAGCACAAATTTCAATGGCTAAGCGTAACAACTGTGAGATAGCTATCAATATTGCTCGTGAAGCACGTCAAATTCATGGAGGAATGGGAATTACAAGTGAATACTCAATGATGAGACATATGGCTAACTTGGAATCAGTTATTACTTACGAAGGAACACATGATGTTCACTTGTTAATTACAGGTATGGATATTACAGGTATCCCTGCTTTCACAAGAGAAATGCCAGATACAAAATAATATCAAATTAGATACAAAAAAAGCCAGTTCTTTGAGCTGGCTTTTTTTGTATGAATACTTTTTATAAATAAAGATTGATTGTAAAAAAATTACCTTAATGATTAATAATTGTATTTTCTACAAACAAAGATATTGGAGTTAACTTTTACTTTTAGATATTATCATAACTAAGAATACAAAAATATTTTAGAGTATTGATCGTATATCTTTTATATTTAATTGAATCGTTTCACGTTGTTTCCAACGATTAATTTCAATCGTGTAAATCATTTCAAACGGTAAACCTGCTGCAATAACTTCTTGTTTATCTGCCAGATTAAATCCAATTGCTTCAATTTGACTATCACTATCAGCTTGGACAACTGTCATTTTTAAGTGTGTTTCTTTTAAAACTTGAAAACTTGTTGCAAAAACATTTCTAGTTAAAAAAACCGGTTTCATATTACCTGGACCGTGTGGTTCTAATTGATTTAGTATCCGTTTTAATCGAGGAACCTTCATGCGATTCTCACTTTTCTGAAAAATTTCATCCAAATGAATTTCTAAATCTACATGTTCAATGGGTGATTCGTCTGCTAAGGTAATGGTAGTTTTTACAGTTTCGTTTAATGTTTGAATAAATAGCGGTAAATTTTCTTTTTTTAAGGTTAATCCAGCAGCATGTTGATGACCTCCAAATTGTTCTAATAAATGCTCACAAGCTAATAAAGCATCATGTATATTAAAATCATTGATTGTTCTTGCTGAACCTGTCAACAAGCCATTAGATTCTGTTAATACAATTGTTGGCTTAAAATGTTTTTCAATCAATCGAGAGGCTACGATCCCAACAACACCTTTATGCCAATTACTATCAAACACAACCGTTACTTTTTTTGAAGCGTATGACTCATCAGCTTCAATCATTTCTTGTGCTTGCATTGTTATTTCTTGATCCAACGCCCTACGTTCTTGATTATCTTGGTTAATCTCAGTAGCGATTGCTTTAATCGTATCTACATCTTCTGAAATCATTAACTCTACAGCAAATTTACCAGAACGAATTCTTCCTGCAGCATTGATGCGAGGTGCTATTGTAAAAACAACATCTGTAAGACTTACAGGAAAAGATTTTCCAGCTAAATCTAATAAGGCCTTAAAGGAAGTTCTACCATTTTCATTCAACAATCGCAGACCATGAAAACATAAAATTCTGTTTTCGCCAGTAATTGCAACAATATCAGCTCCTATACTTATTGCAACAAAATCTAAGTAAGAAAATAAACGTTCATAATTCCATTCGTTTAATAAACATAAACCTTGTAGTAACTTAAAACCAACACCACAACCAGATAAGTCTTTACAAGGATAAAGACAACCTTCTTGTTTGGGATCCAACACAAAACAATCTGGCAGGACTTCTCCCGGTGTATGGTGATCACAAACAATAAAATCAATGTTGTGCTTTTTGACATAAGCAACTTTATCAACTGACTTAACACCACAATCTAAAGCAATAATTAAATCGAATTTTTGTTCAACAGCATATTCCATCCCTTGCATACTTACACCGTAACCTTCTGAATAACGATCTGGAATATAGAATTCTAAATTATCGGTATGCTGCTTTAAATAAGAGTAAACCATAGCAACAGAAGTTGTTCCGTCTACATCATAGTCACCATATATGAGTATTTTTTGTTCTTCTTTTATGGCTAGATTTAATCGTTCAGCGGCCTCTTTTAAATTTAACATTAAAAAAGGATCATGTAAATCGGATAATTGAGGCCTAAAAAATGATTGTGCGCTGTTGAAAGAAGTAATGTTTCTTTGAAACAACAAAGAAGCAATTATGCGATCAACTTTTAATTCAGAGCGTAAATTTTCGATTTCAATTGATTCAGGTTGGTTTTTAATTAGCCATTTTTTTTGCATTTTTATATATTGCTATAAAGTTGTAAATTACACTTATTTAAATTTGAAGTTAAGGATTTACTTTTAAATTACAAGGGTTCAAAAATTGTTTTATTAATGAAAAATTACATCTACTCATCTCGCTGCATATCACAGTTTATATTTACTATGTTAATTACTCATATAAACTTTGGTCAAATATCTTACGACTTCTCAATTCCTTTACCACCATCACAAGCAACAATTCAAACGGTAAATGAAAATTATTTTGGAACTTATTCGACCGAAGATGGTGAAAGTGTATATGAAATAAATACTCTAGGTATTTGGATTATTTCTACAGTTTACAATTCTATATCTAAAGAAACTGTCCGTGAATCATCTCAATACACGGTTCGAAATGGTTTTCTTTTTGGTGTACTGCAAAATGATTCAATTCCATGTTTACTCGATAATGATCGTTATTATTTTGGGATAAAAAATAAGGAGTTGATGGTAGGTAATCAAACAGAAAATAAGTTGAAAAAAATTAAGAATGACAAATACATTATCAATTTTATTGAAAATGAGAAGTTTGTTCCCATATTGTTTGTATTTAAAGGAAAGACATTAACCGTGCATCAATTTGATTATGATTCATCAACGGAAACATTTAATTCATTCGAACTATTTGAACGGCATAAAACAGATCAAATGGAATACGTTACGATTACACCAAATGTAAAAGAATGGCGAAAATTCGATTACGAAAAATTAATTTTTGATGATGGTAGAAATTACTATCTTCGGTAAACTAAATAGTTGAAAATTATGAAACAGACATTAGCTTTTTTAATTTTGATTTTGACAACAGTTCAGTCAAACTCACAAGTAATTTTTAGAGGTGTTTCTCCTCAAGAAGTAGTTAAATCATTTAATTTTACTTACACTGCAGATGCAAACTATACCAATCCATGGGGTGTGGATATCTCACAAGATGGATATATGTTAATGGGAGAGTTAGAACTTGTTAGAGACGATTCTGCAACTAAAGATTCTTTAGGATGCGAACAAACAGGAAATGATTTAACAGGTAAAATTGCTTTCATATATCGAGGTGATTGCTACTTCGATCAAAAAATCTTTTATGCACAAAATAGAGGAGCTATTGGTGTTGTTGTTGTTAATAATGAACCTGATGGCATTATTGGAATGGCTCCTGGTTCTTTTGCAAGTCAAGTGACTATTCCAGCTATAATGATTTCCATGGTAGATGGAGCATTCTTGAAACAATATATGGATCAAGGAAGTGTTGAAGTCATGCTTGGAAACATGCAAGGATACTACGGTTATAATTTAGCTGTTGAAAAAGAAGTTACGTTAGTGCCAAATGCAGGATCTAAACCAACTATGTCCATGAATGGGGTAAATTCATGGGATTTTGAACTAGGTTCTTTCTTAATCAATAGAGGTTCAAACAATTTGTCTCAAGCGTTACTCGAAGCAAATGTAACAAAAGGATCAGACACTTTGTACCAAGAGCAGACAGTTGTTCAAAATTTAGACGCTGGAGACACATCTTGGTTTAGCCTACCAAATTTTACCTCTACTGATAAAACTGAAGGTCAATTTAAACTTCAGTATATTGCAAAAATCCTGGATCATGTTGATGAAGATAATACAAATGATACAATTACATATTATTTTAACAACGCTGAAGATGTTTTTTCATTAGTAGCTTTAGATGATAATAACCTTCCAAAGGTTAATTATTTTACTACCTCAGGGAGTGATGGATTAACATCATTTACTCAATGTATTAAGTTTCAAGATGCTCATGCAGAAGAACTAGCTGTTACAGGTCTTTATTTTGCTGTTCAAGATGAAACAAATGCTAGTATCTATCAGGATGAGATGAATTTACTTGCTTATTATTGGGGGAATACTTACGATGGTTCAGCGAATCCAATCGATTCAAACTTTGACTTTTTAGATGAATTAAACTCCACTTATTTTTATTTTGATGAAGACTCACAAGATTCTATTGTTTATGCTGAATTTAGTGACCCAATTTTACTTGAAAATGATAAACAATACTTATTTTGTATTAATCCATCATCTAAAGTAGATCTGCTTATCGGTTATGACGAAAGTATTGATTACTCTTTAAACGATAATTATTTTGAAGAAAGTAATAATCCATTACGTGTTTACACTGGTGGTATTACTCCAAAATGGTACGAAGGGTTTGTAGGTTCTTTAACACCATCTATAGGAGTTAAGTTTATAAGTGCAGAAGCAGCTGGTTTAGAATCAATTTCTATAAATAATCCTAATTTAAGATTGTTTCCAAACCCATCAAAAGAATATGTTATAATTGAAAACACAGAAAATGAATCGATTCAATCCATTCAAGTTATAGATGTTTATGGAAAATTAGTACAAGAGATAAATATTGATTCTCCTAAACATAAGATGAATACATCAAATTTCATCAGTGGAATGTATTTTGTTCGAATTACTGAATCAAATGGTAACACAACAAACTTATCTTTTGTAAAAGATTAAATGTTTCGTTTTAAATTTTTCAAATTAATAATAGTATTTCTTAATCATTTTAGTAATCAAAAGATTGCTTGCTTATAAAAATATAAGTGAAATTCAAATTGCTCAATAAACTAAAAAAGCATATTACAATAAATTAGGTTTTGTCGAGTTTATTGTTCTAGTTGATTAGTTAGTATTCAAATAAAAAAAGCTACCAAGAAAGGTAGCTTTTAAATAAAATTTTCAAATTTAATTATTGAAACATAACACTACTTCCATAAGGTCTATCAATAGGATTGATAACTAGTGTAGGAATTTGAGCACTATTCATAATTACGTGTTGTTCATGGGCAGCCGTCAGCACACCAAACACACTGTTTTTATTTAAATTCATAATTGCTATTAAATCGGCATCAATTGTAACTGCATGTTTTATCACTTCTTTCTCAAAGCTCCCTGCAGAAACTAATTTTGTTGTTACTTCAATACCTCTTTCAGAGAAGAAACGATTTGCGAAAATAATATTTGCTTGTACTTTTTTCTTCAAAAATTCATCAGACTCATTAGGAGTAATTACATGGACTCTTGATTTAAAGTAAGTTGCTAAGTTTGCAACGATCGCTAATTTTTGTTTTGTTTCTTTGTTTAAATCTAGAGGAACGACAATATCATCATAACCAGTCGGCTTGATTCCTTTTTCCTGTACAATAACGAATGGAACATTTGAATTTGTTACAACTTTTAAGGCGTTACTTCCTGTAATGTGTTGCCATCCATGAGTTCCATGAGTTCCCATGAAAATTAATTCTGCATGATGCTCAGCAGCAAAATCCCCTATATCATCAAAAATATTTCCAACTCTAACTTTTGGAATAATTGTAACCGAAGCATTTTTATTGGCAATTACCTTGCTTAATTTTGCTTCAGCCTCATGAATGTTTTTCTCCTTTGATACAACGTGCATCAATAAAATTTGTGCATTCAAAGGTTTTGCTGTAGCAATAGCATGATCCAAAGCGTTCTCGGCAACTGCTGTAAAATCATGAGGTACAATAAATGTTTTAGTTTCCATAAGTTAAAATCTTAGTACATTATCCATGCAAAGTTAATCATAATCAAAATCAGAAAATTAAAAATAGGAATCTTTTCTCACATTTAAACTAAAATTAATAATGATTTCACATGATGTATTTCAATTAATTACAATTTTGGAGCTCAAGATTATTAAAAAGTAATTTTTAATGAATATCAGAACTTAGAATAGTTGAATAGTGTTAAAGTTTATATTTGATTTATGCCAATTATAGGAAAATTGTTTAGGAAATCCACTGAAATCCAATACAAGAAAAGTTTTAAGAAAGGAAAAGATTATAACAACCAGTTAAGAACATTGTATAAGTTAATCCATAAAGCTGAAGAAACACGTTTTGGTAAAAACTTTCAATTCAGAAAAATTTTAAAAAGTGAAAACATTGTTGAAGATTACCAGAAAGTAGTTCCTATAACTTATTATGAAGAATTCTACGATAAGTGGTTGGCAGCAACAATTGAAGGGGAAAGAAATCACACCTGGCCAGGACGAATAAACTTTTTTGCCTTATCTTCCGGAACAACAGCTGCAGCAAGTAAGAGAATCCCTATTACAAAACAAATGATTCGCTCATTTCAAAAAACGAGTATGAATCAATCCTCTATTTTTTATAGTTTAAATTTACCTGAAGCATTTTATGAGGCAAAGTTTTTAACTATTGGTGGGTCAACTAAATTGAAGAAAATCAATAATTATTATGAAGGGGATTTAAGTGGAATATTGAAGAAAAACACCTCATTCATTTTCAACACTTTTACCAAGCCAAATAACAATATTACAAAGATTTCTGACTGGAATAAAAAAATAAAAAAAATAGTTGAAAAAGCGCCTAACTGGGATATCGGAACAATTGCTGGTGTACCGAGCTGGTGCCTGATGGTGATGGAAAAAATAGTTGAACATTACGACTTGAAAAATATTCATGAAATATGGCCAAACTTAGAGGTTTATCTTCATGGAGGTGTTTACATGGAGCCCTACAAAGCTCGTTTGGATAAATTATTAGGAAGAGAAATTCATTTAATGAATACCTATTTAGCGAGTGAAGGATATTTTGCTTACCAAACACGTTTCGATCGTGAAGGAATGCAACTGCTCTTAGGAAGTGGTGTTTTTTATGAATTTATTCCTTTCAGTAGAGACTTTTTTGACGAACAAGGTAATTTACGTGATAAGTATACCGCTTTTAATTTAAGTCAAGTTAAACCCGACGTAGATTATGCCTTGGTAATCTCAACAAATGCTGGATTATGGCGTTACATGATTGGTGACCTAGTAAGGTTTACCGACATTGATAAACATGAAATAAAAATTACAGGTAGGATTAGACAATATTTGAGTCTGGTTGGAGAACATCTGTCGTTACAAAATATTAATGAAGCAATAAGTAAGATCGCTAAAGAACTTAAAATACAAATAGATGAATTTACAATTAATGCTGATTTAGAAAAGATGCATCATTACTGGTACATTGGAACAAATTCAAAAGTCAATGAAAAAGTGTTTATTCAAAAAATTGATGAGGAATTGATGCGATTAAATGATGATTACAAGACATGTCGAAAACATAATTTAAGCGATCCTAAAATTAAAATTTTTGACTCAAGCATATTTTATGACTTCATGGAAGCATCTGGCAAACTAGGATCTCAAAATAAATTCCCTCGCGTGATGAATGTTGAGCAAAGTGAAAATTGGAAGAATTTTATATCTAAAAGAGGTGTGTAACAGATTTAACTTGTTTTAAGTTTTTTTATCACAGTTCAATGATTAATTTTGTTTCAAAATTTAATCAATGATGCTTTTAAATATCTCTGCTGAATGGTTACATCAATGGGTAATTGACACTTTTAAGGTTGATGGCGGAACAGCTATTTACATTAAACTTCCAATCATGGTCATTGGAATGTTATTACTTTCTTACCTTGCATGGAAAATAACAACTAAAATTGTTGTAGGTACCGTTCATAAATTATTCCTAAAAACAAAAACAACTTGGGATGACTTGTTAATTGAGCGTAAAGTTTTTGACAAGCTAGTTGCCATCGTTCCTTTCAGTATAATTGATTTTGGATCTCCTATTATATTTAAGGGGTTTCCTACTGTTGTTCAGTACTTAACTGTTTTTTCAGATGCAGCGATTGTTGCAGTAATTATCTGGAGTATTGTAGCAACTTTATCTGTTTTGGATGATGTACTTTCTGATTCTCCATTATTTAAAGATAAACCGATTACATCTTACGTTCAAGTATTAAAAATCATAGTTTATTTTATAGGCGCAATTTTGATCTTATCCATATTAATGGGTAAGAGTCCGTTCTACTTCTTAGGAGCTATGGGTGCAATGACAGCCGTTTTATTATTGGTTTTCAAAGACACCATCTTAGGTTTAGTAGCAAGTATTCAAATGTCGGTTTATGATATGATTCGTGTTGGTGATTGGATTTCAATGCCGAAATATGAAGCAGACGGTGATGTCATTTCTATCAATTTAAATACTGTTAAAGTTCAAAATTGGGACAAGACAATTACAACAATTCCTACTCACGCTTTCATTACGGATTCGTTCAAAAACTGGCGAGGAATGGAAGATTCAGGAGGTCGCCGAATTAAAAGAGCTATTAATATCAAAATGAGTAGTTTTAAATTCTTTACAAAAGAAGACGCTTCTCATTATAAAGAATATCGTTTATTAAAAGATTACCTCAATCAAAAAGAACGAGAGATTGAGGAACATAATCAAAAAGTAATGAACGATGAATCAGGGGCTGATTTAAATATTCGACGTTTAACAAATATTGGTGTTTTTAGGGTTTATGCAGAAAATTACATCAAAACAAACACAAATATTAGACAAGATATGACGGTGATGGTTCGACAAATGGAACCAACATCTAAAGGTTTACCATTAGAGATCTACTGTTTCAGTGCTATTCAGGATTGGTTACCTTTCGAAAGTATTATTGCTGATATTTTTGATCATTTAATTACAATTGCTCCTGAATTCCATTTAGAGATATTTGAAGAACCTTCTGGAGGTGATTTTAACAGATTTTCAAATCAAACTAAAGATTAAGTATAAAAGATTAAATTTGAGCTTATAAAAACAAGATCCATGACAAGAGAAGCTTTAGTAGAACAAATAAAATTAAAAAAATCTTTTTTGTGTGTTGGTTTAGATACAGATTTATCTAAAATCCCTTCACATTTATTAGAAACAGATGACCCAATTTTTGAGTTCAATAAAGCTATTATCGATGCTACGAAAGATTATTGTGTTGCATATAAACCTAACATTGCTTTTTATGAGTGTCACGGAGCTAGAGGCTGGGAATCTCTTCGTAAAACCTTAGAATACATTCCTTCAAATATTTTTACGATTGCTGATGCAAAAAGAGGTGACATTGGGAATACATCTACTTACTACGCTAAAACTTTTTTTGAAGATTTAAATTGTGATTCAGTTACAGTTGCTCCTTACATGGGAGAAGATAGTGTTACACCTTTCTTAACCTTTGAAAAAAAATGGGTCATTTTATTGGCGTTAACATCTAATAAAGGAGCTTTAGATTTCCAAATGACGAAAGATGAAAACGGGGAAGAATTATTCAAAAAGGTATTGAAAAAATCTTCAGAATGGGGTACAAAAGACAATGTGATGTATGTTGTCGGTGCTACGCGTGCTGAGGGAATAGGAGAAGTACGCCAATTAGTTCCAGATAATTTCTTTTTAGTTCCAGGAGTGGGAGCGCAAGGAGGATCATTAAAAGATGTTGCACATTATGGATGGAATAAAGATTGTGGTTTATTAGTTAATTCTTCAAGGGGGATTATCTATGCTTCAAATGAAACGGATTTTGCTGAAAAAGCAGCAGTTGAAGCACAAAAATTACAAGAAGAAATGGCGCAAATTATAGAAGAAAAGGCATTTTTGTAATAATAATTCATTCATACTTTTTTCTGAAGCCAAAAAAGTATGCAAAAAGGCTTAATTTTTCAAA
>CAZOLZ010000027.1:0-30431 GCA_964580965.1 uncultured Flavobacteriales bacterium | reverse complement strand
CTTAATAAATCTGGATATTGTTCGACTTTAAACTTATGAAAAATAACTTTCGAACCTACAATTTGAAGTTCTTCAAACTCATTTTCTGAAACTATTTTATAATAAGCTTTTCCATTATTCAACTTTCTATATTGAGGAAAGACAGTATCTTTGTTCATAACGTATTTTTCAAACAAAAATAATGACTAAAAAAGAAAAAGCTCAATATATAATAACGGAACTAGAGAAATTATATCCTGAAACTCCAGTACCATTAGACCATAAGGATCCATACACTTTATTAGTAGCTGTCTTACTTTCTGCTCAATGTACTGATATAATGGTGAATCGAGTTACCCCTCACCTATTCAAACTTGCAGACAATCCTTATGATATGATAAAATTAACCGTTGAAGATATTCGCGAAATAATCAAACCTTGTGGTCTTTCTCCGCGAAAATCAAAAGCAATTTCAGAATTATCTCAAATTTTAATAGATAAATACAACGGTGAAATTCCTCAAACAATAGAACAATTAGAAGAGTTACCTGGGGTTGGTCACAAAACAGCATCTGTCGTTGTTGCACAAGCTTTTGGGATACCAGCATTTCCTGTTGACACTCATATCCACAGACTACTAATTCGTTGGGGAATTACAAAAGGAAAAAACGTAGTTGAAACAGAAAAAGATGCAAAGAAAGTTTTTCCGAAAGAACTTTGGAACAAATTACATTTACAAATCATTTTTTATGGAAGAGAGTACTCTCCTGCTCGAAATCCAAAATTAGAAAAAGACTATATAACAAAAACGATTGGCACCAAAATAGCAATTAAGGAACTCGTATAAATAACTTGTAATGAAACATATAAACATCGTTTTTTTAGTTTTATCTCTCTCATGTTTAACAGCATGTTTCAAAGGGGAAAAAGTAGATTTAATTATACATAATGCTAAAATCCATACCCTAAACAATTTAAACGAAATAGAACAAGCTATAGCAATTCACGATGGTAAAATAGTTGAAGTAGGACCCGAAAGACAAATTTTAAATAAATATTCTGCTTCAACTGAATTAGACGCATTAGGAAAAGATATCACTCCTGGACTGTATGATTTAAATGTGGACCTTTTCAAAGCGGCTACAAGCAAGCTACAACTTGACCTTAGTTATACCTCTTCAATAGAAGAACTATATGTTAGATTAGAGAAATATAACCAAAAACACAACTACAACACGTTAGTTGCTAAAAACTTAAACTTATCCTTATTTAAAGATAACAACATTCAAATATCAACCTTTTTTCCTGAAAAGGAATTAATCATTTTTTTAGCTAACGAAGATTCTGTATTAATTAACTCTAATTTAGCTCATAAAATTAAAACTAACAGTATGAAACAAAAGCTTCATAAAGAAGCTATCAGTCAATTCATACCAAGCTATCCAAAATCCGAAATAGAAAAAAATATTCAAAATACAATTCATTCGTTTTTACAATATGGAATTGTAGGTTTCCAAAGTAAAGTAAATCAAAATCAAGTCACAACATTAGAACATATTTTAAAAAAAGAAGCTACCCCTATTGATATAAACTGCCTTGTTTCATGGGAGATAAATCGCCAAAACATTTTTAAACCTTATAAAAACATTAATCTCAAAATTAGAGGTTTCCACTCAAACATTCATGACAAAGAAACTTATCAAAAAGTAATTGCATTTTATGAAAATCATCCAAAAACGCAATTTTATTATGAATTGAAAACGCAAAGTGACATAAATCTTTTTAAGGAATTTATTCAAGAAATAAACAGCATTAATCCTGATCACCGTTGGACAGTTCACACAGACACCCTTGATGAATCCTTTATTGACTTATTCGAGCAAAACTCATTATTTTACAATTTATTACTACATAAAAGTACTTTTGAAAAAGCAACAACAGAAAATCTAAAAAATCAACTCAATTTAATCACATTACAATCTGCATTTCCATTTACGAATTTCTTTCCATACGAAAGAATTTATTCAGGTTTAATTCATGAGTTAGAGCTTGATGAAATACTTGCACTATATTCAAAAACAGCTTCAATGTATTTAAGAATTGAACACACAAATGGCACTTTAGAAAAAGGAAAAGATGCTACTTTTGTAATTTTCAGCCAACCTCTTAGCATTATTTCAGAAGGAAAACCTGTTTATGCTTTCAAAACTTTTATTAAAGGAAAAGAAGTTTATTCTGCTGAATGAATCAATCTAAAAGTAAGGTTTATTCTTTCTCCTTGAACCCTCTTCTGAATTGGGATTTGATGTTCCCAAAATGTCTGAAAGTTTCCTTTCATGATAAGTAAAGAACCATTTTCTAATTCTATTGACATTTTACTTCTGGGATCATTCTTCTTTCTAAAATCAAACCTTCTTGTTACACCAATATTCAAAGAGGCTATTACAGGTTTACTTCCTAACTCTTTTTCATTATCGGAATGCCAACCCATTTTATCATTTCCAGATCTGTAATAATTCAACAAAACTCCATTAAATTTTGAACCTGTTAAGGCTTCAATTTTTTTTTGAATATACTCTAGATTTTGAGGGTAAGTTAATGGCTTATGTTTAAAACTTGAATAACCATATTCAACATCACCATACCAAGCTACTAATCGTGGGACAGGATAAACTTTTCCATAAACTTTGACCTCTGGTTGATGCCATTCTGTATTTAATTTTAAAGAATTGAATAATTCTGTTGATTCATCAAACTTCAAAAAATTCGGATAATAAACAACATTTCCTTCATTTTGGAAATTGAATTCAATTGGATCTAATCTTTCTTCAAAAGGCAACATAAAACTAAGGTTTAATCTAGCTTTAGAGCTCTTGTCATCTCTCTTTTTCCAGGGGGACCTGGTAATGCTTCAATTTTAAATCCAACTTGTTTTAAATTTCGTTTAACTTGACCTTTTGCACAATAAGTAACTAATACCCCTCCTTTTTTTAATGAATCATACATCTTTTGAAAAAGATCAACTGTCCACATTTCGTCTTGAGCTCTAGGTCCAAAAGCATCATAATAAATCAAATCGAATGAATGAGATTCCAGTGTTACATTTTCTAATCGTTCATGAATTTTACACAATGAAAAACTTGAATTAATATCTTCAAAAACTCCCCATTTCGTATCGTGTATTTTTTGAAAAATCGCTTTATAATTATCCCCCAACAAACCATCATAACCCAAAGCCTTTATTTCTTCAGAATTAACTGGAAAAGCCTCAATACCTGTATATTTTATTTTCATTTTTTTCTTTTCAGCTTCTACAGCTGTTATAAAAGCATTCAACCCTGTTCCAAATCCCATTTCAAAAATTGAAATCCCTTCAAGTTTATTGAAATAAGATAGACCATTGGATAAAAAAACATGATTCGCTTCTTGTAAAGCCCCGTGATGAGAATGATAATTTTCATCTAAATCAAGGATTCTTATCGTCTTCGAACCATCGCTTGTTTCTATAATTTCTCTCTGCATAAATGCTTATTATTGAAAATAGTAAAATACTCTTACAAAGTTAAATGAATTGTTAGTAACATCATTTTTTTACATCCTATTTTTATTTATTTTTGTAATATATGGAGAGTGAAAATAAATCAGAAAATACGAGAAGAGCATCCAATCGTATCAAAAATACAAATGCTTTGGTTGGGGAATTTGGAAAACTACCACCTCAAGCCGTTGATATTGAACAAGCTGTACTTGGAGCAATGATGCTTGAAAAAGGAGCTGTAACAGATGTTATTGACATCCTATCACCTAGTAGTTTTTACGATCCAAAACACCAATACATTTACGAGGCAATTCGTGATTTATTTGGTAGCTCAAATCCAATTGATTTATTGACAGTTACTAATAAGCTTAGACATAATGGTGTTTTAGAACTTGCTGGAGGAGCTGTGTATATATCACAACTAACGAACAAAATTGCTTCCTCTGCTCACATTCAATATCATGCTCGCATTATAGCTGAAAAACATATTAAGCGAGAATTGATAAGAATGAGTAACGAAGTATTGAATCAAGCTTATGACGACACAAAAGATGTTTTTGAAGTACTAGGGAAAGCCGAACAAGAGCTCTTTAATATTTCTGAAAACAACATGGGTAAAAACGCTGATTCAATGCCTAATGTTGTAAGACAAGCTATTGAGGAAATTGAAAAAGCTTCTCAAAATTCAGATGGAATATCAGGTATACCTACTGGTTTTCATGATTTAGACAAAGTTACTTCTGGATGGCAACGTTCAGATATGATTGTTATTGCAGCTCGACCTGCTATGGGGAAAACAGCTTTTGTATTATCTATGGCTAGAAATACTGCTGTAGATTACGATATGGGAGTAGCTATATTCTCTTTAGAGATGTCTTCTGTTCAATTGGTAAAACGTTTGATTGCTAGTGAGACAAGATTAAGTGCTGACAAATTAAGAAAGGGTGATTTAAGAGAGCATGAATTCCAACAATTACACACTCGAATAAGTAAACTAGCAACTGCTCCAATATACATTGATGATACACCGGGGATTAGTATATTTGACTTAAGAGCGAAATGTCGTCGATTGAAAATGCAAAAAGATATTCAATTAGTAATCATTGATTATTTGCAATTAATGACAGCAGGAGGTTCCAAAAATGGAGGAAACCGTGAACAAGAAATTTCATCAATATCACGTTCAATTAAGGAAATTGCAAAAGAATTAAATGTGCCTGTAATAGCCTTATCCCAGTTAAGCCGTTCAGTAGAACAAAGAGGTGGTGATAAAAGACCTGTATTATCTGATTTACGTGAATCTGGTGCAATAGAACAAGATGCCGATATTGTTTCATTTATTTACAGACCTGAATATTATGGGTTTACTGAAAATGATGAGGGTGAAACAAACAGAGGGGTTGGTGAAATTATAATTGCAAAACATAGGAATGGTTCTCTTGAAAATGTTCGATTACAATTTATTGGTGAATATGCACGCTTTGATAACATCAATAATTACGGGGAAGACCTTTCAAATCAAACATTCTCTTCCAAGATGAGTAATAATAATGAATTTGAAACTGGTGGAAATACAATTACTATTCAGAGTAAAATGAATTCGTTTGATAAGGAAGATACTGATTTTGATGGTATTTCAGATTCAACACCGTTTTAAAACATGCTGAAAAAACAACTGATAATTTCGATTTGTTTCATCTTATTCTTTTTCAAAGCTGAAGCAACTCAATTATTAGTTCCAATGGACCATTCTCAAAGCAATCATTTAAAGTCATACGGGATAGCATTTTGGATTTTAGAAAACAACCTTACGCTTGAGTGGTTATTAAATTATCGCGGAGGTTCATTCCTAATTCCTCATGCAATTTCAATTGAAGAAGAATTAATAATTAGAGGTGTTAGTTATGAAATCTTGACAGATGGACAAGCGCAAAAAATTAAAGCTGAAATTGGACATCCTGAAAAAAATATGGAAGTTGTTCAATTAGAAAAAGCTCCTAAAATTGCGGTTTATACTCCAAAAGGAAAACAACCTTGGGACGATGCTGTAACACTAGTTTTAGAGTATGCTGAAATTCCTTACGACAAAATTTATGATTCAGCAATTGTCTATGGTCTTTTACCAAAATATGATTGGTTACATTTACATCACGAAGATTTTACCGGTCAATATGGAAAATTCTATGCTAGTTTTAGAAATTATCCTTGGTACCAAGAACAAGTTAGACAACTTGAAGCTGATGCATATTCATTAGGTTTTAGTAAAGTTTCGGAATTAAAGCGAAAAGTAGCTTTAAACATTCAAAACTATGTCATTGGTGGAGGTTTTCTTTTCACAATGTGCAGTGGAACAGATAGTTTCGATATTGCTTTAGCAGCTCAAAACACAGATATCTGTGAAAACATGTTTGATGGTGATCCTTCAGCCCCAAACTGTCAACAAAACTTAGATTTCTCCAAAACTTTTGCTTTTGAGAATTTCACATTAGAACAAAACCCTATGGTTTATGAATATTCAGACATAGATGGTACACGACTTCATCAACGAAATCAAAATATCGATCAATTTACATTATTTGAGTTTTCTGCAAAGTGGGATGTTATTCCTACCATGCTTACACAATGTCATACATCAATCGTAAATGGTTTTATGGGACAAACAACCGATTTCAGAAAAGAATTAATTAAATCATCTGCACTAATTTTAGGTGAGAATGAAGCATTAGGCACTGCTCGTTACATTCATGGAACACTTGGGCAAGGTACATGGACATTTTACGGAGGACATGATCCAGAAGATTACGAACATCGAGTTAGCGACCCTCCTACAGATTTAAACTTACATCCAAATTCACCAGGATATCGCTTAATATTAAATAATATTTTATTCCCTGCTGCAAAAAAGAAAAAGAGAAAAACGTAATGTTTAAATCACGAAAAAATATTGTTTTTATAACCTTGGCTGGAATTTTCATTACTAATGCAGTAACAGCTGAATTAATTGGAGGAAAACTTATTAATATTGGTGGTTATACTTTGAGCATGGGAATACTTCCGTGGCCTGTAGTTTTCATCGTGACAGATCTTATTAATGAATATTTTGGTAAGGATGGAGTAAAAAAACTAACACTGTTAACAACAATTTTAATCAGCTATGTTTTTGTACTTTTATATTTTAGCTTAAAAATTAAAGCTGCACCCGTCTCACCTATCCAGGATTATGAATATAAGACAGTCTTTGAACAAGGTAATGCAATTATAATAGGTAGTGTTATTGCTTTTATTGTTTCACAACTATTAGATGCGGCAATATTTTCAAAATTTAAAGAGAAAACTGGTGACAAACACATTTGGTTGCGAGCAACTGGCTCCACAATAATTTCTCAACTTATTGATTCCTTTATTGTTTTAGGAATTGCATTTTATTTACCTGGAAAAATCAATCTAGAGGATTTTTTTTCAATCGGCACCACAAACTACTCAATTAAACTCATCATCGCAATCGCATTAACACCTTTCATTTATCTTTCTCACTATATCATTAAAAAATATTTAGAGAATGAAAAAAAAACACATTAGCTTCTTTTTAATCACAATACTTTTAGGTGTTTTCAACTGTAAAAAACAAACACCAACCTTCCAAATTTCAGGAAGCATATCAGACCAGAGTCTTAACTCTATTATATCAGATGTAAATATAACCTTTTACAAAATAAAAGCTGGATCTAGTACACCTACTAAAATAGCATCTACTCAAACAAATTCTGATGGTACTTACACAATTGAATTCGATAGAGACCTAAGTGAATCTTATTATGCTATTGCAGAAAAAGAAAACTATTTCGATTCTGAACAATCAATCTTATTTGAAGATTTAAAAGTTGGAGAAGAAAACACGATTAATTTTAATATTTATGCGAAATCTTGGGTGAAAATACAACTAAAAAACCTTACACCTGAACCCAATGACTATATCACTATAAGTAAACAAGAAGGTAAGAAAAATTGTTTGGATTGTTGTGACTTTTTCGAATACACAGTTACAAATACAGATACTACATTTTATTGTATCAATAATGGTAACTCCTCCTTTTCTATTTTATATTCAAGCTTTGGAGATAATTTATTTAATACAGCTATTGAAAGTGTAACTAGTACTAGTTTTGATACTACTGACTTATATATTTCTTACTAAGCAGAGTTCAATGAAAATTTAACAATCATAATTAATCATAAAATCTGAAAAACAACTTAGTCTTTTATGCACCTAATTGAAAAACCATTATTTTTATGATTGGTGTGCCTTGTAATTCCTTTACTATCATTAAATAATCCCCTAGACCATGCATCATTAGATTGATTCTCAGAAGATGTCCACCAAGAGCAAGATGTTTCATAGCTTGCAATAACACCTTCTTTTGTTCTTTGACCTGAAGGCAAAGCCCTAAAACCAAAAACATCATTTCCTCCACCTGAAAATTGCTCAAAAACTTCCCAACCTTCAACAGCTTTTAAAGCTTCACCTACATTGGTTTTACTATCGGAGTTTAATATAAAATCTTCTAAAATTAACCAATCATCATCAGACGGAACTCTCCAATTTTCGGGACATACATTTCTATCATCAATAACAACTTGAAAATTATAATAATTTCCGTAACACAAATCTAAACCTTCAATAGATCCTTCTTCTGATTTACTGTAAGCATCACTTTCAATGTTTAAATTTGACCACGATGAATCTGATTCTATTTGTAAGATATCATCACCATTAGAATATTTAGTAACCCTTAAATTTTCAGCCATCCAACATTGAGTACCAATTTTGACAGTTCGATATTTATTTCCTTCAACATCTTTTATTGTATCGTAATTTATGGATTCATTCCATAAATAAACTTCACAATTATTATTTGTCAATTCTACATCTTGCTCAGAAACTGATATATCAACACTCTCTTTTTTCTTACACGATTGTGGTAGCAATATAATTAAGAGATAAATAAAATACTTCATTGTTTTAAAATATAAATAGTAAATACAATTAAGAACTGAACTCCAAGGGTTACAACAATCATCGAACTCATAACCAAATCAAGATATATTGATAAAAACATACCTATAACGCTACCCAAAGTAGCAAACAAACAAGAAACAAGCAAAAATGAAGGTAACCGCTTTACTAATAAATATGCTGACGCTGCAGGAATACTCAACAAGCCTATTACTAATATAGCACCAACACTTTCAAAACTCATCACTGTAGTGATACTAACTAAAGTCATAAATATATAATGCCAACGTTTAACATTAATACCTTTAGACATAGCAAAAGATTCATCAAAAGCTAAAATTTGAAGACCTTTCCAACCTTTTGTAAACAATAATATTATTACAATAAATACTGGTAATATCATCCACATGCTTCGAGTACCTATGAAATAATCATCAACTATTATCTTATCTAAAAATGAAATTCCTAAATCACCAAACAAGACACAATCTTGATCTAAATCTGTGTTTTTTTCTGTGAAAAAACTAATAAATAATACCCCTAATGCAAACAACCAAGTGAATGTTATACCAATTGAAGCATCTTCTTGTAATTTTAATTTTTGATGAAAAAAATTAATGATATAAGTAGTCAGAACACCAAAAAAAGCTGCACCAAGAAGGATTAAATAAGAATCAACTTGTTGACTAACAATATATGCTACAGCAATTCCAGGTAGCACACTATGAGAAATAGCGTCACCTACCATTACATTTTTTCTAAGAACCATTATAGCCCCTAAAAGCGAACAACTCCAAGCAATTAATAGAATAGTAACTAAATTTAAAACATCGTTAATTCCCATCTTGATAAGGTATTGATTTTCTGTGTGGATCTTCTTTTGGAAAATCTAAATCATTTAATAATTCTTTTTCAATTTCAGGCGTAATTAAATGTTCTATTGTTTCAGCTGTTCCATGAATATGATCTTCTTTGAAATTCATTCGTTGAGTTAAATACAACTCCCACAAACGATGCAAGCGTACAATTCTCATGCCCTCAACCACACCTTGTTTTGTAAGCTTATATGTTCCTCTATTTTTACTAATCAAACCATTCTTCATCATTTGTTTCAAGAGAGATTCTAATTTATTTGTATCAACTGGCCTTTTTTCAAGCAAATGAATGATTTTAACTTCAGAAATCCCTTGCTCTTTTAATTGATAAAACACCTTGAGAGTATTTTCTTTCATGATCTTCAATTTGTTTTGATTTTTAACTGAACGAATTGAAAACCAACCTTTTCTTGGTGCAAATAAAAGGGTTGAAATTGTAAAAACAAACAATGTACTTACTATCCAAGGTCCTGTAGGCATTTCTTCTTTGACTGTAGAAAAAACAATACCTAAGACACTCGATACTAACCCTATTCCTCCTGCTAAAAGTACCATAAACCAAAGTTTATTGGTCCAATATCTTGCTGTAGCTGCTGGAGCAATTAATAAAGCTGACATTAAAACAACTCCAACTGCTTGAATGCCAAGAGCAACCGTTACAACTGTCATTGAAGCAATTAAGATTGAAAATAATTGAACAGGAAGACCTAAAACTTGAGCAAATGATGGATCAAAAGAAACAAGTTTAAACTGTTTAAAAAATAAGAAAATTGTAAACAAAATTATAGTTGCGGTAATGGTAAATACAATTAAATCAAAATTATTCATCGTAGCTGCATTTCCAAACAGAAAGCTTTTCAATCCACTTTGTTCTGTATTTCCAGTTTTGGAAATGTGAGATAATAAAACTGAACCAATAGCAAAAAAAAAGGTGGAAACAATAGCTATTGAGGCATCTTCGCTTAATTTTGTTTTTGTCGATATTAGTTCAATTAACCAAACGGATAACCATCCGAAAATAGCTGCCCCAACAATTAAAACTAGAGGGTTCTTCTCTTCTGCAAACAAAAAACCAAGACAAATACCAGGTAAAACAGCATGGGAAATAGCATCAGCTACTAAAGTTCTTTTCCTTAAAAAAGAAAACACTCCAACAACACCTGTCATTAAACCAATTAAGCCAGAACCAAAAAGTACTTTTTGTGCTACTTCGTCTTGAAAAAAATATGTCCAATTATTTATCATCATAACCTTTTTCTCTAAGCGGAAACTGTTTATCCTTAAACAAATACTGAAGCTTAGTCAACAAATCCAACTGACCACCATAAGTTGCTTGTAAATTTTCATTTGTCATCACCTGTTTTAATGGACCATGAGCAACAAGTCGCGTATTCATCATAACTAGGTAATCAAAATACTCAAATACAGTTTGTAAATCATGGTGAACAATTACAACAGTTTTTCCTTTTTCTTTCATTTTAAATAAAATCTCAAGAATATTTTTTTCTGTTGTCATATCTACACCAATAAAAGGCTCATCCATAATATATAAATCTGCACCTTGCGCCAAAGCTCTTGCAATAAAAACACGTTGTTGCTGACCTCCAGACAATTGTGCTATTTGTCGATCTTTAAATTCTGTTAATTTAACTTTTTCAATTGCATCAGCAACTAACTGTTTATCAATATCAGAAAGTCGTTTAAACAACTTCCCTTTTTTATACCTTCCCATAGCTACAACATCAGTAACTGTTGCAGGAAAGTTCCAATCAATCGATTCACGTTGAGGAATGTAAGCTACCCTTTCTCTTAATTTATTTAAGTCTTTCCCAAAAATTTTTGAATAACCACTAGATTTGGGAATTATGCCCATAATAGCTTTTAATAAAGTTGATTTTCCTGAACCATTTGGGCCAACAATACCAACAATCTGACCTTGCGGTAATTCGAAATCAACATCCCATAAAACTGGCACACGATTATATGCTACTGATAAATTATGAACTTCTATACTATTTTCTCCATCAAATCCCATTGTTCAATGCTTTCTGTATTGTTTGACAATTTTTTGTAATCATATCTATGTATGTCCCTGCTTTTTCTTCCTTACTTCCTAATGCATCAGAAAATAGAGTTCCTCCAATTTTGACTTCCCAACCTTTAGAATGACAAGCCTCTATTACTGATTTTATTGCTTTTGATGAAACACTACTCTCAACAAAAATGGCAGGTATCTTTCGATTTAAAATAGTATTCACTAATAAAGATACACTTTTTAATCCTGGTTCAATTATAGTCGACACACCTTGAATAGCTTTAACTTCAATACCATAAGCTTTCCCAAAATAATGAAACGCATCGTGAGAAGTAATTAAAACACGTTTATTCAAAGGTATCTGGTTCATTAAATCTTTAATTTTTTCGTTGAGACTCAATAGTTCAGTTTCATATTGATTGAAGTTTTGCTCGATCTCAGTTTTGTATTTTGGATAAAAATGAATTAATTGTTCCTTTACATGTATTAAACCTTGTAACCACAACAATACATCAAACCAAACATGAGGGTCATAATGATGAGATGTTAAATGAATTAATTGATTTTTATTCATCCCATCTTCAAAAGAGATCATTCTTTTGTGACTAATCATTCTTTTAAAAAGCTTTGACAATTTCCCTTCTAAATGTAGTCCATTATGAATAATTATTCCAGCATCTCCCATCTTTCTTACATCTGAAGGTTTAGCCTCATATAAATGTGGATCAATTCCTGGCCCCATCAAAGTCTCTATTCGAACGTGACTTGGAGCTATTTGCTGAACAACATCACCGATAATAGATGTCGTGCAAACAATCAAATCTTTCTGCTCTAAAACTTTTGGATCAAACTTACAGCCTTGAACTAAAATTATAGAGAAAATAAGAATTAAGCATCTAAACATTTTTTTGAATATATATTTTTGATGCTATAATTGAAGATAAATTTACTTCTTTACCATTTACTGAAACTAAAATTGAATCATCAAAACTAAACTTCTCTTCAACTTTTAACAACGTTCCCAACTCTATCTGATAACGCTTTAAAAAAGTAAAAAATTCTTTAGACCCATCTTCAACACCAACAACAACACCTTCTTGATTAATTTGTAACTGACTTATTGCTTCATTTTTAGAAATATGAGTGATTAACCCATCCCTAGTTGGAATAGGATCTCCATGTGGATCAAATTTTGGATTACCTAAAAAATCATCTAATTGATTTGTCAACTTAACTGACTGGATATGTTCTAACTGTTCCGCAATCCCATGAACTTCTTCCCAACCAAACTTTAATTTTTCAACTAAAAAAACCTCCCATAAACGATGTTTACGAACTATAAGCAATGCAGTCTTCAATCCATCTTTTGTTAAGCTACACCCTTGATATTTTTGATAGTCAATTAATTTTTTCTCAGCAAGTTTTTTCACCATATCTGTAACAGAAGATGGTTTTGTATCTAATCTATCAGCTAAAATATTAGTTGATATATCACCTCCAAACTCACTATACAACATGTATATAGCCTTTAAATAATTCTCTTCACTTTGTGTTAAATACAATGTACTAAATTTATATTTAGACAAATCTAAAAATAAG
Organism: uncultured Flavobacteriales bacterium; assembly: GCA_964580965.1. Lineage (GTDB taxonomy): Bacteria > Bacteroidota > Bacteroidia > Flavobacteriales_D > Crocinitomicaceae > CAIUKX01. The sequence continues at coordinate 17,391 of CAZOLZ010000027.1, read as the reverse complement.
TTTTAACACATTCAAAAAATACAAGTTAAATTGTTTTTTTCTTTAAATTCAAAAACATTAAATTTGTAAATCAATTATTATTTATGAAAAGAGTTGTTGTAGGTCTTTCAGGCGGAGTAGACTCAAGTGTAACCGCATACTTACTTAAAGAAGCAGGATTTGAAGTTATCGGAATGTTCATGAGAAATTGGCATGATGAAAGCGTAACACTATCAGATGAATGCCCTTGGATTGATGATTCAAACGATGCTCTTTTAATAGCTAATCAACTCGGAATACCATTTCAAGTAATTGATTTAAGCAAAGAATATCAAGAAAGAATTGTAGATTACATGTTTAACGAATACGAAATGGGAAGAACACCAAATCCAGACGTGTTATGTAATCGTGAAATCAAATTTGATGTTTTCTTGAAAGCTGCTGAAAAATTAGGTGCAGACTATGTTGCTACTGGACATTACTGTCGTAAAGTAGAACATGAAGATGGGAAATTTGGCTTATTGGCAGGGAAAGATCCAAACAAAGATCAATCTTATTTTTTATGTCAATTGAATCAAGAACAACTAAGTAAAGCTTTATTTCCAATTGGAGAATACATCAAGCAAGAGGTTCGTCAAATAGCTTCAGAAGCTGGTTTATTGACAGCAGAAAAAAAAGATTCTCAAGGTTTATGTTTTGTTGGTAAAATAAGTTTACCTCAATTTTTACAACAAAAACTAAAAGTAAGAAAAGGTGAAATTATTGAACTACCTGATAATTCAAATCAATATAAAACCTATAATGATATAGAACCAACTGTTGAAAATGTTGAACTATTAGCGAAACCTTTTGAATACACTAAAGAAATGGGAATAGCTGTAGCAGAACATCAAGGGGCTCACTATTATACAATTGGTCAGCGAAAAGGTTTACACATTGGAGGAAGGCCAAATCCATCATTTGTTATAGGAATAGACACAACAGAAAATATTGTTTATAGTGGTCAGACCGATCAACATCCTGGTTTAAACCGATATGCACTATTTATTGAAAATAAAGAAATACATTCTGTCAACCCAAATCACGACTTAAAGGTTGGGGATCAACGTAAATACATGATTCGAATTAGGTACCGTCAACCATTACAAGAAGGTACTTTAATTAAAAAAGATAAAGGAATTTATATTCTATTCAAAGAAAAACAAAAAGGAATCACCCCAGGACAATTTGCGGCATGGTATGAAGGTGAAGAGTTAGTTGGTTCGGGAACAATACTTTATTAATTATAGATTTTTTAGTTTTTAAGTAAAATTTATCAATAAATTTTCTAGAAAATTAAGTGTTATATACTTCATCGAGCAACTAAGCAATCCTGTGTTTAATATACTCTTTTGATTTAACAAAAAAGCCATCCTACCGGATAGCTTTCTTTACATTTTGTTTGACTGTAATATTTCTAGTTCGCACTAATATTATAAAATATAGATTTGAAAGTTGACTTCTTAATTTGAGCGTTGAATTTAATCGCATCCATCAATTCAGCAACTTCAAAAATATTCATTGAACTATTAACACCTAAAGTTTTGTGTTGGTTTAATTTCAACTGTGCAATTTTAATTGAATTGTTAATCATATCGTTTAAATTTAAATTCATTTTTAGTTGTTTTCTATTTAAAGTTCATTTACGACACTGTTATTCAATAGTTACAGTTATTAACAAAAAAACTTAACTAAAAATAAAACTAAAAACATAAACAACTGAAAGCAAACAACTTAAATTAAAAATATATTTTACTAAAATTGTTAATAACTTTAAAAGCTATATTATACCTGCTTTATTTATTAAATGATTCTTATTCAAACTCAAGTACAAACAAACTAATAACAGAATAACAGATTAATAGATTAACATATTTATAAAATTGTATTAATAAATCAACGAATATTTAAATCATACTAACAAATAAATAAAAGACAGTTAATTTTTATTTAATCGCTTTTGGAAATTGAGCTTTTAATTTTACATCGTAATTAAAAAACTATTTAAAAATGAAAGCAAAATTACTTTTATCAGGCTTGTTACTTACAACTGCAAGCTCATTTGCCCAAAACCCATTCCCAGTAATGGATGAAAATTTTTATGATGCTAGTCAATATGCTACAGACCTTCCCACTGTAATGATACCAGCATCTCCTTTAAAGTATGATGTATTATTTACAGGAGGTGTTGATATGGTAACAAGTAACGGTCAAGAATCATTAGCTAAGGAATGGCAAGATTTCACAGGTTACATTCCAATTGCTGGGAGAAGTGACAGTGGATACGTTATCGTTAATCACGAAAGAATTGAAGCAAATCCTATTTTAGGAGATGGTGGAGGTATGACTGTATTTACAGTTCACTATAACCAAGCGACATCATCTTGGGAAGTTGTTAACGATGTTAATGGAAAATATAGAAACGTAGATTTTTCAGCTGTTGGAGGAACTGGTGCTAACTGTGGTGGTATCCAAACTCCATGGGGGCAAGTTTTTACCGCTGAAGAATGGGGATCAGCATTCAAGGATAATGCAACTATCTATAATAATGGAGCAGGTATAACAGATACCTCAGATTATACGATTACATCTTTTAATGGTTCAACAATTAATGAAACAGTTGAAAAACATAAAAACTTTCAATATATGGTTGAAGTTGATCCAAAAAATGCTGTAGCAATAAGAAAAAACTACAATATGGGTAGATATGATCACGAAGGTGGTTGGATTGCATCTGATAGAAAAACAGTTTATTTAACTGATGATTATTCTGGTGGTGCAGTTTTGTTTAAGTTTGTTGCTGATGTTGCTGAAGACTTCTCTAAAGGTCAATTATATTTTTATAAGCAATCAACAGATGGTATGTCTGGTTCATGGATAGCATTAACTATGGATTTAAACACCATGATAAATGCAAGAGAGGAAGCATACGCAATGGGAGCTACAACATTCATGCGTTTAGAGTGGATTGAAGGAATTAACGACAATACTATTTTTATCACTGAAACAGGAAGAGGAAAAAGCCAAAGTGTTAAAACTGCAATGGAAGCTGGTGCAACTCTAGCACATCACTTAATCCAATTAGATGCTAAAGATGGAGCTATTGACTCTACTTATAATGACTTATGGGGACGTGTATTAAGATTAGATGTAGCTTCAGGTAAAATCGAATCAGCTATTGAAGGTGGTGGTGCATTAGATCCAAATTACAACCCTTTCAATAACCACTTATCTTCACCAGATGGATTAACTTCAACTAAAATTGATGGAAGAGTATACTTAGCAATCAATGAAGACATGAATCCTTCAGGTGCACCATCTAGTCCTGCACACTTTAATTCTAAACTAAATGAAGTGTACATTCTTGACGTAACTGGTGATGAAGTAGGTAAACAATATGATGTTTCTGAATTAAGAAGGTTTTTAGTTGGTCCTAAAGGATGTGAAACTACAGGTGGAAGATTTACACCTGATGGGAGTACATACTTCGTAAATATTCAACACCCATCAACAGATAACACTCCTCCTTTTGACCATTCAGTTACTATAGCTGTCACAGGTTATAAGAAAATCTGGCAAGAAGCAAATATCTTAGGATTAAACAACAATTCTGAAGATGTTAATTTAGACTTTGAAGTTTATCCAAACCCAGCTTCAAGAGAAATCTACTTAAATGATGTAATGGATATCGCAATCTACGACATGGAAGGTAAAAGAGTGCTTGTTCAAAGAGATGTTCAAGTTGTTGATATTTCATCATTAAGCCAAGGTTCATACGTTGTAAAAAATGATAAAGGAGAATCTAAAAAGCTTATAATTGAATAGCATATTAAAACTTTTTAATATAATAATTAAAGTTTAGTATAATACTAATAGCTGCCCTTTGAAGGGCAGCTATATTAAGTTTTCAACCTTATTAGTAACCAGAAATGAATAAAACACTAAAAAATACAATTACTTTTTTTTCCTTATCTGTATTAATTATCTTGTGCTCTTTCAGCAACCAAAAAGTAACAATATTTCCAAATAAACCTATTCAACTAGACCTTATCAATAATATTAAATTATTAGACTCTATCACAAAACCACAACAATTAACCAAAACAAACTCTAAAGTTGACCTAATAAAAAAATATTTAGAAATCAGGTCCATTTATAAAAAAATTGAAACTTACATTGTTTTTAGATATCCTCACATCGATAAATCAATTAATGGCGGTCCTGTCCCATCTATTACTAGAGATATAGTAATTCTTCACAAAGATGACCCTACAGGGCTTCAAGTTATAGAAGAACTAATTCATGAAGATTCAGTCAATATTAAAAATATCAACCAGCAATATAATCTTATCAATCAAAAATTTAAAAAAACTCTCAAAGCTATATCAATATTACCCTACCAAAACTGGGAAATTCTTGAAGCAAATCATATGGCTCTAACTAGATTAATGACTTTAGGCTTATCTGGTTTTGATTCACCAGAGATTTTAAACAGTATCCCTGATGCGCAAATTGTTTTAAAACAAATTCAAAAAGACCTAAAATATTTTATGCAATTTGCTACAGATTTTAACTGGCAAACATTTGATAAACTTTTTAATGATACTCAAGAATACCTATCTAAAAACGATGATTTCGAAAAATGCAATAAATACAAACTATTCAAAAATTACCTTATCCCTATCCAAAAACAAATCAAAGAGTTACATTATTCAACTGGCTATGAAAGGTATAATGAAGTAAGTAATATTAAAAGAGCTATTGGTTCAGGTGACCATTTATTCTCTGAAAAATACCTCGACCCTCACTTTAGTATGAAAGGAAGTAATCCAAAATTCAACAATCAACAAATCGAATTAGGAAAATTATTATTTTATGATCCAATTTTATCTAAAACAAACGAATTTTCTTGTGCAACATGTCATAACCCTCAAAAGGCCTTTACAGACAACTTACCAAAAAGTAAAAAGCTAACCAATAATGGCTTTGTAAAAAGAAACTCCCCTACTTTATTAAACAGCTGCTTTCAATCTAGTTTTTTTTCAGATTTGAGGTCAAGCGATATGAATGACCAAATTGAAAATGTAATATTAAATAAAGACGAATTTAATACCAACCAAGATGAAATGGTTGATAAATTAAAAAGTAAAAAACATTATCAAAGATTATTTAAAGAAGCTTACTTTGCTCACTCTGAACCAATCACATTAGGAACTATTAAATCTTCGTTAGAACTTTACGTTCGTTCCTTAGTAGCATTAAATTCAAAATTCGATAAAAATATCCGAAATGAAACTAATGATTTATCAAAAGCTGAAATAAATGGTTTTAACTTGTTCTACGGAAAAGCTGCTTGTGCAACTTGTCATTTCGCACCACATTTCAATGGTTTTGTACCCCCACATTATATCGACACAGAGGGTGAAATTTTAGGAGTCACAAAAGATGCAAAAATGAAAGAATTAGATTCTGATTGGGGCATGTTTGAACAATTCAAAAACAGTTACCCTGAAGCTTCTTTCATAAAGGGTATGTTTAAAACTCCAACATTAAGAAATATTGAATTAACAGGTCCTTACTTTCACAATGGTAATTTTGAAACACTGGAAGAAGTATTAAACTTCTATAACAAAGGAGGTGGATTGGGGTTAGGATTTAACATACCTCAACAAACTCTATCTGATAAAGAACTTGACTTATCCAAAAAAGAAATAAATGATATTATCAGCTTCTTAAAAACATTAACAGACACAACAGTTAATTATAATTAGATAAAAATATAAATCTGAGACTTTTAATTTTTTACTCAAAAGTCTTACTTGAATTTGATATCAGTTCATTCATTATGGCCATTTCCTCATCTGTTAAATACCTCCATGTTCCAATTGGAACATCTAAAGAAATATGCATTATTCTAACACGTTTTAAGTTCAATACTTTATAACCTAAATACTCACACATTCGTCTAATTTGACGATTCAACCCTTGTGTTAAAATGATTTTAAATTCAAATCTACCAGTTTGCTCAACGTAACATTTTCTCGTAATAGTACCTAAAATTGGAATACCATTCCCCATCTTCGAAATAAATTGTTGATTAATTGGGCGGTCTACTTCAACAACATATTCTTTTTCATGGTTATTTCTTGCACGTAATATTTTATTTACAATATCTCCATCACTTGTTAAGAGAATCAAACCTTCACTTGGTTTATCTAATCTACCAATTGGAAAAATACGTTTTGGATAATTTATGAAATCAATAATATTATCTTTTTCTACTTTAGTATCAGTAGTACAAACAATTCCAACTGGCTTATTAAAAGCAATGTAAACCGGTTTATCTTTTGGCTCAGTAATCAGTTTACCTGAAACTCTCACTTCATCATTTGGCCCTACCTTCGTTCCTTTTTCAGGCACTTTTCCATTAATCGTAATTTTACCTTCTTCGATTAACTTATCTGCAGCCCTTCTAGAACAGTATCCAACTTCACTAAGGTATTTATTAACTCTTACATGTGTAGAGTCATTTTGATTTTCCATATTTAATTCAAACTTTCAATTAGAAAATCAGTCCTTCTATTTTTAGCTCTATTTGCTTCGGAATTATTCGGTACTTTAGGGATAGTAACACCATAACCTTTTGCTTTTAACCTGTTTGTAGAAATTCCTAAATCAACTAAATAACCCTTCACAGATTCAGCACGTTCCTGAGATAAAGTCATATTTCTTTCTGGATCACCAACATCATCAGTATGACCTTGAATTAAAATCTTTGATGACGGATGTTCTTTCAAGAAATCACTAAACTGTCTTAAAATAAACTTTGAACGATTGGATAACTCACTTGAATTTGTTGCAAACAAGATATCGTTAATCGTGTAAGGAACACCAACTTTAAGTTCTTTAACTTCCAAATTAACTTTTGGCATTGAAACAGGTGTGTTTGATGCTAAAGCCTCAGGTCTTTTACGAATATTTGATGAAACTTTAGGTGTAATTTTAGAAGTAACTCCTCCTTTAGATTTTTCATTGTTTATCTCATTTAATTGTAGATCTTTCTTATCAATCTCATCATTAATCTTGGATAAATTATTCAAAGAATTAGTTTTTGTTGATGGTTTTATAGATAACGATTTTGAATTTACAGCTAACTGATTTGTATTTGTCCCTAGTGAATTATCTTTTGGAGCAGTATTAGCCTGCTGTTGAAATTCTTCTTTAGTAATCAATTTAGAGTCAAAAGCATACCCTTCTTTTTTAACAGTTACCATTACATCTTGCTTTGTAGGGTTTTTAACAACTACTGCATAATTTCCATCATCTCCATTTACCTTAACCGTAGATTTCTCACCATTTTCATATGCAACCTCAATTGACGCATCTTTTATCGGATTACCATTTTCATCTTTTAAAGAACCTTTCATGATGGTTACAGCTGAAGGTCTTGCCTCTTCGTATAATTCAAAAGCATAGATATTCCAATCTCCACCTTTTCTTGAAGAAAAATAAGCTAATTCACCATTTGTTGAAACAAAAATACCTAATTCATCTTCTTCAGAATTAATTGGAACCCCAATATTCTTGGGTTTAGACCATACACCATTTTCTTTTCTGATATAAAAAATATCTAACCCACCAGCACCTCTTCTTTCATCACTTGAAGAAGAAACAAAGTATAAAGTTTCGCTATCTTGATGCAAGAATGGACTTTTATCTTTCCCTTCAGTATTAACTACATCAAATGGCATTGCATCCCCCCATTTCCCATCTTTATTTCTATGAACCACATAAATATCATTATCTCTTGTAGTTGGACGCATAGCGGTAAAATACAACGTATTACCATCGGCAGATAAAGTAGGCTGACCCTCCCAACCTTTTGAAGTATTAATACCAGTTCCCATATTTTCTAAAGGCTTCCATGTGAAATCATTCCCGCCTTCTCCACTTCTCTGATATTCAGTAATATATAAATCACAATTTAAATAAGGTTGTCCATTACGTTGAATTTCATTTTTACAAGCACAAATAATCATTTCTTTATTATCCACAGACATTGTTGCAGCACCATAGCTTTGAAATTCGCCTGTATTAAAAGGAGCTGTGAAAGGTTGACCTTCATCAAAAGGGTTTGCAATGTTTGGACGAGTTGCAAAAGTAAATTGCTCCTCATAAACCGTATAAGCTTTATTTAAAGTATCAGCCTCGACTTTTCTTGTAAAAAACATCAACTCGTTATCTGGAGAAATCATTGGGAAATACTCAGGAGCTTTTGGAGAACTCACATTAGGAACCATTATCGGATCGTAAGGAACCTTATTTGCAAAGAAGGCTTGTTCTTCCTCATAATCTTTTACTACTTCATCAATATCCCTTACTTTTTTATCAAAATCAGATGGAAAACGTTCCAAATCAGTATGCTTGTAATCTTTAAACTTTTTAAACCAATTTATAGCATCATCCATTTGAGATTGAGAATAATCGATTACTCCTAAATAATAGAAACAGTCTGCTTTGAAATCAGAACAATGATCTAATGTTTGTTTAAATAATTTTTCTGCTTTTACAAAACTATTATTACCAGCTTGTGGATTAGGATATTTCTCAAAATTCTTAAGCCCTTGATTGTAAGCATATAATGCAAATTCATAGTAAGGTGTAGCGTTATCAGGATTTATTTCAATTGCTTTCTGATAAGCTGTAACAACAGCCAAAACATCTGTTTGACTTTTTGCTTCTTCTAATTTTTTAAGAACTTTTTTCCCTGGTGGAAGACAAGCTTCATCTTCAACTTGAGCAAAAACTATTAGAGGTATAAAAAGTAAAAAGAATAAAAATTTGTTTAACATTTTATCTATTTTTCAAATATAAATCTTACCAATCAAAACTATAACGTAAAATTAATTCAAAGATTACAATTATTATTCCATGAACAACAATTATCATCTATTTTTTCTTAACCTATTAACGTTTATAATTATTTTTTTTAAATTAATTAAACCTGCTTTAATTTTCAATGGTTTAAACTTTAAAAAAAGCCAAATTGGTTTCAGATTAAATAAGTGGAAAGAAAAACATTTTCATTAGATTTTAAATGATAATATTTAAAACCATATACTTAACCATAAATGTAATTTCTGAGTGTAAATCGAAAAAATTAACAAATCTCGCATCCAGAATCTAGCTTAAAACCTACATTCTATTTGGAACCTGAATCCCCAACAAATTCATAGAAGTAGCAATAACTTTCCCTACATTTTTACTTAGTACTAATCTTAAATTTTTCTTATTCGAATCTTCCTCAATTAAAATAGGAACATTTTGATAAAACTGGTTAAACAATTTAACCATCTCGTATGTGTAATTCGCAATTAAAGCTGGAGAAAATGATTTAGCAGCCTCATCTACAACACCTGGAAACTCAACTAGAGTTTTGATTAACTCTTTTTCAACTGACACTATATCAGTATTTTTTATATCTCTATCCCCTTCTGATTTTGCAATCAATGATTGAATTCTTGCGTGGGCATACTGTATAAAAGGACCAGTATTACCATTTAATTCAATTGATTCTAGTGGATTAAACATCATTCGTTTCTTTGGATCAACTTTCAATAAATAGTATTTAAGTCCGCCCATACCAATTGTTTTGAACAACTGCTCTTTCTCGTCTTCAGTCATACCTTCTAAATGACCTCTCTCTTGTGTCATTTCTTTTGCGGACGTAACAACCTCTTCCATTAATTCATCCGCATCAACTACAGTACCTTCACGTGACTTCATTTTACCTGTAGGTAAATCTACCATTCCGTAAGATAAATGAAAACAATTTCTCGACCAATCATAACCTAACTTATTCAAAATCAAAAACAAGACTTTAAAATGGTAATCTTGTTCATTGCCAACAGTATAAATCATCCCTTTCAAATCAGGAAAATCACTAAATCGATCTACAGCTGTTCCAACATCTTGTGTCATATAAACAGTAGTACCATCTGAACGCAGTAACAACTTTTCATCAAGACCATCTGAAGTTAAGTCAATCCATACTGATCCATCTTCTTTTTTGTAGAAAATCCCCTTTTTAAGCCCTTCTAAAACAATATCTTTTCCTAAAACAAATGTATCTGATTCATAGTAGAGTTTATCGAAATTAACACCCATATTTTCATAGGTAACTTTAAACCCATCATAAACCCAACCGTTCATGGTTGTCCATAATAAATATGTTTGTGGGTCTCTAGCTTCCCATTTAACTAACATATCTTTTGCTTCTTGAAGTAAAGTTGTTTGATTCTTAGCTAGATCTTTAATTTTTTCATCAATTGCCTTAAGAGCTTTCTCTTCTTTACCTGTTTTTGCAGTAATTAATTTTTTAACTTCTTCAATTATATTAGATTCAAAACCTTCATAATTTCCCGATTTCCATTGCTTAATTATTTCATTCGCTTCAGCATTAAAACGCTTATCAAATTCTACATAATATTTCCCGACTAGCTTATCACCTTTTAAACCAGTGTTTTCTGGAGTTTCTCTTTCACCTTTATCATTTAAAGGTGAAAACTTTTCCCAAGCTAACATACTTTTACAAATATGAATACCTCTATCATTAATGATTTGAGACTTCACTACTTTGTGACCATTTGCCTTCAATATTTCAGCAACAGAGTATCCTAAAAAATTATTTCTCAAATGACCTAAATGTAAAGGTTTATTTGTATTTGGTGACGAATACTCTATCATTAAAGCAGACTTAGAATTCGGTTCAGCTAAGCCAAAAGTATCATTACTATCGATTGCTATTAGCTCATTCAACCAGAAATCAGATGCTATTATTATATTTAAAAAACCACTAACAACTTCAAAACGCTCAATTGAAGATATTTTTCTCTTTAAAAATTCTCCAATTTTATTTCCAGCATCTAAAGGAGAACATTTTAAAGCCTTGACAAATGGAAAAATAACTAAAGTCAAATCCCCTTCAACATCTTTTCTAGTTTTCTGAAATTGAACTAAATTTTCATTTATTTCCACCCCAAATAAATCTTGGGAATATTTGATTAACAATGTTTTAATTTGGTTTTCCATTTATTATTTTTTTCAGAAAAACTATTCTTTATTTAACTTTATATTTTGAGTAACTTTAAGTAACAAATCAGCCGCAACCTCCCCCATCTTATTTATTTTTTCATCTAAACAAGGATTAACTTCTACAAATTCAATCGAAGATAACTTTGGTAATTTAGCTAAACCAACTAATAAATTTTCAGCCTGTTGAATACTCAACCCATTTGGAACTGGAGTACCGGTACCATGAGATGTCAACTCTGGATCCATAGAATCAACATCAAAAGAAACATATATCAAATCACATTCACTCAACCTTTGATCAATTTCAGAAAGAACTTGCTTTTCACCTTTTTCATTAACTTCTGCAACAGTATAATTTTTAATCCCCAAACGGTCCAACATTGCATTTTCTGGTTCTTCTGTATCTCGAACAGCTATAAATACAAGATCTTGAGGTGATATTTTAGGTGATATACCTCCAATATTTTTTAATTTAGTCCATAACTCTTTAGTTTCTTCTAAAATTTCATTATTGGCACAAGGAGTATTATCTTCATTTAAGGCAGAAGCTAGTGGCATACCGTGAATATTCCCTGAAGGTGTTGTATAAGGTGTATGCATATCAGCATGAGCATCAATCCAAACCACACCTAATCTTTTTGATGGAAAAGCTGATTTTATACCTGCAATTGTTCCTCCTGCAGATCCGTGATCACCAGCTAAAACAATTGGAAAATTGCCAAGTTTCAATGTATCTGAAATTTCAGTATTTAATTCCTTATAAACTTCAACCAGTCCATCAATACGTTTAGCATATTTGTATTTAGTAGGTTTATCCAATAAGTAATTATGTTCTTTTAAATACTTAACAGGATTATCATTAAACAATGTAAGCTTTTTATTTCTAACAGCTGTCATAATTGCACCAGGTCCCAGAGAAGCTCCCCTTGTACCTGCTGTAATCTCAGATGTATTGACAAAAAATACTAGATCTTTTTTCATAAAAAAAAATTTAGAATTGGCTTTTTAACAATTCCATTTCAACGTACAAAATTATAAATTAATCCTCAAGTCAAAATGTTTCAACTCTTCAATTATGCATTTATTGGTAAAAAATATAAAAACAACTTAAATGTTGATAATTTCTTTCATTAACTAAATACAATTAAACGATCTATTTTTATTAAGTTTACATTTAAGCGATACAGAAAATAATGAAAACCAAAAAACACATCTTATTCTTAAGTTCATGGTATCCAACAAGAAGAAAACCTTTTTTAGGAAATTTCATTCAACGACAAGCTAAATTATTAGCATGTGATTATAAAGTTACTGCCCTCCATCTTGCCAGCAACATCAACCTTGATAGAATTGAAATTGAAATTCATGAAGAGGAAAACCTTAAGGAGATTATGGTTTACCATCCAAAAGGTAAAAACATGATTTCTAAATACACCAACATGAAAAAAGCTTTTAAGAAAGGTGTTAAGCTAATAGAAGGTGTTGATTTAATTCAAGGAAATATAATTTTCTCTAAAGGTATCCAATTCGTATGGGCAAAAAAATACTTCAAGTGCCCCTTAATCGTGATGGAGCACAGCTCATTTTTTCACAAAAAAACTATCAAGGATTTAAATGAACAAGAAAAAATAACTTTAAGAAACATTGTTAAAAATACAGATCATTTGATTACAGTATCCGCAAACTTAAAAAATGATTTAGCACCTTTTTTCCCTTATAAACCTACCACCATAATACCAAACCACATAGACACTTCAATATTTAAACCTGAAACTTTTCCACCAAATACAATCACAGAATTTTTACACATTTCAACTTTAGATGAAAAATCTAAAAACCCTTTAGGAATAATCCACGCTGTTGACAATTTAAAAGCTGACGGATATGAAAGTTTCCATCTTACTATAGTTAGCGATGAACCTACTGAAAAGTGGGCTAATGTTGTAGCTGAAAAAAAATTATCAAAACTCATCTCTTTTAAAGGGCCTCTATGCTGGGAAGCTGTTCCAATGTTCTACCAACAAGCTGATTGTTTTATACTTTTTTCAAACTATGAAACTTTTTCAATAGTATTAGCTGAATCATGGGCTTGTGGTATACCAACTATATCTACACCTGTTGGAATAGCTACTAATGTTGAAAGTGATATTTCAACAACAATTGAAACAAACAACATTAGTAGTCTTAGCGAAGCCATGAAAAATTTCATTGAAAATAAAATTATTTTTGACCGCTCAAAAATCATTCAACATTCACAACAGTTTTCTGAACGTGAGGTTTTGTCAAAATACAATAATTTATTAAGTTCAATTTTCCAAACGAATAGCATTAAATAATAAGATGAAATTCTTTAAAAAGTTTTTTAAATCAGAATCAAAAGAAAATAAATTGGTCAACAACTTGTACCAATTAAAAAAAATCGAATACCCCTCCAAAGTTATTTTAGCATGGGCTGAATCATTAAAAGGAAATCAAGAAATTACGAATTGGCTAAACAACAATAACTTCAAAGAAATTATACACGCAAATTCAGCTATTAAATTAAATCAAGAATCTAGAGATTGGTTAATGTCAAATGGTTTTCCACATTTAATGGCTTTTATAAATGCTGCTGAGGGAGATGAAAATGCTCAAAAATGGTTGATTAAATATAAATTTGATTTATTATTTCATCTAGCTAAATATATTGATGGAGAACAAGAAAGTACACCATGGATTCAAAAAAATGCAACTCCTGAATTTATTTATCTTGCAAAAATCATCAAAAATATAAAAGATAAAATTGAAGAAAACCACAACGATATCCATACCTTCAGAAAAGATTTATAAATCTTAATTATAGCTATTGAAATAATATGATAATTCATAAAAAAAGCCCTCAAAATGAGAGCTTTTAAAATTTTGAAATATCTATTTTAAAATTTCCACAATTCAATCAATGCTTCTTCAAAACGTTTCTTAGGTAAGAAATTTTGTTCTAAATGAGCATCAAAAGGAACTGGTGTATCTATTGAAGCAATTCTTTTAACTGGAGCATCTAAATCATTGAAACAGTTCTCATTAATCAATGATACGATTTCACCTCCAACACCTCCTGTCATACAGTCTTCATGTAAAACAATAACCTTCCCTGTTTTTCTAACTGCTTTATAAATCGATTCAGTATCTAATGGTAATAACGTTCGTAAATCAATCAACTCTGCACTAATATCTGGATTTTTGTCCAAAACATCCAAAGCCCAATGAACTCCCATACCATAGGTAATAATGGTTACATTGTCTCCTTCACGAACAGCTTTTGCTTTACCTATTTCAGTTGTATAATAATCATCAGAAACTACATCTTTTATACTTCTATACAAGTTCTTATGTTCAAAAAACATTACAGGATTTGGATCTTCTATAGCAGCTGTTAATAAACCCTTAGCATCTTCTACTGAAGACGGGTAAACAATTTTTAAGCCTGGAGTATGAAAAAACCATGCTTCATTACTTTGTGAATGAAACGGACCAGCAGCCGATCCTGCACCGGTAGGCATGCGAACAACAACATCTGCTTTCTCCCCCCAACGCCAATGTAACTTAGCTAAATTATTTACGATTTGATTGAAACCACATGATACAAAATCAGCAAATTGCATTTCAACTACAGCTTTCATTCCAGCAATGGATAACCCCAGTCCTGCACCAACAATCGCTGATTCACAAATAGGAGTATTTCTAATTCTATCCTTACCAAATTCATCAACAAAACCTTCTGTCACCTTAAAAGCACCTCCATATTCAGCAATATCCTGGCCCATGACTACAAGTTCTGGATATTTAGTTAAAGACTGCTTCAAACCTTCTTGTACAGCATCAATAAATCTTTTTTCTGATTTATTTTTTGATGGAGGAATTACAAATTGATTAAAAGGTGCATAAACATCTTTCAACTCAATCTCAGTTGAAACAGGAACCTTATCTTCTTTAAATGCAATTTCAAACTCTTCTATAATCTCGGCTTTAATAGCCTCTTTCATTGTATTCGCTAAATCGTCTGTTAGTAGACCAATCTCTTTCAAATACAATTCATAATTCACTATAGGATCTTGTAACTCCCAAGTATCCTGAAGACCTTCAGGGTAATATTTAGTTCCAGAAGCTTCTTCATGACCTCTCATTCTAAAAGTCATCAATTCCAATATTATCGGACGAGGGTTCTTGCGTATATCTTCATTAATTTTTCTTACTTCTGAAACAACCTCTAATATATTATTCCCGTTAACCTGAACAGCATCAATACCATAACCAATCCCTTTGTCTATAAATTGTTTACATCTAAACTGCTCAACACTTGGTGTAGACAAACCCCAACAATTATTTTCTACCGCAAAAATCACAGGTAAATCCCATACAGAAGCTACATTTATAGATTCATGAAAATCACCTTCACTAGCTCCTCCATCACCTGTAAAAACTAACGTTGATTTATTCTCCTTCTTCAACTTAGAAGCCAGTGCTATCCCATCAGCAATTCCCATTTGAGGGCCAAGGTGAGAGATCATACCTACCAAATTGAATTCTTGTGTACCAAAATGAAAAGAACGATCTCTTCCTTTAGTAAAACCTGATAATTTTCCTTGGAATTGAGCAAACAATCTTCTCAAAGGAATATCTCTAGTTGTAAAAACACCTAGATTCCTATGCATTGGCAAAATATACTCTTCTTTCGACATAGCATAAGTTGTACCAACAGAGATTGCTTCTTGTCCCCAACCAGAAAACCATTTTGTAATTTTCCCTTGTCTCAGGAGAATCAACATTCTCTCCTCAATTAACCTTGGGCGAATCAATTTATTGTAAATCGTAATTAGCTCCTCATCTTTAAAACCTTCACGATTAAATTCTATATTTCTTTTTTCTAATACTTCCATTGTGTATTAAATAATATGTTTAAGCTAAATTATGAAAGAAATTAAACTTTCTAAAAAAAAAGGTCGACTAAAAAGCCGACCTTTAAATATATTTTCAAAAATTTATACTAATCCTTGATCAATCATTGCATCTGCAACTTTAACAAAACCAGCGATATTAGCACCTTTTACATAATCAACGTGACCATCTGCATCTTTACCGTATTTTACACAAGCTTCGTGAATAGAAACCATAATTCCATGCAACTTAGCATCAACTTCTTCTGCAGTCCAGTTATATCTTAAAGAGTTTTGAGACATTTCCAAACCTGAAGTTGCAACCCCACCAGCATTGGAAGCTTTTCCAGGAGAAAATAATACTTTTGCAGCCTGTAATGCTTCAATTCCTTCTGGTGTAGTCGGCATATTTGCACCTTCCGCAACACATTTCACACCATTTGAAATCAACATTTTAGCTTCCTCTCCATTTAATTCATTTTGAGTAGCACAAGGCAAAGCAACATCACATTTAGTATTCCATGGTCTTTCTCCTTCAACAAATTTAGCTGAAGGATACTTTGCAACATACTCAGAAATTCTTCCTCTCTTTACGTTCTTTAAGTCCATTACGAAAGCTAACTTTTCAGCATCAATACCAGCCTCATCAAAGATGTAACCTGATGAATCTGATAAGGTAACTACTTTACCACCTAATTGAGTCACTTTTTCACAAGCGAATTGAGCAACATTTCCTGAACCAGATATCGCTACAACCTTCCCTTCAAAAGAATCTCCTTTGGCTCCTAACATTTCCTTAGCAAAATACACAGTACCGTATCCTGTTGCCTCTGGACGGATTAATGATCCACCCCAGTTTAAACCTTTACCAGTTAATACACCAGTAAATTCATTTCTAATTCTCTTGTATTGCCCAAACATATAACCAATCTCACGACCACCAACACCTATATCTCCAGCAGGAACATCAGTATTTGGACCAATGTGTTTACATAATTCCGTCATGTAAGATTGACAAAAACGCATTACTTCATTATCAGATTTTCCTTTTGGGTTAAAGTCTGAACCACCTTTACCACCACCCATAGGCAATGTTGTTAAAGAGTTTTTAAAGATTTGCTCAAATCCTAAGAATTTTAAAATTGATAAGTTCACTGAAGGGTGAAAACGTAATCCTCCTTTGTAAGGTCCAATAGCAGAGTTGTATTCAACTCTAAATCCTCTGTTAACTTGAACTTCACCTTTATCATCTAACCACGGAACACGGAACATGATAACTCTCTCTGGCTCTACGATTCTATCTAAAATCTTAGAGTTTTTGTACTTTGGAGTTTTATTTATTGTTTCCAAACCATTGATTAAAATA
>CAZOLZ010000026.1:19974-30605 GCA_964580965.1 uncultured Flavobacteriales bacterium | reverse complement strand
TTCACCTATTTGTTCTGGAGGAACAATTACTTTACCAACTTCATCCAATGAATCTATTACTGGTTCATGGTCACCAGCTGTAGATAATACAACTACCACAACTTACACATTTACCCCTGATGCCGGACAATGTGCAACCACAGCTCAAATGACTGTAACTGTTGGTCCTCCCTCTACTCCAACTTTTACTCAACATTCAGATATATGTAGTGGAGAATCAATAACCCTTCCTACAACATCAAATGAATCTTTTACAGGAACTTGGTCACCTGTGATTGATAATACTACAACCACAACTTACACATTTACTCCTGATGCTGGAGTATGTGCTACCACAACTCAAATGACTGTAAATGTAAACAACCCTTCTAATCCAACTTTTAATCAACATCCTGATATCTGTAGTGGTGAATCAATTACTTTATCGACACTATCAAACGAATCAATTACAGGATCATGGTCACCAGCAATCGATAACACATCAACAACAACTTACACATTCACTCCTGATGCAGGACAATGTGCAACTACATCTCAAATGACCATTAATGTTGGACCTCCTTCAACACCAACTTTTACACAACATGCTCCAATTTGTATTGGAGGTACAATAACATTATCAACTTCATCCAATGAATCTTTTACAGGTACATGGTCGCCGGCAATAGATAATACTTCAACCACAACCTACACGTTTACCCCTGATGCGGGGCAATGCGCAACTACAGCTCAAATGACTGTAAGTGTTGGCCCTCCTTCAACACCAACCTTTACTCAACATTCCGATATATGTAGTGGAGAAACAATAACACTTCCTACAACATCAAATGAGTCTTTTACAGGAACTTGGTCTCCAACTGCCGATAACACAACTACTACAACTTATACATTTACTCCTGATGCAGGAATATGTGCAACTTCAACTCAAATGACTGTAATTGTTAACAATCCTGTCACACCAACTTTTAATCAACATCCTGATATCTGTAGTGGTGAATCAATTACTTTACCTACAGTATCTAACGAATCAATTATAGGTTCATGGTCACCAGTTATAGACAATTCAACGACAACTACATACACATTTAATCCAGATGCAGGGATGTGTGCAAACAATACTCAAATGACTGTAATTGTAAATCAAATTGAAGATGCAACATTTAGTATGACTGCAACATGTGATGGAGCAATTGCTACTATTACAGGGACAACGGGAGGAAACTTTAGTTTTACAACACCCCCAAGTGATGGTGCTTCAATAGATGCTTTAACAGGTACTATTTCTGGAGGTAGCCCATCAACAGTGTACAATATAACTTATACTACTAATGGAACATGTTCTTCAAGTTCAAATACTTCAGTAACATCCTCTCCCCTTTTAATTCCAACAATTACTTGTGGAGCGACAGATAAAAATTCAATTACATTTGATTGGACTATACCTTCGGGAGCTTCAGATTTTGATGTAACATACTCTGTAAATGGAGGTTCAATTATTAATGTAGGAAATACAACATCGAATTCATATACAATAACTGGTTTATCTATAAATAATCAAGTTGAAATAAACATTAATACCAATGGGTCTGAATGTTATGATGCAGTTTCACAAATTTGTGAATCAGAAGGGTGTACTCCAGCTGTAGCTGACTTCATATTTGAACCAACAACAGTTACCAGCTTAAATCCTATTTGTGAGTTTACAAATTTATCAGAAAATTCAATTGGATACATTTGGGATTTTGGGGATGAGAACTCATCAACTGATGAAAATCCGTCAAATGAATATGCTATTGGTGGTGAAGGTAAGTACAATGTTATTCTTGTTGCTATAAATGAAGATGGATGTAATGATACAATCATTAAAAAAGTAAATGTTAAGGAAGAGCTAATTTATTATATTCCGAATGCATTTACACCTGATGGAGATAAATTTAACAATGAATTTAAGCCTGTATTTTACTCTGGAATTGATCTTCAATCATATACAATGTTAATATTCAACAGATATGGGCAGTTAATTTTTGAAAGTCATGATGTAGATAGAGGTTGGAAAGGTTTTTTTGGAGAAAGTGGTACAATGACTCAAAATGGTGTTTACACTTACAGGATTAATTTCAAACATTCTCTTGAGGATAATATTGAAATTATTACTGGTACCGTAAATTTATTAAGATAACAGTAGCAATACACCACTTCACATCGTTACATAGGTAAAAATAGCCATTAGCAACAAAAAAATAAATATTCAGAATTAATTGAATATATTTATAAATAGCTAAAACTTTATTTAAATGATCTATAGACAATTATTTTTAATCTTAATTTCACTCCTGTACACAGAGATAATAATTTCTCAAGTAACTATAGGAGATTGTAATACTGGAGGTGTTACTGCTACAGGTGGATATGCTGATTTTAATGATGCTGATGCAAATTATACTTCGGGTGAGTATAATTTTACTACACCGGTTAATAATCAAACAATTACAACTTACCATTTAGTAAATTCAGGAACAACTGGTTCGATAGGTTTTGACATTTCTCATAATTCATCAAATACAACAACAGGTCAAGGTGGTTGTATTACCAACTCAGAAAGAACTGCAGTATTGTACCCTGTTGGAGGATGTAATGGATCAGCAATAACTCCTACATTAGGCGCTAATAATAATCAATTTTACAATCCAGAATTTATAAATTTAACTCCAAATACTGACTATATACTTGTTGTTACCACAACAAATGTAACTAATTGTCAAGTCGATCAAATGTGGGTAACATACTATTCAATATCAAATAATTCTAGTGGATGCAATGCAACAGTTGGTACTTTTAGTATTCAAAAAAATGGATCACCAACATCAAATTCAAACAGTTACGATTTACTACCAAATGAAACTTTTAACATAACATCTAACAATGACGCCACCCTTCCTCCAACAGGGCCTGATGGTGACCAATCAGGTATTGGATATGCAGCATTTAGTTGTGACCCATCAAGTTATGATTTAAATGATCCTTCAAAATACAACACGACAGACATGCCTTGTTTTCTAGGTTTTTACTATAGCCCAAGTATGACTGATGAAAACAACACTAATTCACTTGTGAATGGACTAAACTTAACCTCATGGTGGTTTGTCCCTGTAACCTTTGATGACGTTTGTTCCTCTACAAAAACTACATCACCTTGTCCAACTGGAAATTCTACTAGCATTGGGCTTGATACAGATGGTGATGGATGTATTTCTACTGGAACTCCTATTCAAATTAACTATATTACATCTCCTCCAATTGGCTGTACAACTTGTTCAAGTACTTTATGTACATCCTCTTCAGTAACTGATACAGATGTTGTTGCAGCAAGATCTGCCTTAACAACACAGTTAGCTAATGATGGTGACCAATATAACTCCACAACAATTAATGCAGGAGAATCTGTTACAATTTGTGTTCCTGTAACTGTACCTCCGAATACTTCAATATTAGGGTTCAAACAAAGAGCTTTTGGTTCACCTGGTGGCTGTACAAGTCCTTCAGAACAAACTATTACATATGAATTAAGACCTGCTGGTTGTGGAAACGTAATTTCACCTTCTGTAACTAACGCTCAACCAGTAAGTAGTGGATTTAATCCTGAATGGAATAATCCTACACCTGGTGATTACACTTTATGTTACACAGTTACAAATGATCAATTTGCGCTATGTAGTACATTTGAAATAAATGGAATTGGTTACTATACCGTTACTACATCTTGTTCAGCATCTGTGGGAGATCAAACACCTTCAATAATTGGAAGTGGAGTAGCTAATGATGTTGATAGAGAGTACACTCTGTGTTACAACGATCAATTTAGCTTAAATACTACCTCTTCAAATCCAAGCGTAGATTATGCTATATATAATTGTGAACCAACAACTAATGACCCTTCGTTGGATCAATGTTATACTGGCTTTTACTATCAAAATTTAAATTCAATGACTGAAAATTCTCTCGGAGACTTAAGTCCTGTTTTAAATTTTCTGAACAGTCAAAATATAAGTTATAATAATAACACGATTTGGTGGGTTCCAATAGCAACTAACACCGTCGGACAATATGATCAAAGTTGTTATGACATGGATTATTTAAATAAATCATTCAAAGTAACTTATTTAAATGAAATTTCAGCTACAGGTATTGAAGACTGTGCTAATGGAAGTGTTGAAATAACAATAACTGGTGGAAGTCCTGAAATGATTCCAGGTGAAAATTATAATATTGTTAATACTGGTTCTGGTAGTTTATCTAATAATACTACAAACAGTTCTGTAACTATTTCAAATCTTACAGATGGAGATTCTTACAGTATCAGTATTGTTGATGATAATGGTTGTTCAATTAACTTTTCTGGCGGTCCATTTGTATCATGTGGCTGTACTCCACCGACCATTTCTTCTCAACCATCTACAAATGCGGAATGTGAAGGTAGTAGTTTAACACTTTCTGTTGTTGCCTCTAACGCTTCTGGATATCAATGGCAAGTAAGTAATGATGGTGGTAATAATTGGACAGATATTTTAGCATCTGGTATTTATTCAGGAGAAACAACTGCTAACTTATTAATAAGTGATAATACTGGACTTGACACATACCAATACCAAGTAATTGTCAATGAAACTTCTGGTAACTGTCCAACAACCTCAGATCCAGTAACATTAATTGTTAATCAAGTTACAACAACAACAATCTCTTGTGGAACTGAAACGGATACAAGTGTCACTTTCAATTGGACTTCACCCAATGGTGCAACTGATTATGATTTGTCATACTCAATTAATAACGGAGCATCAGTAAGTGGTGGAAATCAATCAACGACAAGTTACTCTGTAAACGGATTAAATGTAGGAGATATTGTTACTTTAACAGTTTCAACAAATGGTTCTGGATGTTATTCAGATAACACAGGTGATTGTTCTCCAAGTTGTACTAATCCAACAGTGAGCTTTTTACCCGACCCATTAAATATGACTTTATTAAATACAAATACTGTAATGATTAATAACTCTACAAATGCTAATTCATACAGTTGGGATTTTGGAGATGGTTCTACTTCTAATGAAATCTCACCTACCCATACATATTCTGATTTAGATACAGGAACTTACGTCATAAAATTGATTGCATATGGAAGTGGTAATTGTATGGATAGTTTAACAAGGACTGTGAGAGTAAGAGAAGAGCTAATCTATTATATTCCTAACACATTTACTCCTTTTGATAGAAATGATTACAACCCTGTATTCAAACCTATTTTCTATTCAGGATTTGAAACAAGAAATTACAGTATGCAAATATTTGATCGTTGGGGGAAATTAATTTACAATACAACAGATATAGATCAAGGTTGGGATGGAAAAGATTTAAACACTGGAAGAATAAGTCAAGATGGAACTTATATATTCAAAATTGAATTTGGAACAAAATCGTTTGATGATCGTAAAATAATAACTGGACATGTTAACTTATTAAGATAAGTAACCGAAAATCTCAGATTATTTCAATAACTGAGGTTTTATTTTCTAATTCAATTCATTAATCTTTTTTTCAAAACTTAAAACCTTATCTTTGCAGCTCTTAAAAGTTGCATAAATGAAAAACGCTGAAGAAATAGAAAAAAGAAGAACCTTTGGGATTATTTCTCACCCTGATGCTGGTAAAACAACATTAACAGAAAAACTACTTCTTTTTGGAGGTGCCATTCAAACAGCTGGTGCTGTAAAAAACAATAAAATCAAAAAATCAGCCACTTCAGATTTTATGGAGATAGAAAAACAGAGAGGTATCTCTGTTGCTACTTCTGTTATGGCTTTTGAATACGCTAATAAACAAATAAATATATTAGACACCCCAGGTCACAAAGATTTTGCCGAAGATACTTACAGAACACTTACTGCTGTTGATAGTGTGATTTTAGTTATAGATAGTGCAAACGGTGTTGAGGAACAAACTGAGCGATTAATGGAAGTTTGTCGTATGAGAAAAACACCTGTTATCATTTTTGTAAATAAAATGGACCGTGAAGGGAAATATACATTTGACTTACTGGACGAATTAGAGAATAGTTTATCTATAAAAGTTAGACCTTTAACTTGGCCTATCGGAATGGGAGATCGTTTCAAAGGGGTTTACAATATTTATGAAAAAAATATCAACTTATTTCAAGCAAACAAAACCAAAATTTCTACAGATATTTTAGCGTTAAATGATCTTAATTCAAACGAGTTAGATCAAATGGTAGGAGAGGAACCTGCTGAAGAATTAAGAGAAGAAATTGAAATTATTAATGGTGTATACGATGACTTCGATAGAGATGAGTATTTAAAAGGTAATTTAGCACCTGTATTTTTTGGTTCTGCTGTTAATAATTTTGGTGTAAAAGAGTTATTAAATACCTTTTGTAAAATCTCTCCTTCTCCAAGAGGCAGAGAAACAGACCAAGGTTTTATTGAGCCTTCTGATAATAAATTCTCAGGATTTGTATTTAAAATTCACGCCAACTTAGACCCTAAACATAGAGATCGAATTGCTTTTTTGAGAATTGTATCAGGTAAGTTTGAACGAAATAAATTCTACCAACACTCAAGATCCAGTAAGAAGATAAAATTTCCAAACCCTACTTCATTCATGGCACAAGATAAAAGTGTAATTGATGAAGCATTTCCTGGAGATGTAATTGGACTTTATGATTCAGGAACTTTTAAAATAGGTGATACCTTAACAGAAGGAACTACTTTTAATTACAAAGGAGTCCCTAGTTTTTCGCCTGAAATTTTCCAAGAATTAGAAAACTTAGACCCTTTAAAATCTAAACAATTAGATAAAGGTATTCGACAATTAATGGACGAAGGTGTTGCTCAACTATTCATTCAACAACCTGGAAATAGAAAAATAGTTGGAACTGTTGGACAATTACAATTCGAAGTTATCACCTATCGTTTAATACATGAATATGGTGCAAAATGTCGATTCGTGCCAAAAAATTATCATAAAGCTTGTTGGATCACTTCTGAAAACCAAGAAAAATTAGATCAATTT
The DNA here is from genome assembly GCA_964580965.1 of uncultured Flavobacteriales bacterium. Classification (GTDB taxonomy): domain Bacteria; phylum Bacteroidota; class Bacteroidia; order Flavobacteriales_D; family Crocinitomicaceae; genus CAIUKX01. The sequence goes on along the minus strand of CAZOLZ010000026.1, from coordinate 23,522 downwards.
TTAAGAGCAAAAACAAATAATATAGCAAAAGACAAAGACGATAATTTAGTATTCTTAGCGGAAACTTCTTTTTTACTTCAAATGGCAGAGCAAGATTATCCAGAAATTACTTTTCATAAAACATCAGATTTTAAATTAGACTAATGATATCTGTAGATAATATAGCTGTTGAATTTAGTGGCACTACTCTCTTTAGAAATATCAATTTTGTTATCAATGAAAATGATAAGATTGCTCTTATGGGGAAAAATGGTGCCGGTAAATCTACACTTTTAAAAATTTTAGCAGGCATAAACCAACCTACTAAAGGAAAAGTTTCTGCTCCAAAAGAAGCTGTAATAGCTTATTTACCTCAACACTTATTGACAGAAGACAATGCAACTGTTTTTGAAGAAGCTTCAAAAGCTTTCAAGCAAATCTTTTTGATGAAAGACGAAATTGAATCAATCAATCATAAACTGACTATTCGTACTGACTATGAATCAGATGAATACATGAAATTGATTGAACGAGTTTCAGAGTTAAGTGAGAAGTTCTATTCAATTGAGGATACAAATTATGAAGCTGAAGTTGAAAAAGTATTATTTGGGCTTGGATTTTTGAGAGCTGACTTTGACAGACCAACTTCTGAATTTAGTGGTGGATGGAGAATGCGTATTGAACTAGCAAAAATCTTACTTCAGAAACCAGATTTAATTTTACTAGATGAGCCTACCAATCACATGGATATAGAATCAATTCAGTGGTTGGAAGAGTTTTTAATTAATCAAGCTAAAGCAGTTGTTGTAATTTCTCATGATAGAGCATTCATTGATAATATTACTTCTCGAACAATTGAGGTTACAATGGGACGTATATACGATTATAAAGCAAAATACTCTCATTATTTAGAATTAAGAAAAGATAGACGAGCTCAACAACAAAAGCAATTTGATGAACAACAAAAATTCATCGCTGAAACAACAGAATTTATTGAACGTTTCAAAGGCACATACTCTAAAACCTTACAAGTTCAGTCACGCGTAAAAATGCTTGAAAAACTTGAAATCATTGAGGTTGATGAAGTCGATAACTCAGCTTTACGTTTAAAGTTTCCACCTGCTCCAAGATCTGGTAATTACCCTGTGGTAGTAAATGAACTATCTAAAACTTACGGTGACCATGAAGTTTTTAAAGATGCTTCTTTGACCATTGAAAGGGGGCAAAAAGTTGCATTTGTCGGTAAAAATGGTGAAGGTAAATCGACTATGATTAAAGCCATTATGGGAGAGATTGACTACAATGGAACTTTAGAATTAGGTCACAATGTACAAATCGGTTATTTTGCTCAAAATCAAGCTTCTTTACTCGACGAGGAGTTAACTATATTTGAAACTATCGATCGTATTGCTGTTGGTGATATCAGAACAAAAATTAAAGACATATTAGGAGCTTTTATGTTTGGAGGTGAAATCAGTTCTAAGAAAGTAAAAGTTTTATCAGGAGGTGAAAAAACACGTTTAGCAATGATCAAACTTTTATTAGAACCTGTAAACTTATTAATTCTCGATGAGCCAACTAACCATTTAGATATGAAAACTAAGGACATCATCAAAGATGCGTTGAACGCATTTAATGGTACATTAATTTTGGTTTCTCACGATAGGGATTTCTTAGATGGGTTAGTGACTAAGGTTTTCGAGTTCGGAAATAAACGTGTTAAAGAACATTTCGAGGATATAAAAGGTTTCTTAGCCAAAAAGAAACTAGAAAATTTAAGTGAAATTGAACGAAAAAATTAATCCTATGAACTATTCAAAAACTGAAAAACAATTACATTTTTTAGCTATAGCTGAAGGTATTTCTTATTTATTATTTGCCTTAACAATGCCTTTAAAATATGCTTTCCAAATGCCTCTTCCAAATAAAATTGTGGGAATGGCGCATGGCATTTTATTTATATTGTACTGTCTTTGGGTTATCATAGTTTACAATGAAAAAAAGTGGTCAATCAAAACACTTTTACTTGCTGAATTAGCATCTTTAATTCCTTTTGGGACATTTGTTGCAGATAAAAAAATTTTTAGAAAAAATGGATAATAGAAAACACATTGAAGTTTGTTTTACTCCGGGTGAATACGCTTACTTTAAAGATGAATTTGAAATCGTTGTAGTCATTGATGTTTTAAGAGCGACTTCTGCCATTTGCGCAGCATTTGACAATGGAATTAAATCAATTATTCCTGTTCCTACAGTTGAGGAAGCTATGGCTTACAAACAAAAAGGGTTTTTAGCTGGTGCAGAACGAAAAGGACAAATTGTTGAAGGTTTTGATTTCGGAAATTCTCCTTACAGTTATATGAAAGAGGAATTCAAAGGTAAAGAAGTTGTTTTGTCAACTACAAATGGAACAAAATCAATCGATGTTGCAAAAGATGCCGAAACAGTTGTTATTGGATCTTTTTTGAATTTAGAAGCTCTATGTAAATGGCTAGAATTACAAAACAAAAATGTGTTGTGTTTATGTTCGGGTTGGCAAGATAAATTCAACTTGGAAGATACGATTTGCGCTGGAGCAATTTCTGAATATTTACTTTCTACTGGAAATTTTACGTCAGACGAAGATTCATCAATTTCTGCCAAATATCTTTACTTATCTGCAAAAGATAACTATTTAGGATATTTAAAATCTAGTTCTCACAGAAGACGATTAAAAAATTTAAATTTAAACAAAGACATCAAGTACTGTTTAACTCCAAATCAAACAGATGTGATTCCAATTTTAAAGGATGGTAAATTGGTCAAATTATAAAGTTGTTATTCTTATTTTTTGTCTTGCTTCACTTTTTTCTTTTAATAAGGAAAAGTGGGGATTTACAGGTCATAAACAAATCAACCGTATTGCTGTATTTACACTACCAAGTGAATTAATAGGCTTTTACAAAACATATATTGATTTTATAACAGATCATTCAGTAGATCCTGATAAAAGAAGACACAGTGTTAAGTTTGAAGCTCCAAAACATTATATAGACTTGGAATTTTATTGTTCTAATTTCCCTGAAAACTTCGATTCAATTCCAAAAAAATGGAAAGATGCAGTATCCAAATACTCAGAAGATTCATTATACAGTTATGGAATTGTTCCATGGCATGTTTCGTTAATGAAGTATAAACTTCAAAAAGCATTTGAAGCGAAAAACAACAATGAGATTTTAAAAATATCATCTGATATTGGACATTACATTGCAGATGCTCATGTACCTCTGCATACAACCAAAAACTATAATGGACAATTAAGTAATCAAAAAGGAATTCATAGTTTATGGGAGAGTCGATTAGTAGAGACTTTTTTGCATGACATGAGGCTCTTTACAGGTAAAGCGTTTTACATTCAAGATGTTTCTTCATTTATTTGGAAAGCAGTTTACACTTCTCATTTAGCCTTAGACTCTGTATTTAAATTTGAAAAAGAATGTTCCAAAAACGTAGGCCAAACAAATAAATATACGATTGAAAATCGAGGAAGGAACACTGTTAAAACATACTCTAAAGATTTCACCAATTGT
>CAZOLZ010000026.1:0-19964 GCA_964580965.1 uncultured Flavobacteriales bacterium | reverse complement strand
GACGGAATGGTTGAACGAAGACTGAAAGCTTCAATAATTGCAGTTGGATCAATATGGTATACTGCTTGGATAGATGCAGGGCAACCTTCACTTAATCCTAACATGAAGTTAAAAATCCAAGACAAAGAAGAAGAACAACATATTATTTCAACTCATAAAATTAGAAACTGTGACTAAGATAAATATTCTACTTATTCTATTTGGACTTTATTTTGCACCAATAAGTTATTCTCAAATAACTGACATTGAAAAAAAACTTAGAGTTAAAGATCGGGATACAATTGTTGGTTGGAAATCTGGCGGAAGCTTTTCCTTTAATTTAGCTCAAACGAGTTTATCTAATTGGTCTAGTGGTGGTCAAAACTCAATATCTATTAACTCTTTGTTTAGTTATTCCGTTAATTATAAAAACTTAAAACAAAGTTGGGATAATTCATTTGATTTTGGTTATGGCTTACAACGTCAAGGAGATGTAAAAGCATTTATAAAAACAGATGATAAAATAGATATCCTTTCAAAATATGGTCGAAAAGTTAAGAAAAACTTATTTTATGCGGGAGCTCTTAATTTTAAAACCCAAATGGCTCCAGGTTATAATGAAGACTCAACTAAAATATCTGATTTTTTTGCACCTGCCTATTTAATTGGATCTATCGGATTAGATTATAAACCCTATAATTCATTAAGTTTATTTATTGCTCCTTTTACATCTAAAACAACTTTTGTGTCAGCTCAATCACTAGCTGACCAAGGTCTATTTGGAGTTCAAAAAGCTGAATACGATTTAAATGGAATAAAAATTAGAGATGGAAAAAATATCAGAAATGAATTTGGTGGATATATTCGTATGATCTATACAAAAAAAGATTTCAAAGCGAATTGGCTTGAAAACATTGCAATTACGACTAAACTAGACCTTTTCTCGAATTATTTAAAAAACCCTAAGAATATTGATGTTAACTGGGAAAGTTTAATTACGTTAAAAGTAAATAAATACATTTCAATGAGTATAAATACTCATTTATATTATGATGATGATGTTGATATTCAGATTGATACTAACAAAGATGGAATAATAGATAAAAGAGGACCTAGATTGCAGTTTAAAGAAATATTAGGGTTTGGATTTTCTTACAAGTTTTAAATAAAGGTATTTTGAATAATCAATTTTAAATTAATATCACATTATTTAAAACCTGTTAATATTACTTCCCACTCTTTTAACTTCAGTTTAAAATAAAAAAGTTCACTCAAAAAAGTCTTCATGGTATCACTCTAATTTTCATTATTAGCATATACCAACACTTAATAATCAAACCCTAGTATTAATCAAAAAAAATTCCGACCGCAATCACAGCCGGAATTAAAAGTACTAATTTATATCAATCGTTACTACATATTTCTTCTATACTGTCCTCCTACTTCAAACAATGCTTTTGTTATCTGTCCTAAAGAAGCTCTTTTAGAGATTTCCATCATTACTTCAAACATATTTTGATTGTTTATTGCAGCTGATTGTAATGTTCTGATGTCTTCTATTAAAGAATCGTTATGAAATAAGTGTAAATCATTCAACATACTAATCTGATATTGCTTCTCTTCTTCTGTAGCACGTATTACTTCTTTTGGTAAAATTGTAGGTGAACCTTTAGAGCTTAAGAATGTATTAACCCCGATTATAGGAAAATCCCCATTATGTTTTAAAGTTTCATAATATAAAGACTCCTCTTGAATTTTAGAACGTTGATACATTGTCTCCATGGCTCCTAAAACACCTCCTCTTTCAGTAATTCTGTCAAATTCTGTCAAAACAGCTTCCTCAACTAAATCTGTTAATTCTTCAATGATGAAACTTCCCTGTAAAGGATTCTCATTCTTCGCTAAACCTAACTCTCTATTGATAATCAATTGGATGGCCATTGCTCTTCTTACAGACTCTTCTGTTGGAGTAGTTATAGCCTCATCGTATGCATTTGTGTGTAAAGAGTTACAGTTATCGTAAATAGCATACAAAGCTTGTAATGTTGTTCTTATATCGTTAAAATCAATTTCTTGAGCATGTAAAGATCTACCTGATGTCTGAATATGATATTTCAACATTTGTGAACGGGCATTACCTTTATATTTTTTAGCCAATGCTTTAGCCCAAACTCTTCTGGCTACTCTACCGATAACAGCATATTCTGGATCAATTCCATTTGAAAAGAAGAACGATAAATTTGGCGCAAAATCATCAATATTCATCCCTCTACTCAAGTAATATTCAACATAAGTGAACCCATTTGCTAGAGTAAATGCTAATTGTGTAATAGGGTTTGCTCCTGCTTCTGCAATATGATACCCTGAAATAGATACAGAATAAAAGTTACGAACACCTTTAGAAATAAAGTATTGCTGAACATCTCCCATTAATCTCAAGGCAAATTCAGTCGAGAAAATACATGTGTTTTGAGCTTGGTCTTCTTTTAAAATATCTGCTTGAACAGTACCTCTAACTTGTTTTAAAGTTTCCGACTTAATTTGGTCATAAACTTCAACTGGTAAAACTTGATCTCCTGTTACCCCTAATAACATCAAGCCAAGACCATCATTACCTTCTGGCAATTCACTTTGATATTTTGGTCTTGCAATATCTTTTTCTTTATAAATAGCATTAATTTTTGCTTCTACTTCAGCTTCTAAACCATTCGCTTTGATGTATTTTTCACAATTTTGATCAATTGCAGCATTCATAAAGAAACCTAACAACATTGGTGCAGGACCATTAATTGTCATTGAAACAGATGTTGCTGGGTGTGATAAATCAAATCCTGAATATAACTTCTTGGCATCATCTAAACAACAAATAGAAACTCCTGCATTTCCAATTTTACCATAAATATCTGGTCTCAAATCAGGGTCATTTCCATATAATGTAACAGAATCAAATGCAGTAGATAAACGTTTAGCTGGCATACCCAAACTTACATAATGAAAACGCTTATTAGTTCTCTCAGGACCACCCTCTCCAGCAAACATTCGTGTTGGATCTTCTCCCTCACGCTTGAATGGGAATAATCCAGATGTATATGGAAATTCTCCAGGAACATTTTCTTGTAACAACCATTTTAAAATGTCTCCCCAACCTTTGTATTTTGGAGTAGCTACTTTTGGTATTTGTAAATGTGATAAAGATTCCGATTGTGTTTTAATAGATAATTCTTTACCTCTTACTTTAAATTTAAACTCAGGATCAACATATAACTGCTTTTTAGACTCCCAATTTTCAATTAAAGCCCAATTTTTAGGATCAAAATTTAATTTTTCTATTTCAAACGCTTCTTGAACACCTTTGATTAAACGATCTTTATCCTCTAAATTAGAAGCCTTCAATGTTTCTAATGTTGAATTCAATCCATATAACTTGTCAGCAACTTTAACTTGTTCTTCAACCCATTTATCGTAAGATCTATTGTTTTCAGAAATTTCAGATAAATAACGTGTTCTATCAGGAGGAATAACAAAAATCTTTTCAGACATCTCCTTTGTTATTTCAAACGTTGAATTTAGATCTGCCCCTGTTCTTTGAACTACTTTATCCATTATCACTTTGTATAATGAATTCATTCCGGGATCATTAAATTGAGATGCAATAGTACCATAAACAGGCATCGAATCAACAGACTCTTCCCATAAATCATGATTACGTTGGTATTGCTTTCTAACATCTCTTAAAGCATCCAAAGCTCCTCTCTTATCAAATTTGTTCAATGCAATCACATCTGCAAAATCTAACATGTCAATTTTTTCTAATTGAGTAGCTGCTCCATATTCAGGAGTCATTACATATAAAGAAACATCTGAATGGTCTAAAATTTCAGTATCAGACTGTCCAATACCTGAAGTTTCTAAAATGATTAGATCGTAATTTGCTGCTTTTAAAACATTAACCGCTTCTGCTACATGTTTTGATAATGCTAAATTAGATTGACGCGTAGCTAAAGAACGCATATAAACTCTTGAATTCTTAATCGCATTCATTCGAATTCTGTCCCCTAACAAAGCTCCACCCGTTTTTCTCTTTGAAGGATCAACAGAAATAACTCCAATTTGTTTTTCAGGGAAATCAATTAAGAATCTTCTTACTAACTCATCCACTAAAGAAGATTTTCCTGCTCCGCCTGTTCCTGTAATTCCTAGAACAGGTATAGCATTTTGTTTTGCTTTTGCTCTTACTTTCTCAAGTATTGGTTCTGAAGAATCAGAAAAATTTTCTGCTGCTGAGATAATTCTTGCAATTGCAGGAATATTTTTTTGATTCAATAATTCAATTTCAGTAGTCAATTTGTCTCCTAAAGGAAAATCGCATTTTTCAATTAAATCATTAATCATTCCTTGTAATCCCATTTTTCTTCCATCATCTGGATGATAAATACGACTGATTCCATAATTATGTAAATCTTCGATTTCACTTGGAAGAATTGTTCCTCCTCCTCCTCCAAAAACTTTAATTTGAGGTGCTCCTTTCTGAGTTAAAAGGTCTCGCATATATTTAAAGTATTCATTGTGTCCTCCTTGATAAGAAGTAATAGCAATAGCATTAGCATCTTCTTGAATAGCGCAATCTACAACTTCTTCAACAGAACGATCATGTCCCAAATGAATCACCTCACAACCAGTTGATTGTAAAATTCTTCGCATTATATTAATTGCTGCATCATGTCCATCAAACAATGATGCCGCTGTTACTATTCTTACTTTGTTATTGGGTTTGTAGTATACTTTATTTTCCATAAGCTTTTATTTCGCCTTTAGGCGATGCTAATTTAAGGAAAACAAACTACTTTTGTAGATTATTATACTTGAAATATTACTTGAGACTATTAAATAAAAGAATTTATTCGTAAGTGACTACAAAAATATCTTCATTTTCTTTTTTGAAATATTTCTCCTCTCTTGCATATCTTTCAAGTTCAGATGGATATTTCAGTTGATCAAGGGTAAATTTGGTTTTTTTGTAATTTAATAAAATCCCTTTTTTAGCAACTTCAATTTTATTCAATTTATTTTTGTGAGAAATAATCGAAAAAATATCATGATCGTCTAAAAAAACAGCATAAATAAAAAAAAGTATTCCTGTAAAGACAAATTTATTTCTTAGGTAACTTATGTATTTACTTTCGAACTTCTTTTTTATTAAAGCTTTAATCTTCATTACACCTTATTTTTAATAACAAATTTAAAATAAAAAAACGGCTTGATTTTTAAAGTCAAACCGTTTTTTAAACATTAAGATTTTAAAAAGTTCTAATTTGTAAATTCTATGTATTTTTCGTTAAATTCTTCGTCCTCTATAAACCAAGGTTTAACAGAATTCAATAAATCCATTGCCTTATTTAATTGCTTTGATTCCAAAAGACACTCAGCGGATTGTAAGACTCCAGCCTTCAATAAAACTCGATCTGGCTCTGACCAATTTTCAATTGAATTTATTGATTGTAAAGTTTTCTCACATTTAGAAAAAATCGATTTTGCACCATTTTTATCACCTGCTCTATATTTAGTTGCTGCGACTAAGTATTCGGCACCCACTTCATTGTGAGAAATTTTTGAATATTGCTGTGCCCACCCTCCAGCTTTTCTATAATCACCAACTAATAAATCATTTACAACTAACTCTTTCAGACTTTGTTGAAATTCCTCGACATACTCAATATTATATTCAGTAACAGAGGTATCTTTATCTTTCTTCATCCCTTTAGCAAGAGATTTAGCCGCGGATTTATAAGCATTTTTATATGTAGGATCCGAAGTTCCTGATAAAGAAATCTTATAAAAAGCTTTTGACATCCAAAAGTATGGTTCTGCATCTTTTTTATTTGCGTCTTTTCCTACTAATTTCTCCGATTGTTCTATTAATTTTTCGTATTTCTCATCAGCATAAAGAATAATTAATTCATCATATTTATCTGATTGGGCTTTCACTAAAAAAGAAGCAAAAATAAAAGTCAAAGTACTTAAAAATCTCATATTTATCATTTAATAATTTTATTCAACACTCTTAATCAATAAACTTAGTATAGACTGTGCAGCTTTAGATATTTTTGTTCCTGGTCCAAAAACACCAAAAACACCTGCATCATATAAAAAATCATAATCTTGCTGAGGTATAACTCCACCAGCAACGACCATTATATCTTCTCTACCCAACAATCTTAATTCTTCAATCACTTGAGGTACTAATGTTTTGTGCCCTGCAGCTAAACTTGAAATCCCTAGAATGTGCACATCATTTTCAACTGCTTGTTTAGCCGCTTCTTTTGGTGTTTGAAATAATGGTCCTATATCAACATCAAACCCTATGTCAGCAAAAGAAGTCGCTATTACTTTAGCTCCTCTGTCATGCCCATCCTGACCCATTTTAGCAACCATTATTCTAGGCCTTCTTCCTTCTAACTGACTAAACTTATCTGCCAATTCTTTAGCCAATTCAAAATCTTTATCTTTCATAGACTCTGATGAATAAACTCCACTTATTGAACGAATTATCGCTTTATAACGTCCAAAAACTTTTTCTATTGCCTCAGAAATTTCTCCAAGAGAAGCTCGTTTTCTTGCACATTCAACAGCTACTTCTAACAAATTACCTTTACCAGTTTTTGCAGTTTCTGTTAATTTAACAAGAACTTCACTTACCTCATCTTCATTCCTTTCAGACCTTAATTTATTTAAACGTTCAATTTGTGAAATTCGCACTTTAGTATTATCGACTTCTAAAATATCAATAGCATCTTCTTTCTCTAATTGATATCTATTTACTCCAACAATTATATCAGAACCTGAATCAATTCTTGCTTGTTTTCTGGCTGCAGCTTCCTCAATTCTCATTTTAGGAATTCCTGTTTCAATTGCTTTTGCCATCCCTCCTAATTCTTCAACCTCTTGAATGAGTTTCCATGCTTCATCAACTAATTCTTGTGTTAACTTTTCTACATAATAACTTCCTCCATAGGGATCTATAGCTGGAGTAACTCCAAGTTCTTCCTGAATATATAACTGTGTATTTCTTGCAATTCTTGCTGAAAAATCGGTTGGTAAAGCAATAGCTTCATCTAAAGCGTTTGTATGCAGAGATTGAGTTCCTCCAAATGCTGCACCTAATGCTTCAATACAAGTTCTTGCCACGTTATTAAAGGGATCTTGTTCAGTTAAACTCCATCCGGAAGTCTGACAGTGTGTTCTTAATGCTAAAGACTTAGGAGATTTTGGGTTGAATTGTTTAACAATTTTAGACCACAATAATCTACCCGCTCGCATTTTAGCAATTTCCATGTGATGATTCATTCCTATCGCCCAGAAAAAACTTAAACGGGGAGCAAACTCATCTATATTCATTCCTGCTTCTATTCCTGCCCTCAAATATTCTAAGCCATCTGCTAAAGTGTAAGCCAACTCGATAGCAGCTGTAGCTCCAGCTTCTTGCATGTGATATCCCGAAATCGAAATCGAATTAAACTTCGGCATATTTCGAGATGTATATTCAAAAATATCCGAGATAATCTTCATTGAAGGTGCTGGAGGATAAATATATGTATTACGAACCATGAACTCTTTCAAAATATCATTTTGAATCGTTCCTTTTAATTCTGCTTGTTTTACACCTTGCTCTTCTGCTGCTACAATATAAAATGCTAAAATTGGAAGAACCGCACCATTCATTGTCATTGAAACAGACATTTGATCCAATGGAATTTGGTCAAACAACAATTTCATATCTAAAATAGAATCAATAGCAACACCTGCCTTGCCCACATCCCCTTCCACTCTTTCGTGATCAGAATCATAACCTCTATGTGTAGCTAAATCAAAAGCAACGGATAAACCTTTTTGACCAGCAGCTAAATTTCTTCTGTAAAAAGCATTAGATTCTTCTGCTGTTGAAAACCCTGCGTACTGTCTAACTGTCCATGGCCTTATTGCATACATTGAACCGTATGGCCCTCTTAAATACGGAGCAATACCTGAGGTGTAACCTATATGTTGAACAGACTCATTATCTTTTTCAGAATAAAAATTTTGCAATTGAATCTTTTCCGCTGTTTCAAAAATCTCCTTTTTAGTTCCTCTAGAGTCAGAATTTAATTTTTCTTCTAAAGCGATATCTTTAAATTTAATTCTCATCTTTCGCTATTTTATTTCACTTCCCTTTCTAATACTAAAATTTCTCTTCCGAAATACTTAGGTAAGTCGTTCCATTCCAAAGTTTCAACTTGTGGGTTTGAATATTTATTCACACCAATTAAAGTTTGTTTACCCTCTTTAACTGCTGTAACTCTTTTATAAGCTATTTCCTTTACTTTTAAAAGAAGATAACTATTACCTTCAGAAGACATCACTCCACCTTTGTCATCCACTTCTTGAAACAATTCCCAAGTAGTCTTAGATAATTTTTCTACTATCTTTTCAATCAGGTAACTCCCCCCCATTGGGTCAATTACTTTATCAAAATAACTCTCTTCTTTTAAAATTAAAGAAATATTCAGAGCCATTCTTCTTGAAAAATCAGAACTTCCATTATTTGAAAAACGATCATATGGATTAACTAAAACGAAATCTGAACCTGAAATTACTGCCGACATAACTTCTGTAGATTGACGCAATAAATTCGTGTATGGATCTTTCAAAGATTTATTTGTAAAACCAATTTCTGAAGCTATTAAATTAGGAAACTTTTTATCTAAATGACAGCCATATTGAGTTAAAATAAATGACCATAATTTTCTAAAAACACGAAGTTTCGCTACTTCATTAAAATAACGAGCACCAACCCCAAAATTAAAATGAATAAGAGTCACTGCTTCATTTATTGAAATTCCTTCCTCTAATAATCGAACAATGTATTCATTCCCAAGAGACAACCCAAAGGCTAACTCTTGATTAATACTTCCTCCTATTTGTTGAATTTGAAATGCATTAACGGAACAAAAAGGAATTTTACAATCTTTCAATAACGTTAAAGCTTTTTTAAAATTAATTTTTTCAAAATCTAATCTCAAAAAACAATTTCCTGAAAAACTAGAGATAGAAGGTAATAACTGTTCAACTACAGCCAATGAATCACATTCAAATATTACTTTTAAATATTGAAGTTCAATTCCTTTTAATAGTTTCTCAGTATCTAAAGATTTTATAGTTATATCAAACACGAGTGAATCTGCTCCTTTCATCAACAAATTTAGTGCCTGTTGATTAGCCTTTTCCTCTTTATCGACAATTATTCTAACCCCATTAGACCAATCGTTATTCTCAATTTTCCCTGATCGAACAAATGGATAAACCGTTGGGTCAGCTTCGATGGTATTATTTTCAGATGAATGAATATAACTTTGAATAGATATCCCTTCTAATTCATCTGTATAATTTAATTTTTCTTTAGGATTTGCCCCTTTTAACTCTTTGGTTAAAACTGCTTCCCAGTCAGCTTTTGAAGGCAACGGAAATTCACTGTAAAACTGATTCATTTTATGTTTAAATTTCTAGACAACAAGAAGATGTCTTTCTTTAGAGGAATAAAGATATAAAATCTAAGCGATAAGATTAACTGAAGACTAAGAAATTTAAATTGAAAACAAAACAATTCCCTTGATTTTAAATCAATCCAAATTGTTGAAAATGGTGAGTCAAATGTTTTTTATGGACCTTTAACCATTGTTCATAGTTCAAGTCACCATAGTACGGATGAACAGTCCTCAATGTTAGATCTTCTTCAAACACTTCTTCAAAATACAACCATTCATCTACTAACTCATCTATAGCCAACTCAAGTTCATCGTTTCTTAAAGCAACATCTTTTCCTGCAAAATTGACTTCAATATTTTTAGCCATCGATTTATCACTATCTAAAAATGCTAACATCCGATCCAATTTATCTTCTGGAGTAACAAGATCAAACACTTCTTTTCCACTTGCCATTCGTAAGGAATCAGATAAGTGTTCTACCATTCTTTGCGCATTCATTGAACCCCATAGAGGCTTTGTTTCATTCATTAATTTTGAAGTAATATTTAATATCTCTTCTAAATTTGGCTCAATAAATTGCATATTTTTTTGATTTAATTTTCTATCCCTGCTAAGATATAAAGACTTTTTGGAACGACTTCAATATTCAACTCTTCTCTTACATCAAAAGGCTCTCCATCGTAATGTGCCATTTTATCAGTTAAAAACATTCTTGCTTTTTGAAAAGGAATTATCTCTGTATATTTTGATCTATGTGCTCTCTTATTGAAAAAATTATACGCGATCCCAGGAGCTGAAAAAAAAGAAAAAGGTTTCAAAAGGCACAACTCAATTTTACCATCTAAAACTGAAGATTCTGGTGAAACAGCAAATCCATTACCAAATTCGGAGGCATTTGCAACTGTGCACAAGACCACATTTTCTCTTCGCTTAACACCATCTAATTCAAACTCTACCTCTGTTGGTTTATACTTCATATATTCTTTAAGTACCAACTTTATATACTTCGAAAAACCTCTTACATGCTCTTCATTAAATCTTTTTGCAATTAAAGCATCAAACCCATAACCGCCAACTCCCAAAAACGGCTTATCGTTCACAATTACAGTGTCCATGAAAATTACTTGATGATTATTGATGAGCTCAATTGCCCCTTCAATTGTCAATGGTATTTTTAAATGTCGAGCTAAACCATTTCCTGATCCAGTAGGGATAATTGCTAATTTTGTTTTTGTACCAATTAATGCAGTTCCAACTTCATGGACCGAACCATCTCCACCAACTGCACAAACAATATCTACTCCTTCCTTTGCAGAATCAACGGCTATTTGTTTCGCATGTTTGCTATATTCGGTGTAAGCAATGTCATAATCATACTTTGACTTATCTAACTTTTTTTCAATCAAAGTTGGAATATCATTTTTTCTCCTTACCCCAGAAATTGGATTAATAATAAAGCGTAACCTTTGTTTCATTCATTCAACAGTTGTCTGATTCTGAATCAAATCACGGCTGTATCGTTGAATAATTGCTTTTGTCTTGTCTTCAATTATTTTAACTTCATTTTTATAAAAACGAAGAGAATCAAGCTCGTTATTTGCTTCAATTAAATGACTGTACAAATTTCGTGCCTTATCACTTGCCATGGTCAACATGTGTGATTTATAAAAAACGGAATAAACTCCCTCCAAATAGGTAACAACCTGATTTGATGAGTCTAAACTATAAAAAGATTGCCCAAAACTATAATAGTTTGTATTAAGATTTAATAAATCAAGCAATGTAGGCATGATATCAATTTGCTGAAACAATCTTTCTGTATTGAACTGCTTTAATAAATCAGTATTGTTAGGATAATAAAATGCTATTGGTATTTTATACATCATTGAGCGTTGATTGTATTTTTCATCTTGGGAAGAAGGAGTATGATCTGCACATAAAACAAATATTGTATGCTCATACCAAGATTGCTTTTGAGCCTCTTCAAAAAATAATTTTAAGGCTTCATCAGCATAATTCAATGCTGCACAAATTGGCTCCTTTCCTTCTTTGACTTTCTCTTTATATTCGTCTGGAATAAAGTAAGGATGATGAGAAGATAATGTAAACAAAGTCCCCAAAAAAGGTTCTTCCATTTTAGTCAGTTGTCTAGCTGTCCATGGTGCAAATTTATGATCTAAAATCCCCCAAGTTCCATCAAAATCTGTTTCATTAGCATATTCTTTTCTACCATAATAAAAATCAAATCCTAGCTGTTTTGCAAACCCATCAAAACGCATTGATCCATTTGTAGCCCCATGAAAAAATGCACTTGAATAACCTTCTTTTTTTAATAATGATGGTAATGATTCAATCTTGTTATTACCGTATGATGAAGAGATATATGGATTATCCATCAAAGTGGGAATAGATGCTAAAATTGAAGGTACAGCTTCTATTGATTTTTTCCCATTTGCAAATCCATTCTTAAAGTAAAGAGACTGTTTTAAAACCGAATCAAAGAATGGTGTAAAACTATTTTTTGAATTTAAACCACAATATTCATCACCAAAACTTTCTAATATTAAAATTACAACATTTGTCTTTTCTGGAATAATTCTTTGAGGGTTTGTAGTTCGTATTGGGTTAAATAATTTTTCAGCCTTATCATTTTCAAAAAACTTTTTCTTCTTTAAGGAGCTTTTGCCATAAGTTTTTATAATTGTAAATGGAGTATTTAAAACCAAAGCAACATTCTTAACTTTTGTATAATTTGTCGCTTCAATAATTCCAATTGGCCTTAAACTAAAACCTCCTCTTGCAACGATTAACATCAAACAAACTAAAATAAACCACTGCGTAATTTTGCTAAAAATATTTAAATTTTCAATCCGACTTTTAGACTCTATTTTTCGATATAAATACTCAACTACAAAGACAAATACAACCAAAAACACAAGCATCCACCAAAAATCAATAAAAAAAGCTCCAAGTAATTGAAACATATCATCTCCAGTAGAAATAAATGTAAACAAGTCTGCCGTCGAACGTTTACCTGTGTATTTAAAATATTCCACATCTACAATATTAGCGGCTATTACCAATATATTTAACAAATGAAAAAACAATTTCAATACTAATTGAAACCATTTATTATACCTAAAATTATCTGGTAATGGAAAAAAGTAAATTAAGTAAAATGGAGAAAAACTTATAGCGAGGGTTATACAGTCAAACCATAATCCAACCACAAAATCATTCAAAATAACACCTGAAAAATGAGTTTGATTAACAACAAAAAACACCACTCTTGTTAAAGTTAAAAAGAGTAGTGTTATAGATAACTTCTTAAATAAACTTAATAAATAGTTGAATCTAAACTCCAAAACAAAATTACTTCAATTGATTCGCTTTATCTCTAGCTGTTTTCATGATAGCATCCGCTTTATCGGATGCCTCTCTCTCTAGTTTTTGAGCTTTCTTATCCGCTGTTTTCTTCAACTTATCTCCTGCAATTTCAGCAGCTTTCTTTTTAATAGGATTCGTCCCTGCTTCTTTAATTAATGCATCTGCTTGTCTTACTGATGCTGCTCGAATCGCATCTCCAGCCTTTTTTCCTTCTTCTTTAATTTTATCAGCTTGTTTTTGGGCATCATCTAGCAATTGTTGTTTTTTTTGTTCCAAATTTTCTTTTATTTCATTTACTTTAGATTCAACAATTGCTTTTACAGAATCTTTACCTTTATCTAATAAATCTGTACCCAAATCTTTTAAGCCGCCCTTCAAATCACCTGTAGCCTTTAACAAAGCGTCTTTAAAATCTGTTTCAACTTTTGGATTTGTAACCAAACCTTTAATTTTAACATTCACTGGAATCATAGCAGGTAAACCTTTTACATCTAATTGTGGAGCCAAACTATTTATTTTTTTGACTTGTGATTCTACAACTTTTAAAACATCTCCAGGAATCTTTTCTTTAGGAACATTCATTTTCAAAGCATAGTCGATTTGCTGCTCAAAAGTTGTATAACCAGAAACATTTGTTGCAACACCACCTAATTTAACATCAAAAGGTGTTACATTAATTCTACCTTGCTCAAATTTGAAAATTGCTTTTAAATTATTAATCGTTTGAGAAGAAAGTTCTTTCATGCTTAAAGCATTTCCTAATTTATTCAATGGTTCAAAACCCGAAACAGTTACTTTTTCTGTAAACAAATCTCCATTACCAAATAATGAATTATAAACAGGATCTAGATTTGGCTTTAAATCACCTTTCATTTGAAATGAAGTTGAAATTTTTCCACTCGCATAATTTGCTATTGGAGCTAATTTTTGAATTGTTATAAAATTTTCTGCTAAGGGTTTAATGTCTATCCCATTTAATTGGTAACCAAAATCAAATACTGGGCTATCATGATTTTGAGTATTAAACGAACCTGTCAATCCAATTTTCCCACCCATTGTATTCATCACCAAGTCATTTAATTGAGCAACTTCATCTTTCAAAATAATACCACCTTTTAGATTTGAAATTTCAATTCCATTATACATAATCTTATCGATCGATGTATTTAAATTGAAATCAATATTATCAGGAAGTGAAACCTGTTCGTCCGAGGATGAAGTTGAAGTCGAATCTTCACTTGTTTCTTCAGATGTACCCATAAGCTGATCAACATCTAAATAATGACTTCTAAATGTAAATGAACCTTTCAACAATTCATCTTTCATCACAAATGCTAAATAATTATCGATTTTACCTGCCATTTGAAAATCAGATTTACCCATTTGTGCATCTAATTTTGTTAACGATAAGTTTTGAGGGCTGAATAACAATTCAAATGTTTGAACATTGACTTTTTCTGGCAAATCAGTTGTAAGATACTCAATATCATTCAATAATACGGTTCCTTCAGCTTTAAATGCTTCGTAATTTTCATTTTCCAAAGCGCTCATTCTTCCATTTAAAATAACATCCGCTTTCATTTTACCTTTATAAGATTCTCCCTCAGCTAAAGGCATCACTTTACCTAATGTGCTTAAATCTACTTTTGCTAAAATTTTAGAATCTAACAATGGATCTGTCATTAAATTTCTCATTTTTAATGAAGCATCTAAGGTATTCCCAACAAAGTCTGCATGAAATTTATCGATATCTAAAGTCATTTTGTCCATATCGGAACCACCTGTATACTTCGAATCAACTTTCAATTGAATGTTTGAAATTGAACCTGGTAAATCTGGATATTTAATTTTAGCATTTTCAACAGACATTCCAAAATCCCAACCTGGCATATTCACTTCATCCATTCGACCTTTAACCTTTCCTTTAAAAGCTAGCTTTCCTTCAGCTAACATACCTTCATAACCAGAATGATAAAAAGCTGGAATTAATGATAAAAAATCTTTAAATGTTGCTTTATCTGCACTGAATTTTAAATCCAAATCATCATATCCTTTTAACATTTCATAAAAACCATCAATCGAAAAAGTCAATGCATTCAACTTAAACTCATTTTCTTGCATTGTGAACTTCATATCGTCACCATTAAATTCAATTTTGATTGTTGCATCTGCAGTTGTTTTTACTTTTGAAAGATAATCTATTCCTCCCATTTCAAATGTTAATTCATCCATAGATGTTTCTGTTGCAAAATCAACTATTACTTCTGTTAAATCTCCTTTTCCTAAGTGATCTAAATTCAGAATTTCAGCAAACATATCTCCTTGTTGATCATTATAACGGATATTTGCACCTTCAATCTTGTACTTTTTTAGTGTTAATTTAAAGTTCGAAGGTTCACTCACTTCTTCTTCAGTCATTAATGAGTCAGGCTTCACGATATCATAATTTGCTTTACCATCTTTCATTATTCGAACATCAAAAGTTGGTTCTCCAAAATAGATTTCATCGATTTCTATTTGATCACCAGAAACAACACTCCAAAAATTCAACTTTGCTTCAAACTCTTTTATGTTAACCAATTCAATACCTTTAAATAGATCTCTTCCTATGACTTTTGTATCCTCTAACTTAATGGCTATTTTTGGAAAACTTGATAGAAAAGTCAAATCAAACTCACCTAATTCAACATCTGCTAAAAGTGTTTTATTCACCTCTTTAATTGTAAATTCTTTGATCTCATTTTTAAAAAAGAAGGGGATACTTATCAATATAATTATAAAAATCCCAATTAAGATTAACGACCATTTTAAAACCTTTTTTAACATCTGCTCAGTTTTTTTTAACGATATTTGTACAACAACAACGTAAAAATAATGAAAAAATTACAACTGTTTTATTTAATTCTTTTTAGCTCTGCCAGCTTTAATATTTTCAGTCAAATTCAGACTGAAACGGAAATAAGTTCTGATAAAAATAAACATCCAAAAGATTCTAATAATAGTTATTTAGACTCAAGCAAAACAGATTTACTTTTTACTTTTTACAGTTCTTACAATGGAAGATATTTAACTCCAAACGACTATCCTTTTGGTAAAGATATTGGTGAGCGATCAAACGAAAGAGCCATATGGACAACAAATTATGCTATTGGTTTCCGTCAAAAACTCAACAAAAACTTCAACTTTGAAGGAAAGTTATCTCTTATTAACACAGGTGAACAATATAGCTTTCAATCAACTATAAATGACTCAACTTATAACTATAATCAAAAATACACCTACTTGGGAATGCCTTTAACTATTAACTATTTCACTGGTAAAAAGTTGAAAATTTTAATTGGAATCGGTTTAACACCTCAAATCTTTGTGAACTCATCCAAAAAAACAACTTGGACAACTTCAGAAAACCAAAGCGATAATGAAACTTTAAAAACGAAGCAAGGTTTTAATTATTTCAATTTAGGAACTACGATTCAGACTGGAATCATTTATCAATTCAATGAAAAATGGTCTTTTGATATTTTACCTACTTTCAGAAATCAACTTTTCTCAAGTTACTTAAAAACATCTCAATTCAAGCATTACAATTATCAGTTGGGTATTCAATATGGATTGAATTACAAACTATAGATGCCAAATAAAAATATTAGATATAAAAACAAGAATTTTAAAAAAGTGAAAATAAAAGAAATCCAAAACTATTTAGAATCATTTTCTCCAATTAATTATCAAGAAACTTATGATAACTCTGGACTTATTATAGGAAATACAGAAAGTGAAATTACAAATGTTTTAATCTGTTTGGATTGTACTGAAGAAATTATTGAAGAGGCGATTCAAAAAAAATGCAATTTAATCATCAGTCATCATCCAATCATTTTTAGCGGAATCAAAAAGCTTAATGGAAAAAACTACATCGAACGAACAGTTATAAAAGCAATTGAAAACAAAATTGCTATTTACGCAATTCATACGAATTTTGACAACTATAACTTTGGTGTAAATTATGAAATTGCAAATCGTTTAGGAATAAAAAACACAAACGTACTTTTACCAAAGAAAAACCTTAACAAATTAGTTATCTATACTCCTATTGAATCAGTTCAAAAAGTCAATAAATCTTTA
The DNA here is from genome assembly GCA_964580965.1 of uncultured Flavobacteriales bacterium. Taxonomy (GTDB): domain Bacteria; phylum Bacteroidota; class Bacteroidia; order Flavobacteriales_D; family Crocinitomicaceae; genus CAIUKX01. The sequence goes on along the minus strand of CAZOLZ010000026.1, from coordinate 2,954 downwards.
TTTGAGATTGGGGTTGGTGAAATTGGAAATTACAGTAAATGTAGTTTTAACACTGAGGGCGTGGGTACTTTTCAACCAAATGATAAAGCTAATCCTACTGTTGGTTCAGCTAATCAATTGGAAAAAGTAAAAGAAATAAGATCTGAATACATCATCCCAGAACATTTAATTTCGAAAGCTTTAAATACTTTAAAGATAATACATCCATACGAAGAGGTAGCTTATGATATCATTCCTTTAAAAAACAACAATCAAACAATTGGAAGTGGAATGGTTGGAGAATTGGAAGAAGAAATGAACACCGTAGAATTCTTACAACTTGTTAAAGAGAAATTTAATTGTGGAATAATTCGTCATACAAACATCGTAAAAGATAAAATAAAGAAAATCGCATTTTGTGGTGGAGCCGGAAGTTTTTTATTACCTCAAGCTAAATCTTTTAAAGCCGATATTTTCATTACGGGAGACTATAAATACCACGATTTTTTTGATGCTGAAGATGAAATTTTAATCGCAGATATCGGTCATTTTGAAAGCGAACAATACACAACAAATTTATTAGCTGATATTTTAACGAAAAAATTTCCTACCTTTGCATTTTACAAAACGGAATTAATAACGAATCCAATTAATTATTTTTAGCAAATGGCAAAAACTGCAACGAAGAAAGAGATCACAATAGCAGAAAAATTAGAAGCGCTATATGAATTGCAAAAGATTGATTCTGAAATTGATAAAATCAGAACAATTAGAGGAGAATTACCTTTAGAAGTTCAAGATTTAGAAGATGAAATCGAAGGATTAAATCTTAGAATTGCTAAAAGTCAAGAAGAAGTCAAAGAATTAGATACTGAGATTTCTGACAGAAAAAATGCAATTAAAGATGCTGAATTAGCTATCGCTAAATATAAAGAACAACAAGAAAAGGTTAGAAATAATCGTGAATTTGAATCTTTATCTAAAGAAATAGAATATCAAGAGTTAGAAATTAAACTTCATGAGAAAAGATCAAAAGAAGCTAAATTCAAAATAACTTCTAAAAAAGAAAATTTAGATGAGGTTAAAGACCGTCTAGAATTCAGAAAGACAGATTTAGATAATAAGCGTAAAGAACTAGAGGAAATTGTTGGTGAAACTCAAAAAGATGAGGAAAAACTAATTAAAAAATCTGAAAAAGCTACTAAAAATATTGACGAAAGATTGCTTACAGCATATACACGTCTTAGAACAAATGCTAAAAATGGTTTAGCGGTTGTTCCAATCCAACGTGATTCTTGTGGTGGATGTTTTAACAAAATTCCACCTCAGAGACAATTAGAAATCACTTTAAAAAGAAAAATTATTGTTTGTGAACACTGTGGAAGAATACTAGTGCCTAGTATCGAAGAATAAATTCAAACAATATAAATATACTAAGCCGTGCATTTTCTTGTACGGCTTTCTTGTTTAATTTTACAAAAAACATCATGAAATTCTCTGATTACCCAATAGATAAAAGGATAAAAAAGGCTATTGAAGAATTAGGATATAAAAAACCTACAGATATTCAATTCAAAGCAATAAAACCTATATTGGAAGGAGAAGATGTAATGGCTATTGCTCAAACTGGAACGGGAAAAACTGCTGCATTTGTTATCCCTGTATTAAATCGATTACTATCAAAAAAACCTAAAAACACTGCAATTCGTTGTCTAGTGATGGTACCAACAAGAGAGTTAGCTCAACAAATCTCAAGAGTTTTTGACGAAATTGGTAAACATACAACTTTAAAAAGTTTAGGATTAATCGGAGGAGTTGAACAATACAGTCAGATAGAAAGTTTAACAAAAGGAATCGATATATTAGTTGCTACCCCAGGAAGAATGTTTGATCTAATCCACCAAGGTTACATTCAATTAAATGAAATCCAATTTTTGATCTTAGACGAATCTGATTTAATGTTAAATTTAGGCTTTAACAAAGACATTCATGATGTTTTAAAGCATCTCCCCAAAAAGAGACAAACATTGTTCTTTTCTGCTACTATTGATAAAAAAATTAAATCACTAGCATACGATATTGTTAGAAACGCGATTCGTATTCAAATCTCTCCTAAGAACCCAGTTTCAAAGAATGTTTTTCATAGTGTAACATATATTGAAATGGATGACAAAAGATTCTTCTTAGAGAACATTATTAAAGAATATGAAGATGGTAAGTTTATTGTTTTCGCTCGAACTAAAGTAAGAGTAGAGCGAATAGTTGCAGCAATGGAACGAGTTGGAATAAAAAGCGAAATACTTCACGGAAGTATAGAGCAAAAAGAACGTTTTGCTATACTTGATCGATTTAGAAATGGAGCTAATAAAGTACTAGTAACTACTGATGTTGCTTCTAGAGGTATTGATCTTCCAAATGTGGAACATGTAATCAACTATGACCTTCCTGATAATCCAGAAAATTATGTTCACAGGTGTGGTAGATGTGGTAGAGGAAACAATTTAGGTTATGCGATTTCTTTTTGCAGCACTCAAGAAAAAATTCTTTTGGATGATATAGAAAAATACACGGGAGAAGAAATCAATCGATATGATTTAACTAAAGAAGAGTATAAAACCATAATCAAAGATACTGAAGATATATCATACAATTGGCAAAAGCTAATTGATGAAGATAATAAAGAAATGGGGACAGAAAATGAGTGGTAACTCATACTCTATCCCCAATTAATTATTGAATAACTTTAACTGAAGAACCGTCACTATAATATAATATAACAACACCTTTATAAGTTTTATCCACTTTCTGACCAATTAAATTTGTCATATATTTTATTGTTTTGTTCTCTGTAATTCTGTTATCAATACTAATTGTTTTAGTAAGAGTTGATTTTCCATCAAAATCAAATTGTTTCAAACGATAATAATTGATTTGTTTAGAAACACTTCTATCTATAAATTCATAAAATAATTCAC